>NZ_MRCS01000001.1 GCF_002303925.1 Pseudomonas sp. ACN8
GGTGGAATAGGACAGGAAGGTCGGAATCTCGGCGCCACCGGCCGGAATCGAACCAAACGGAAAGCCGATCAGCGTGCCGCGCAACCAGGCGGGGACCGAGCGTTTCCAGTCGGCGCGATCATGGTCGCGGGCATCGAACAGAACAAACCGCAGATCAGCCTGAAGGATGTGACGCCCATTGCCCGGCTGTTCACCGAGTACAACGTGATCGCCGTGCGCAAGGAATCTGAATTCAAGACCCTCGATGACCTGATCAAGGCCTTCAAGGCCAATCCAACCAGCATCACCTGGGGCGGCGGCTCCAAGGGCTCGGTGGATCACATTGGCATCGCCGAGTTGGCGGGCAAGCTGGACGTGCCGGTCAACAAGGTCAACTACGTGGCCTTTGGTGGCGGTGGCGAGGTGGTTGCCCAGGCGTTGGGCGGCCAGCTCAAGGTGATCACCGGCGGTTACGCCGAGCTGGGGCAATACATCAAGACCGGTCAGTTCCGTGTCCTGGGCATCGGCGCGCCGGAGCGGGTTCCCGGCATTGATGCACCGACCCTCAAGGAGAGCGGCTATGACGTGACGATCGGCAACTGGCGCGGCGTTTACGGTGCGGCGGGCCTCACCCCGCAACAGCGTAAAGAGGTGATCGACGCGGTCGTGGCCGCCACCAACAGCAAGGTCTGGCAAGACAATATCCAGACCAATGCCTGGACGCCCAGCGTGCTGACCGGCGATGAGTTCGGCAAATTCGTCGAGGAAGAACATGTGCGGTTGCGCGCCATGCTGGTCAAGGTCGGGCTGCTTTGAGATGGCCACACAGCGCGCAGTAGTACCGACGCAATTGGCGGTCGGCATCGGCCTGATCGTCATCAGCGTCGTATTGGCGATTGGCGCCTACCGGTTTCCGCCCGAAATGGGCTTCGTGATCCTCCCGGCGTACGTCTACCCCTATGTCGTGGCAGCGTTTCTGGGTGCAGTGGGGCTGCTGCTGGGGTATCAGGCCGTCAGTGGCGGTTTTCGCGAACTGGATAACGACACTGCCACGGTGCCCGGTGGGAAAACCGGTGCGGCCTGGGTGACGGCGGGGCTTGTCGGGGTGGCGGTGCTGATCAACCTGATCGGGTTTGTGCTGGCCGCCGGGTTGCTGTTTACCTGTTCGGCGCGGGGGTTCGGCAGCCGTCATCCCCTGCGGGACCTGGCCATCGGCATTGCCTTGACCCTGCCGATCTACTGGCTGTTCAACGCCGGGCTGGGGGTTTCCCTGCCGTCGCTGATCAACATCTGGCTTTGAAAGGAGCTCGACACCGTGGACATTCTTTCAAGCCTGGCGATGGGTTTTTCCTCGGCGCTGACGCCGATCAATCTGATGTGGGGGTTCATCGGCTGCCTGCTTGGCACCGCCATCGGCGTGCTGCCGGGGATCGGTCCGGCACTGACGGTGGCCCTGCTGTTGCCGATCACCGCCAAGGTCGACCCCACTGGCGCGCTGATCATGTTCGCCGGTATCTATTACGGTGCGCAGTTCGGTGGCTCCACCACCTCGATCCTGCTCAACACGCCCGGTGAATCATCCTCCATGGTCACGGCCCTGGAGGGCAACCTGATGGCGCGCAACGGCCGAGCGGGACCTGCGCTGGCGACGGCGGCGATCGGCTCGTTCGTCGCCGGCACCATTGCCACGATTTTGCTCACGCTGTTTGCGCCCATCGTGGCCAGGCTGGCCCTGAATTTCGGCCCGACCGAATACTTCGCAATCCTGGTGCTGTCGTTCACCACCGTGTCGGCGGTGCTTGGCGCTTCGATGCTGCGCGGGTTTGCCTCGCTGGGCGTCGGGTTGACCATCGGTTTGATCGGCCTGGACTCGACCTCGGGCATTGCCCGCTACACCCTCGGCGTGCCGGAACTGGTGGATGGTATCGAGGTGGTGCTGGTGGCGGTTGGTTTGTTCGCGGTGGGCGAGGCCTTGTACAGCCTGCTCTATCAAAAGGAATCAAACGAAGGACGGCACCGCCTGACCTCGTTGTGGATGACCCGCGCCGACTGGAAACGCTCGGTCCCCGCCTGGTTGCGCGGCACGCTGATCGGCTTTCCGTTTGGTTCGATTCCGGCCGGTGGCGCCGAGATTCCGACCTTCCTGTCCTATTCCACCGAACGCAAACTCAGCAAGTACCCCAAGGAGTTTTCCGCCAACAAGGGCGAGGGCGCCATCGAAGGCGTCGCCGGCCCGGAAGCGGCCAACAACGCCAGCGCGACCGGGTCCCTGGTGCCGTTGCTGACCCTGGGCATCCCGACGTCCGCCACCGCGGCGATCTTGTTGGCGGCGTTCCAGAACTACAACCTGCAACCCGGGCCGATGCTGTTCGAAACCTCCTCGGAGCTTGTCTGGACGCTGGTGGCCTCGCTGTACATCGGCAACGCGATTCTGCTGGTGTTGAACCTGCCGCTGGTGGGTTTGTGGGTCAAACTGCTGCAAATCCCCCGGCCGTACCTGAATGCCGGCATCCTCGTGTTCGCCACCATCGGCGTGTATGGCATGCGCCACTCATCTTTCGACCTGATCCTGATGTTGGCCATTGGCTGGGGCGGGGTGCTGATGCGCCGTTTCGACTTCCCCGTCGCCCCGGTGATCGTCGGCATGCTGCTGGGGCCGATGGCCGAGAAACAACTGCGCAATGCCTTGTCCATCAGCCAGGGCGACTGGACGGTGTTCCTCACGCAACCGATCTCGGCGTTCTTCCTCGCTCTGACGCTGCTGGTGCTGGTGGTGCCTCATGTGCTGCATAAACGCGGCATCAAGTTGCATGAGGATGATTGAGGCCTGCGAATACATGGCAGCGGAGTGAATATCTGTAGGAGCGAGCCTGCTCGCGATGGCGGAGTGTCAGACGACATCATAGGTGTCTGACTCAACGCTATCGCGAGCAGGCTCGCTCCTACAGGTTTTTTCAGACTGGATTTACGCTAGATGGCCGGGAAGTCGATGTCGGTCAGCGCTGTGTTGTTCAGGTAGTTGGTCAATGTCTGCGAGGCCACGTGGGCGATCACTTCGATGATCTTGCCGTCATCGATGCCGGCGGCACGGGCAGCGGCGAGCTGCTCGACGGTCAGGTGACCACGGCTTTCGGTAACTTGGCGGGCGAGGGCGGCAATGGCGTTGAGCTCGCCGTGTCGTGCGCTGAGGATGTCCTGCTTCGACAATCCGGCCTTGCCGGCGAACAACGTATGAGCCGCCAGGCAGTAGTCGCAGCCGTTGACCTGCGAGGTGGCGAGGGACACCGCTTCTTTTTCCGTGGCGCTCAGGGACGTTTTGCCCAACGCTGCCGAGTTTTGCAGGTACGCGGCCAGCACCGCTGGGGCGTGAGCCAGGACTTTGAAGGTATTGGGCACAAAACCGACTTTTTTCTGCACGGCTTCCAGCAGCGGGCGGGTGGCGTCGGTGGCGTGTTCCAGGCTGATCGGGGCAATGCGGGTCATGGTGATACTCCGTGGTGTGAAGCGCGGTATGCGCTGGGTACGGAGCTGATGTTAGGGAGAGTGGCTGGCTTGTTGGGTGCAAATCGTCGAGGATATGCGACACATCGTCCAGAACTGCCTTCGGGAGCCTTGTCATGGATCGCTTGTCCACCTTGCTCACACACTTTGGCGTCAATGCCGGCACTTTCCATAGCGGTACGTTTTGCGGCACCTCCGCCTTCGATGGCCAACAGGCCAGCGGTCATCTGCACTTGCTTCAGGCGGGCGAGTTGCTGCTCAAGATGGGCGATCAGCCGGACCTGCAACTGAGCGAGCCGACCCTGATCTTTTTCCCCCGGCCCTATCGACATCGTCTGTTCGCGTCTGAAGCGTCCGGCACGCAACTGGTCTGCGCGACCCTGGATTTCGACGGCGGTGCAGGCAATGCCCTGGCGGCGGCGCTGCCGGATTACCTGGTGCTCAAACTCGATGAAATCCCGACCCTGGCCGGGACCCTGGAATGGCTGTTCAACGAGGCGTTCGACGGTACGTGCGGGCGCGAAGCGGTGATGGATCGCCTGTTCGAGTTGCTGGTGATTCTGTTGTTGCGGCACATCTTGAGCACCACAGGCCAGCAGCCGGGCATGATGGCCGGCCTCGCCGATGCGCGCCTGGCGCGCCCCCTGAGCCTGATGCATCAAACCCCGGCCAAGGCCTGGAGCGTGGCCGAACTCTCGGTCGCCGCCAACATGTCGCGAGCCAGTTTCGCCGAGCACTTTCGCCGGGTAGTCGGGCAGACGCCGGTGGATTACCTGGTGAGCTGGCGCATCAGCCTGGCACAGAAACGCTTGCGCGAGGGCCGACCGATTGCGCTGATTGCCGAGGAGGTCGGCTACGAAAGCCCCTCGGCGCTGGCCCGGGCGTTTCGGCGCAAGACCGGGCTCAGTCCCAGGGAGTGGAAAGGTAGTTGATTCACCCGAAAACCCCTGTAGGAGCGAGCCTGCTCGCGATGGTTGCTAACGATTACGCGTGTTACCTGAATAAATGCGGTGCATTTACGTCCATCGCGAGCAGGCTCGCTCCTACAGGTTATGTTGGTGGCTTACGAACTCATCAGAACTTGAACGCCTGCCGTCCTACCAACAGCCATTTACCGTCCTGCTTTTGCCAGATCTGGAAGTTTTCGATTTCCGTCGGCACCACTTCAGTGCCTTTGAGCGCTTGCGCCGAGAAGTGGTGACGGACCAGCGCGACATCGCCGGAGACGGTAATGGTCTGGTTTTGCATCTCAAGGGTCTTGAACGCGCTTTTGCCGGTTTCGATGTCGGCGATGAAGGCCTGCTTGTCCTGGATCTTGCCGCTGGAATGCCCGTAGGTCAGGTTCTCGGCGGTCAAGGCGTTCAGTTCCGGGATGTCTTTGTGCAGCATGGCCTGGGTCAGGTGTTCGACCGCCAGGGCCACGTCCTTGTCCGCGACAGCCGGGGTGGCGGCGACGTAACCGCTGAACAGGCACAGAAAACCGATCAGCACGTTTGCTTTTTTCATGGGTGTTTCCTTGTTGTTGTAGGGATAGAGCGATGACTGGATAAACATTCGTCAGTCATCGTACAACCTATCATGAGCTGAAGGAAAAAAGCGAACTTGCCTGGCACCCTTGCCTCGAAGTTAAAAGGGTGATGCCCTGACTTCGAGGTATTGCACCATGCAGCCTGACCCGCGTTTACGGCACGACCTGATGCTGCTCCTGGTGTTTGTGCTGATTGTCGTGGCGTCGGGTTTTTCTCCCCGCAGTCGGGTGGACTGGGCGCTGGAAAACCTGCTGGTGTTGTTGCTGGTGGGGACTTTGGTGGCTGTATCACGTCGTTTCCGCTTGTCGGCGATGTCCATCACGTTGGTGTTTGCGTTTCTGTGCGTGCACGAACTGGGCGCCCATTACACCTATTCCCTGGTGCCATACGATCACTGGTCTTCGGCGTGGTTGGGCTTCAGTTTTGACCGGGCGGCAGGTACTCACCGCAATCACTACGACCGGTTGGTGCACCTGAGCTACGGGCTGCTGCTGGCTTATCCGGTGCGCGAAGTCCTGTGGCGCCTGACGCCGCTGCGCGGGTTCTGGCTGTTTTTCGTGACCCTGAACATCATGCTGTCGACATCCGCGGTGTACGAACTGGTGGAATGGATCGGTGGAGCCTTCCTGGGCAAAGACACGGCGAACGCCTTCGTCGGCGCGCAAAATGACCCGTGGGATTCGCAAAAGGACATGGGCATCGCGGTTGCCGGTGCGTTTGTCAGTCTGTTGCTGGTGTCTTTGCGCGGTATGGCGCAAAAGCAATCGGTGACGACTGCAAGGTGATCGGTTCAGGCTTTGAGGTAGAGGTTGCCTGACAGGCCGCCTTCGCGAGCAGGCTCGCTCCCAGGGGATCTTCGGCATATGGAGATCAACTGTGTGCGAGCCTGCTCGCGATGGCATTAGACCAAACAGCGCCAGACTCAAACCTTACAGGTACTTATCCGTCACAGCCCCCTCCGAAGCACTGGAAACTGTCTTCGCATACTTGGCCAGCACCCCGCGCTTGTATTTCGATTCCGGCCGCACCCAGTGCGACTTGCGCTCGGCCAGCACTGCATCGGGAACATCCACCGTGATCTGCCGGGTTTGCGCATCAATAATGATCCTGTCGCCATTCTCGACCAGCGCAATCGGCCCGCCCTCAAAGGCCTCCGGCGTGATGTGACCGACCACGAAACCGTGGGAGCCGCCGGAAAAACGCCCGTCGGTGATCAGCGCCACCTCCTTGCCGAGGCCCTTGCCCATGACCGCCGACGTCGGCGACAGCATTTCGCGCATGCCCGGGCCGCCCTTGGGCCCTTCGTAGCGGATCACGATCACTTCGCCGGGCTGCACTTCGCCATTGAGGATGCCGGCCAGCGCACCTTCCTCGCCGTGATAGACCCGGGCCGTGCCTTCGAAGCGCAGGCCTTCCTTGCCGGTGATCTTGGCCACGGCGCCGGTGGGCGAGAGGTTGCCGCGCAGAATGACCAGGTGGGAGTCCTTTTTGATCGGCTGGTCGAAAGGCCGGATCACGTCCTGGCCGGCCGGGTAGTCGGGCACGCTGGCCAGGTTGTCCGCCAGGGTCTGGCCGGTGACGGTCAGCACATCGCCGTGCAGCATGCCGGCATCGAGCATGCGCTTCATCAGCGGTTGAATGCCGCCGATGGCCACCAGCTCGCTCATCATGTATTGACCGCTGGGGCGCAGGTCGGCGACCACCGGGGAAACCTTGCCCAGCTCGACGAAGTCATCCAGGGTCAGTTCGACATCCACCGCATTGGCCATGGCCAGCAGATGCAGCACGGCATTGGTCGAGCCGGCGAGGGCGATTACCACGCGGATGGCGTTCTCGAAGGCTTCGCGGGTCATGATGTCGCGAGGCTTGAGGTCGAGCTTGAGCAGCTCCATCACCTGCTGGCCGGCGCGAAAGCTGTCCGAGGCCTTGTCGCCGCCAATGGCGTCCTGGGAGCTGGAACCGGGCAGGCTCATGCCCAGTGCTTCAATGGCCGAGGCCATGGTGTTGGCGGTGTACATGCCGCCACAGGAGCCGGGGCCGGGAATCGCCACTTCCTCGATCTGCTTGACCTGAATCTCGCTGATATCGCCCCGCGCGTGCTGGCCCACGGCCTCGAACACGGAAATGATGTCGGTGTGGCCGGCGCCCGGCTGGATGGTGCCGCCATAGACAAAAATCGACGGGCGATTGAGCCGTGCCATGCCGATCAGGCACCCCGGCATGTTCTTGTCACAGCCGCCGATGGTCACCAGGCCGTCGAACCCCTCGCAACCGGTGACCACTTCAATGGAGTCGGCGATCACCTCGCGGGACACCAGGGAATACTTCATGCCTTCGGTGCCGTTGGCGATGCCGTCGGAAATGGTGATGGTGTTGAAGATCACGCCCTTGGCCCCGGCGGCGTTCGCGCCTTTTTCGGCTTCGAGCGCCAGTTTGTCGATGTGCATGTTGCAGGGCGTGACCATGGCCCAGGTCGAGGCGATGCCAATCTGCGGCTTGGTGAAATCTGCATCGGTAAAGCCCACGGCCCGCAACATGGCGCGTGCCGGTGCGGCCTCCACGCCGTCGATCACTTGAGAGGAGTACTTGCGCAGATCGTCTTTGTCGCTCATGGCTGTTCCTCACACACTCATGGAGAAAAACAGGATGAGTATAGAAGGCCGATCGCCCGCGCCCGGACTAACCGGTCGGGAACAGACGCGCGGGTAAGCCTTGTCGTGATATTCTTCGCGCCAACTTGGTTTGACCTATTCAGTTTGCATGTCGTTGAGACGTGCCGACCGAATCACTGTCGCTCAAGTAGCTGAAGCCAATAAAGATAAAAAGTCAGTTCAGAAGGGACATTAAACTGGGGTCGATGCGGTTCATCGGCCTTGTGTGCCCACCCTGTAATCCTTGAGTGCCGCACCCGTGACTGCCGTGAAACACGGGGCTGTGCGCGTGAGGATGGAAGGGCGGATGGCGTTTTATCATAGGTGCTACAGATGTTTAAGAAAGTGAACACGGCCCTGCTGGGGCTGGCTTTGTCCATGGGGATGTCTGCCGTCCACGCGCAAGAGGCCAAGAAAGTCGATGTGCTGCTGATCGGCGGCGGCATCATGAGCGCGACCCTGGGTGTATGGCTCAATGAGCTGGAACCCGGTACCTCGATGCAAATGATCGAGCGCCTCGACGGCGTCGCCCAGGAAAGCTCCAACGGCTGGAACAACGCCGGTACTGGTCACTCCGCCCTGGCCGAGCTGAACTACACCCCGGAAGACGAGAGCGGCAAGGTGTCGATCCCGAAGGCCGTTGAAATCAACGAAGCGTTCCAGATCTCCCGTCAGTTCTGGGCCTGGCAGGTTCAGCAAGGCGTGCTGAAGAACCCGCGTTCGTTCATCAACTCCACCCCGCACATGAGCTTCGTGTGGGGCGATGACAACATCAAGTTCCTGAAAAAACGCTACGAAGCCCTGCAAGCAAGCCCGCTGTTCGCCGGCATGCAGTACTCCGAAGACCCGGCTGTGATCAAGCAGTGGGTGCCGCTGATGATGGAAGGGCGTGACCCGAGCCAGAAAATCGCGGCCACCTGGAGCCCGCTGGGTACCGACGTGAACTTCGGCGAAATCACCCGCCAGTTCGTTGCGCACCTGCAAACCACGCCGAAGTTCGACTTGAAGCTGTCCAGCGAAGTGCAGGACATCACCAAAAACGAAGACGGCAGCTGGCGCGTCAGCTACAAGAACCTCAAAGACGGCAGCAAGACCGAAACCGACGCGAAATTCGTGTTCATTGGCGCCGGCGGCGGTGCCCTGCACCTGTTGCAGAAGTCCGGCATTCCTGAAGCCAAGGAATACGCAGGCTTCCCGGTAGGCGGCTCGTTCCTGGTGACCGAGAACCCGACCATCGCCGAGCAACACCTGGCCAAGGCCTACGGCAAAGCCTCCGTTGGCGCGCCGCCGATGTCGGTTCCGCACCTGGACACCCGCGTGCTGGACGGTAAGCGCGTGATCCTGTTTGGCCCGTTCGCCACCTTCAGCACCAAATTCCTGAAAGAAGGTTCGTACCTGGACCTGCTGACCACCACGACCACCCACAACGTGTGGCCAATGACCAAGGTCGGCATCAAGGAATACCCGCTGGTCGAGTACCTGGCAGGCCAGCTGATGCTGTCTGACGAAGACCGCCTCAACGCCCTGAAGGAATACTTCCCGAACGCCAAGGCTGAAGACTGGCGCCTGTGGCAAGCCGGCCAGCGCGTGCAGATCATCAAGCGTGACGAAGCCGCCGGTGGCGTGCTGAAACTGGGCACCGAAATCGTCGCTTCCCAAGACGGCAGCATCGCCGGCCTGCTGGGCGCCTCCCCGGGCGCATCGACCGCCGCGCCGATCATGCTGACCGTGCTGCAGAAAGTGTTCAAGGACAAGGTCGCGACCCCTGACTGGCAGGCAAAGCTGCACCAGATCGTCCCGAGCTACGGCACCCAGTTGAACGCCAGCCCTGAGAAGGTTGCGCAAGAGTGGGCCTACACCGCCAAGGTGCTGGAACTGACTCCGCCACCCGCGGTGATCGCGCCGGCTGTGACGCCAGTGACTGTTGATACTGCAGTAAAAGCGCCGAAGGCGAATGCTGCGAGTGATATGGCTCTGTAATTAGAGACCGGATCAAAAAAAGCCCACTGAACCGGCGACGGTCAGTGGGTTTTTTTGTGGGCTGGAAAATGATTCTGGAGGCATGATCGTAAGCGTCCGGCTAACACACCTTCCTGATCCCTGCGTTGAAGAATACGGGCCTATCACGCTGATTGAACGTCGGCTTTCGACATATCCATGGACGCTCTGAAGGCATCAATTACGTCTTGAGTGAGCGCCATTACTGTCGTTGTACTGACTTCAATGAGACTGATAATGTCTGCTCGCGGGCCCTGTTTCCAGGCAGCGCTTGCGTAAAAAATATCTTGAGATGCCAAGCGATGGCTCTCGCTTTCATAGGCGCGAATCAGGTGATAGCTGTCACAATCATGCAATGAGCCGCCATAAGAAACGACATCGATGCCAGCTTCCAGGTGAAGCGGAATACTTACATTCTGCATTATTCGATGAAAATCCAATCCCGATCCTGGCTTTAAGGTGTACATCAGGATTTCAATAATTCGAGTCATTCCAAGTCTTCCTTGTGGAGTTTCAACGTGAGTATCCGTACATCCCGGTTTACGTTGTTAGGTGGGTGGCCAGTTATGCGGCAGCAGCTCGGTAATCTTACTCGCCCACTGCGTCGGCAGGCGCGCTAAAACATACTTCAGGTAAGCATACGGATCATGCCCGTTGAGCCGGACCGACTGGATCAATCCCATGATCGCCGCCGCCCGATTACCATGGCGTAACGAGCCTTTTTGTGGGTGATGGCACAGGCAGGGCTTCGAATCCGAAGTGTCTACGCCGGCCTTGACGGGAGTTCCTGTCATCAATTGTCAAGTCGCTGACGCTCAATGAAAAGCGGACAGTTTGGCCCTGACGATACTGGCTTGTTCATCGACCGTAAGCCTGATATCTCACCGCCTGGCGCGCAACATTCTGTAGGAGCGAGCCTGCTCGCGATGGTCGTTAACGATAACGAGTGTTTATTGGTTAAACGTGGCGCTCTTTAGTCCATCGCGAGCAGGCTCGCTCCTACATAAAAGCATTGCGTCCTGGTGGGGAACGATCAGTTGCATCTCAATAAAACAATCATAGAGAGCGCAGAATGAAGTTCAGTTTTGTAGACAACAGCCAGCCGACCCGTCGGCGGGTTTTACGCGATGCTTTCACTTTGGCTTTGGCGGCCTCGCCGTTGGCAAATCTCGCCAGGGCTGCCGAGGAAAACGTCGAAGAAGTGACCTTTGCCGCCGGCCCACGACCGCTCGTGCAATACCCGCAAAAACGTCCGTTGACCCTGGTGACCACGCGTCCGCCGCATCTGGAAACGCCATTCTCCGTCTTCAACGAAGGGCCGATTACGCCCAATGACGCCTTTTTCGTGCGTTACCACCTGGCCAATTTTCCGACCAGCATCGATCCCGACAGCTACCGCCTGATGATCAAGGGCTCGGTCGACACGCCACTGTCGCTTTCCCTTGCCGAGCTCAAGGCCCTCGCCGAACCGGTGGAAGTGGTGGCCGTCAATCAGTGTTCGGGTAATAGCCGTGGCTTCTCGATGCCTCGGGTGTTCGGCGCTCAGTTGGGCAATGGTTCCATGGGCAATGCGCGGTGGGTGGGGGTGCCCCTCAAGGCGGTATTGGAAAAGGCCGGTGTGAAAGCCGAGGCCCGGCAAGTGACCTTCCGTGGGCTGGATAAACCCGTGCTGCCGAGCACGCCGGAGTACATCAAGGCGCTGGACATCAGCCATGCCATGGACGGTGAGCCGATGATCGCCTGGTCGATGAATGGCACCGACCTGCCATTTCTCAACGGCTACCCGATTCGTCTGGTGGTGCCTGGCTATTTCGGTACCTACTGGGTCAAGCACCTGAGTGAGATCGAAGTCGTCGATCACACCTACGACGGTTTCTTCATGGCCAAGGGATACCGGGTTCCGGATAACGATTGCTTGTGCATTGCCCCCGGCACCACGGCGGCGAAAACCCGGCCGATTTCCAAATTGCCGGTGCGCTGTTTCATCACCAGCGTTAAACACGGCGATGTATTGCCGTTGAACAAAAGCCTGGTGCTCAAGGGCATCGCGTTCGACGGTGGCGTTGGGGTCAACAAGGTGGAGGTGTCGATCGACGGCGGGAAAACCTGGCGTGAAACCATGCTCGGGCAGGACCTTGGCCGTTTCTCCTTTCGTGAGTGGACACTGCCGATCACCTTTACCGGCAAGGGCGCCACCCAGCTGATGGTGCGGGCCAGCAACAGTGCCGGCGAGACGCAGCCGCTGCAAGCCGACTGGAACCCCGCTGGCTATCGCCGCCATGTCGTCGAAACCACCCACGTGACCGTCGCCTGAGGAGGGCCGCATGAGACTTGTGAAATGCATGACCGCCTTGCTCTGCGCGGTTCAGGTTTGTCTGGCGACCCTGGCTGGCGCCACGCCGCTGTCCATTACGCTGCCGCCTGAAACGGCTGTGTTCAAGCCCAGCGCGATGCCTGGCTACGCATTGGCGCAGCAGAAGTGTTCTATCTGCCATTCGGCCGATTACATCAACTTCCAGCCGCCGGGCATGAGCCTGGCGCAGTGGACCGCCGAAGCGGGCAAGATGCAGCACGTGTACGGTGCTCCGATCAGCGACCGGGAGGTGAGTGCTATCGGCGCTTACCTGGCAGTGACCTACGGCAGTGCGAAGGTCAATGATGCCGATGTTCAGGCGGCCTCGAACGCCCCGGCGGTGGCTGATGCAAAAGTCGACGCCAAGGCCTTGCTGCAGAACAACGCCTGCCTGTCCTGCCACGCGATCGACCACAAAGTGGTGGGCCCGGCCTACCGCGATGTGGCGGCCAAATATGCCAAGGACCCGCAGGCAATGGACCGGCTTATGTCCAGCATCCAGCACGGCGGCAGCGGGAAGTGGGGGGATGTGCCCATGCCGCCTTTCGCGCAGTTGAGTCCGGACGACCTGAAAAGCCTGGCGACTTTTATCCTGCAACAGTGAGCCGGTATCAGCCTGATGCGAAAAGCCCACTGCACCGGCAACGGTCAGTGGGCTTAATTTTTGTGGGTGCGGGTTTGTTCAAGACATCGAGGAGTTGGTTGCACTGAAGCGCTTGAGAATGTCCTGGTACATTTTGGTCCGCCGATGATCCTGGCCATATCCGCCCGCAGCGGCGACGGTGCCGGACTGTACGTGGTCCAGGTACTTGAAGATTTTGCCGGGCGAAAGAAACACGACTTTGTAGCCAAGGTCGATCACGCGGTCTTGCAGCTCATAACCGGGCACACGGTCATCGATCTGAAAATGCAGACCCTGCTGCTTGATCAGCCTGCCATTCCATAGCGTGCAAAAGCTTTTCAGGTAGGTTTCCCGGTAGGGTTTCGGCTCCTTTGATCGCAGGCCCAGCGATTGCTTCAAGCGTCGGTAGTGGTGCTTGATCAGGCGTGAAGTGAAGCGCCACGCGGTCCTTGGCAGTCCGCGGTTGAGTTGCTCCGTGCAACCGACCGCGATGACATTTTGATCCTTGGTGCAGCGCTCCATCATCATCGCAAATACGTTTGCATCGAAGACGAACGTGTCGGTGTGCATCAGGAACAGGTAGTCGGTGTTGACCCTGGCCAGCGCCATGTCCAGTGCCTTGCCATGGGCGATGTGCCCCGGTTCTTTGGTGGGGGCATCGCGTTCGATCAGGTTGATCCAGTCGAGCGAGCGCAAATACTCGACGCTGGCATCCGCCGAACCGTTATCGACCACCCAGACCGGGATTCCGGCTTTTCGTACCGGTTCGCGCAAAAGGTCCAGGCAGATCCTGGTCAAATCATGGGTTTTGTAATTAACCAGAACGATGCTGAACGGTGGCTTGGCGTTTGTATCGACACTACCCATCTTCGAAATGCTCGACTACTCGAAAGTGCCGAAGACTAAAGAGCCAACCTTAGCCCAAGCTTAATTTCACCTGGGCGGGTTGGCCGCTGGCATTCAGGCCGCATTGGCGTAGAGAGGCGCTTAGGGTTTGGCCTGGCCTTTCATCTTCTCTTCGATTTTCGCGTCGACGGCAGCGCGGATCTGATCAACGCTGAAGCTGGCAGGTTTCTGGCTCGGTGGGTACTCGATGAAGGTCTGCAGGAAGCGCGCAGCCTTGGCCACACCTGCGGCCAGCAGGTAGGAGTTCTTCACGAGCCAGTCGTTGTACTGGTCCGAGACCAGGTCAGCCCGCTCATACGGGTCCATGCGCAGGTTGAACAACTTGGGTACGCGCAGCGGCACGAACGGGCTGCTCCACACCGCAAAACCACCGGGTTCGCGTTGTTCGGCGAAGACCACTTTCCAGTTGTCGAAGCGCATGGAAACCAGCACACCGTCGTCATTGAAATAATAGAACTCGCGGCGTTCACCTTTAGGTTGCTCGCCAGTCAGGTAGGGCAACTGGTTGTAGCCGTCCAGGTGCACCTTGAAACTGCTGCCACCCGAGGTCGGCGCCCAGCCTTTCAACAGCTTGTCCTTCACCTTGGTATCTCCAGCCGCCGCGAGCAGGGTAGGGAACCAGTCCAGGCCCGAGAACATCTCGTTGGACACTTCACCGGCCTTGATCTTGCCCGGCCAACGCACAATCGCCGGTACGCGATAGGCACCTTCCCAGTTGGAGTTCTTCTCGTTACGGAATGGCGTGGTTGCCGCGTCCGGCCAGGAGAACTGGTTCGGGCCGTTGTCGGTGGTGTAGACGACGATGGTGTTGTCGGTGATCTTCAGGTCGTCGAGAGTTTTCAGCAGTTTGCCGACGTCGCCGTCGTGCTCGATCATGCCATCGGCGTAATCGTTGCCGGGCATGCCGCTCTGGCCCTTCATCGATTCGCGCACGTGGGTGAACACGTGCATGCGGGTGGTGTTCATCCAGACGAAGAACGGCTTGTCCGCCTTGGCCTGCTTCTCGATGAACGCTTGCGCGGCGGCGGTGGTTTCGTCGTCGATGGTTTCCATGCGCTTGGTGGTCAGCGCGCCGGTGTCCTCGATCTTGCCGTCGGCGTAGCTATGAATCACGCCCCGTGGCGTGCGGGTTTTGACGAAGTCCGGGTCGTCCTTGGGCCAGTACGGACGCTCAGGCTCTTCTTCGGCGTTGAGGTGATACAGGTTGCCGAAGAACTCATCGAAACCGTGGTTGGTCGGCAGGTACTCGTCGCGGTCACCGAGGTGGTTCTTGCCGAACTGGCCGGTGGCATAGCCCTGGGACTTGAGGGCCTGGGCGAGGGTGATGTCGCGTTTCTGGATACCGATCGGCGCCCCCGGCACGCCGACCTTGGTCAGGCCGGTGCGCAGCGGTGACTGGCCGGTGATGAACGACGAGCGCCCGGCGGTGCAGCTGTTCTCCGCGTAGTAGTCGGTGAACAGCATGCCTTCGTGAGCGATGCGATCAATGTTCGGTGTCTTGTAGCCAACCACACCCATGGAGTAGGCGCTGATGTTGGTCTGGCCGATGTCATCGCCGAAGATCACCAGGATGTTGGGTTTGTCAGCAGCATTCGCCGCCATTGCCATGACCGTTGTCGCCACCATGGCGAGTTTCGGCAGCCACTTTTTTATGCGAGTCATCTGACTGGCTCCTTGTTGACGGGCGTCGCGCAGGGCGACCGGTCCCGATGTTCAAGGGTCGTCAGAAACTAAACGCCACCCGTATCAGGTGGCGTGGTTGTCGATGTGCAACACCGCCCCGGTGACGCTGGCACCCGCGCCACTGGCCAGCAACAGCAAGGGACCGTTGAGCTCCTGCAGGCCCGCGTCCTTGCCGCGTCCGGCGGCAATCACATTGACCCGGATCCGGTGCGGCGTCAGCGACTGGGCCATGGCCCTGCTCATGCGGATCAGGCTGCTGTTGGAGCGCAAACAAGGGTTGGGCTCGCTGATCGGGCGGGGCGGTGGTTCGATGTTGACGATGCTGCCGCCACGTTCGGCCTTGATCATGTACAGGCTGGTGCAATGGACCAGGTGATTGTTCAGCGCCATGTGCTCGCGCTCGGCGCTGTTGTTGATCAGTACATCGACGCTGCCGAAGCGCTCCTCGATGGCCTCGAGCGCCGCTTCGACGCTGGGACGGCGGGCGCTGTCGAGGCTGACGATCAGTACTTCACCACCCTCCCAGCGCAGGTCGGCTTCCAGCTGCTCAAGCTGTGCGGGGCGTTGCGCGCCGAGGGCTACCCGGGCGCCGGCGAGGCTGATCAGTCGGGCGAAATGGGCGCCGAGCCGAGTGGTGGCATCGGCTACCAGCACAGTTTTGCCGGCCATGGAAAAGGGTTGCATGAGATCGCTCATGAAACTGCCTCCATCGGCATGGTGCGGCGTGTAATGGTCGTACGGCGCGTGGGTGGGCGAGGTGATGCGATGGGCACGGCACCGAGCATTTTCAGCACCAGTTCCGAGTAATGGCGGATGACGTCGTCGACGCTCCAGCGGCCATCGGCCTGATACCAGACGCAGGCGTGGGTGAGCATGTTGAACAGGGTTCTGGCCATCAATTTTGGTTCGGCGCAGCTGAGCGAACCTTCACGCACGCCTTGCTCCAGCAGATCCTGCAGGCCCTTGAGGTAACCCCGTCGCGCTTGGCGGACCTGGGTCAGGGATTGTTCATCCAGGCTGCGTAATTCCAGGTTGCCGAGAATGGCCTGGTTCTTATGCTCCAGGTGATAACGCACATGGCAGGCGATGAACGTGCGCAGTTTCGTATCGGCCCACGCAACGGCGGGGCGGCTGCGTGCCCATGCCAGGGACATCTCCTGGAAATATTCCAGAACCAGCTCCAGCAGCAACTCGCCTTTGCCTTGGTAATAGAGGTACAGCGTCGAGGGGTTGATCCCCGATTCAGCCGCCAGTTGCCGAAGGCTCATCGAGCCGTAGCCATTACGCGAGATCAGTTTGATGGCAGCCTGGCGGATATTGGTTTCAGTCATGTTCATGGTGTGATCCTGCGGTCTTGTAGGAGCGAGCCTGCTCGCGAAAAACGTCAGGACGCCGCGATCAATCAGACAGCCCGCGTCATCGTTGACGTCCATCGCGAGCAGGCTCGCTCCTACAAGTTGAGTTATTGCAGATTGCCGGCGACGGCGATGGTCTGGGCCGTGATGTAGTTCGACTCCGGCGAGCAGAACAGGTACACGGCGTCCGCCGCTTCCTTCGTGGTGCCCGGGCGGCCGAGCGGGTTGCGCTGGGCGAACGATTTGGCCGCTTCCGGGCTGATGCCGACGCGGATGTCACGGCCCTCGATGTTCACGGTGGCACCGGCATGGGCGTCGGCGCTGGTCATGCGGGTTTCGATGAAACCGAAGGCCACGGCGTTGACGTTGACCTTGAAGCGGCCCCATTCCCGGGCCAGCGCGCGAGTCATGCCCAGTACACCGGCCTTGGCCGAGGAGTAGTTCATTTGCCCGGCATTACCGTTGAGGGCCGATACCGACGAGATGTTCACCACTTTGCGGAACACTTCGCGCTCTGCTGCGGCGTCCGCCTGGGCCTGCGCCTTGATGATCGGGTAAGCGGCACGCAGGATGCGGAACGGTGCGGTCATGTGACAGTCGAGAATCGCGTACCACTGCTCGTCGCTCATCTTCTGGATCACGTCGTCCCAGGTGTAACCGGCGTTGTTGACGATGATGTCGATGCCGTTGAAGTTGTCCATTGCGGTCTTGATGTAGCGCTCGGCGAAATCCGGGGCGCTGACGTTGCCGTGACACACGGCGGCTTCGCCACCCATCTTGCGAATCAGCTCAGCGGTTTCATGGGCCGGATCGGCATCCAGGTCGTTGATAACGATGCGCGCGCCTTCACTTGCCAGTTTCAGGGCGATTTGCTGGCCGATGCCACGACCGGAACCGGTGACCAGTGCGACTTTGCCGTCGAGTTTTGCCATGGGGTGTTGCTCCTCAATTATTCGGTTTGTTTACAGAGCGATCACAGCGTCACCAACAATTTTGGTGTCGCCGTATTGATTGGTGGTGCGCACTTCAACCTTGATGCGTTGCTCGCCGTCGACTTCAAAGCGCTCGACGACTGTGCCGGTGCAGGTAATCTGGTGGCCCAGGTGGGTGATACCGAGAAAGCGCACGCCGAATTCGCGTAACTGGCGCTGGTCGACCCACTGGGTCAGCAGGCGACCGAGGTAGGCCATCGACAACATGCCGTGGGCGAACACGTCGGCCATGCCGGCCTTGCGCGCGTAGTCGGTGTCGAGGTGAATGGCGTTGTGGTCACCGGACGCGCCGGCAAACAGCGCCAGGGTTGTGCGGTTGATCGGCGGCAACGCCAGTGGCGGCAGGGTGTCGCCGATGTTGATTTTTTCCAGGCTTATGGCGTTCATCAGTGTTCTCCGCTTCAGCTGTTGCGCTGTACGAGCACGCTGCGCAGGTCCGCGACGTGCTCACCGTGCTGGTTGGTGACCCGGGTCTCGCGCACCACGAACTCCAGCGCGCCGCCTTTTTTGTCGTAGATGTCGGCGATGCGCACATCGAAGCGCAGGGTGTCGCCGGCATAGGCCATGCGGTGATAACGGAACGACTCCTCACCGTGCAGGATGCGTGCAGTGACGATGCCCAGCTCAAAGCGCCAGCCGTTGGACGGGATCTGGAATTCCAGCGAGAACAGAAAGGTCGGTGGCAATGGCAGGTTCGGATGCCCTGCATCGCGAGCGGCCTGCTCGTCGAAGTAGATCGGGTTGGTTTCCCCGGTGGCCTTGGCGAAGAAGCGCAGTTGTCCGGCTTCGGCGGTGGCGAGGAAGGTGGGCAGTTGTCTGCCGATGTGTTTCTTGTCGATCATCTGAGTGACTCCTTCATTAACCGGTCGCTTCAGTTTTTCTGGTACACGGTGACGACGCAGGCGCCGCCCAGACCGAGGTTGTGCTGCACGGCGATGCGCGCGTTCGGCACCTGGCGCTGTTCGGCGGTGCCGCGCAGTTGGTGGGTCAGCTCGTAGCACTGGGCCAGGCCGGTGGCGCCCAGCGGGTGACCCTTGGAGAGCAGGCCACCGGAGGGGTTGGTTACCCACTTGCCGCCGTAGGTGTTGTCGCCGTCGTTGACCAGTTGCTCGGCGCCGCCTTCAGCGCACAAGCCGAGGCCTTCGTAGGTCAGCAACTCGTTCTGCGCGAAGCAGTCGTGCAGCTCGATCACGTCGATGTCTTGTGGACCGATGCCCGCCTGGTTGTAGGCGATGTCGGCAGCCATGCGGGTCATGTCGAAACCGACCACGCGGATCATGTCCTTGGCATCGTAGGTGCTCGGCAGGTCGGTGGTCAGGGCCTGGCCGGCCATCAGCACGTCGGTGCGCAGGCCATGCTTTTTCGCGAAGGCTTCGGAGACCACGATGCTCGCGGCGGCGCCGCAGGTCGGCGGGCAGGCCATCAGGCGAGTCAGCACGCCTTCCCACAACATCGGTGCGGCCAGGACTTCTTCGGTGCTGACCACGTTGCGGAACACTGCCAGCGGGTTGTTGGCGGCATGGCGGCTGGCCTTGGCGCGGATTTTGGCGAAGGTTTCCAGCCGGGTGCCGTACTTCTGCATGTGCGCGTAGCCGGCACCGGCGAACTGGCGGATGGCAGTCGGCAGGTCGGGCATGCCCACCAGTTCGTTGGTCAGCTTGAGGGCGCGCTCGGTGGCCGGGGCGCGGTCGGTCCAGGCGGATTTCAACGCGCCGGGATTCATCTGCTCGAAGCCAAATGCCAGGGCGCAGTCCACCGCACCGCTGGCCACGGCTTGACGGGCCAGGAACAGCGCGCTGGAACCGGTGGCGCAGTTGTTGTTGACGTTGATCAGCGGGATACCGGTCATGCCCACGCGGTACAGGGCTTTCTGGCCGCAGGTGGAGTCGCCGTAGACGTAACCGGCATAGGCTTGCTGGATGTCACTGAAGTCCAGCCCGCAATCGGCCAGGGCCAGGCGAATCGCCTGTTCACCCATGATGTCGTAGGGCTCGTTGGTCCCCGGTTTCTTGAACTGGATCATGCCGACGCCAGCAACGAACACTTTATTGCTCATCGTTGTTTTCCTTGTTGTTTTGAAGGGTCAGAGCTTGCGCGCGATCATTTCGCGCATGACTTCACTGGTACCGCCGTAGATGCGGTTGACGCGCATGTCGACGAACGCGCGGGCAATCGGGTACTCCATCATGTAGCCGTAGCCGCCGTGCAGCTGGACCATGTCGTCGATGCATTTCCACAGGGTTTCGGTGGTGTAGAGCTTGGCGATGGCGGCTTCTTCCAGGGTCAGCCGGCGGCGCATGTGTTCGCCCAGGTAGTAGTCGACCATCACCCGCAGGGCGGTGGCCTGGGCCTTGATGTCGGCGAGCTTGAACTTGGTGTTCTGGAAGTCCCAGACGGTCTGGTTGAAGGCCTTGCGGTCCTTCACGTATTCAAGTGTCTGTTCCAGCACGCGCTCGAGCTTGGCGGCGGCGGACACCGCGATCGAGAAGCGTTCCTGGGGCAGTTCGCCCATCAGGTAGGTGAAACCCAGGCCTTCTTCGCCAAGGCGGTTGCCGACCGGCACCCGGACGTTGTCGAAGAACAGCTCTGCCGTGTCCTGCGCATGCTGGCCAACCTTGTCCAGCTTGCGACCATGTTTGAAACCGGCGCGACTGGCTTCCACTGTGATCAGGCTGATGCCCTTGGCGCCGGCTGCCGGGTCGGTCTTGCACACGACGATGACCAGGTCGGCGGTCAGGCCGTTGCTGATGAAGGTCTTGCTGCCGTTAATCACGTATTCGTCGCCATCGCGTACGGCGGTGGTGCGCACGGCCTTGAGGTCGCTGCCGGTGCCGGGTTCGGTCATGGCGATGGCCAGAATGATCTCGCCAGAGCAGATGCCCGGCAGCCATTTCTGTTTCTGTTCTTCGTTGCCGCAGCGATTGATGTACGGCGCAATGACGTCGGAGTGCATGCCGAAGTAGGCGCCACTCACGCCGGCACGGGCGAACTCCTCGTTGAACACCGCGCTGTGACCGAAGTCGCCACCGCCACCACCGTATTCGGTGGGCAGTGTGATGCCGAGCAAGCCTTCACGGCCGGCCTTGAGCCAGGTCTCGCGGTCGACCTGGCCGGCTTTGTCCCAGGCTGCCTGGCGCGGCAGGCATTCACGCTCGAAAAAACGGCGCACGGTAGTGCGAAACATTTCATGGTCGTCGCGGAAAACGGTTCGGGCGATATGCACGCAAGACTCCTCAAAAATGCCAGGCCGGCCACAGGCCGAGCGCTTACGCAAGGCGCGGACTGCACCTGTGATCTGAGGGTTACGATAGGCTTGAGAGGCTTGGATGAACGCCACCCGAGGTGGGTGGCGGGAGAGAAATGCCAGCAGGAAGAAGAGCACCACGGCCCCTGTGGGAGCGGGCTTGCCCGCGAAGAGGCCGGTACATTCAACATTGATGTTGACTGATACACCGCCTTCGCGGGCAAGCCCGCTCCCCCAGGTTTCTCTGTTTGTCAGTTAGTGCGTATTGAGACCCGCATCACCCTGCGATTCCAGATCCCGGACCCGCGCCACCGCTTCATCGCGGCTGCTGACGCCGAGCTTGCTGTAGATATGGCTCAGGTGCCATTTCACGGTTTCCGGGGACAGCCCCAGCGCGCGGGCGATTTTCTTGTTGGGCAGGGCCTGGGCCAGCAGTCGAACCACTTCGATCTCCCGTTCGCTCAAGGGCTCGATCCCGGCCGCCAGCGGTTTGCTGGTTGCCGCCGTCGCGGGCTTGGTTTTCGAGACTGCAGGCGCTGTAGCCCCGGCGGCCTGCAAGCGCTCGACATAAAACGCCAGCACCGGGTCAAGGACTTCCCGGCTGGTGATATCGCAGATCAGTTTCAACCCCTCCGGATGGGCGTCGATGAGGCTGCGTACCAGGCCGAAGCGTTGCCCTCGGCGCAGCGCCTCCATGACCTTGTCCCGCGCCTGCTCATGGTGACCCCGTTCGGACTCGATCACGGCACTGAGCACCATCAGGCGTACCGCTCCGAGTTGGCGGCGGTGCCTTTCACAGGTTTCGATCAGCTGTTCTATGCGTGCGAAGGCGCCGTCCAGGTCGCCCTGCGCCAGTTGCCAGCGAGCGCGGGCGTTCTCGGCCAGGATGTGGATTTCCTTGAGTGCCGTGTGCCCGGCGTCCGGGTGGCGCGCATCGATGGCTTCCAGGCGCGCCAGCTTGGCCTGGGCTTGTGCGGTCTCCCCGAGTATCAACAACCAGCGCACCTGCCAGGTCAGGCAGTAGGCTTGCAGGCGCTCCAGGCCGAGTTTGATTGCGTACTCATCAAGCCGCTCGACGAACGCCAGGGCCTCCTGATGGTTACCCGCCAGCCATTGCACATTCCACAGCACTTGCAGCACACGCAGCACGGAATCGGGAATCGAGATCCGTTCGAGAATGTCGATCCAGCCCGAGAGCATCTTGAATGCGGCGTCGAGGTCGTTGGTTTCGTACAGCACTTCGCCGAGCAGCGCAGCGGAGAGGTAAGTAGCGTCGGCACCGCTTTTGCCGCATTGGCCGGCTTCATGCAATACATCGCGGTAAACCCGTTCCGCCTGGGTCATCTGGCCTTCAAGGGCCAGGCTCAAGCCGATCAGGCAGCGCCCCTGAAGGCTGCCCGCCGTGGTTCCCAGCAGCGGCTGGCCATTGATCAGCAGGTTCGGCCGGTCGAGTTGCACCTGCCGGGCTTTTTCGTATTCACCGCGATGCATGTACAGCCAGGACAGGATGTTGGCACAGGAGCCGATGGCCACGCTGTTGCTGCCCGCCGGCGGGTTGAGCAATTGCGGCAGGACCGTCATGGCCGCATCGGTGTCATCCCGCTGCAGGGCCAAAGAGGCGCGCAGCAGCGAGATCATGAAGCGGTCATGGACTTCGCTCTCGGGAACGTCGTGAAACAGTTGTTCGAGGCTGGCGGTGCAGGCCACGAAGTCCCTGGCATATAGCTGCATCCGCGTTTTGAGAATGCGCAGCTTGACCCGGGCCTGTACCTGTTCGACCGGCAACAGCCGTACCAGCTCGATCAGCATGCGCAGGTCGCCATGGGCGTACAGCGCTTCGCAGTGTTGTTCCACCAGATCGGCGGCGGCCGACGGGTCACCGCCCATGACCGCATGGTGCACCGCTTCATCCAGGTGATTGTGCTCGCGGAACCAGTTCCATGCGCGAACGTGCACCGCTTGCTGCTCGGCGTTGTTGCGCGAGTCGAAATACTTGAGCAGGGTTTCGCGCAGCAATGGGTGCAGGCGATACCAGGTTTCGCGCTCGGCGCTGTCCACCGGGATCAGGAACAGGTTGTCCCGCTCCAGCCGCGTCAGCAGCGCGTTCGCCTCGGCAACCGCCTGCGGGTGACCACTCAAGGCCGCGCACAACGAGGCGCAGAAACGGTTGCACACGGCCATGAGCAGCAACAGGTCCAGGTCTGTCGGTGACAGGTGGGACAACACTTCGACTTCGAAAAACCTGGCGAAGGCTTGATCGTCCCGTAGCTGCGCTTGCACCGATGCCGCCTCTGTGGCGGCAGGCGGGCGATTCTTTTTGCGGCTGACGGCGAGCAGTTGCAGGCCGGCGACCCAGCCATCGGTCAGCTCATGCATCATCCTGGCGTCCCGGGCGCTGATCTCGCCCAACTGCGCCTTGAGGAACTGTTCGGATTCGGCGGCGGTGAAACGCAAGTCCCGCAGGTTCAGTTCCAGCACCAGTTCCTGGCTGCGCAACCGCGCCAGGGACAGCGGTACGATACTGCGCGAGATCAGCGCCAGGTGCAGGTTGGCCGGGGCGTAGTCGATCAGCCATTGCAGGGCCTGGTGAATGCCCACGTCAGTCAGGTGGTGCAGGTCGTCGAGTACCAGCACCAGCTCACGGCCACGGCTGGCAATGCTGCGCACCAGAGTGATGACAGTGCGTTCCACGGCTTCGCTGTCGATGCCGCGACCTTCCAGTTGAGTCGCTTCGCGCACGAGCGTCGGGTCGATCTGGCCGAGGCTTGCCAGCAGATAGTCAAGAAAGCGTGCCAGTTCGTTGTCATCGGCCGACAGCGTCAGCCACGCCACATCGAACCCCAGCGGCAACAGCGCCTGGCGCCAGGCGATCAGGGTCGAGGTCTTGCCACACCCGGCCGGCCCCTTGAGCACGATGCAACGCAGGCGGCGGGCCTTGAGCATTTGCTCCTGCAGGCGCTCGCGGGAAATCAGGCGCCCGGCGCTGCGCGGTGGAGTCAGCTTGGTACTGACGATCGGGGACTGAACCGGATTGAAGACCTGGCTGGCATGGGTGTCCGATGCATTGGACTTGCGGTGTTTATCCATGGGGCTGTCCGATTCTTTTTTGTTTTATGAGTGCGCCGAATCTCATCGAGTGTAACCCAGACCATGGGCGGGATGACCCTGTCTTTGGCGGCCACCACCCGATGCGGGTGGTGGTCGGTGGGGCCGGGATTGATCTACTGGATGGCACAACAATAGGAGTGCTGCTGGCGCTCCAGAAGAATCACGGAGCGTTGGCGATGGGCGTACTGAGCGGCATTCGGGTGGTGGAGTTTGAGGCAATCGGGCCGGCGCCGTTTGGCACCATGCTGTTGGCCGACATGGGCGCCGACGTGGTGCGCATCGACCGGCCGCAGAAGGCCAGTGACCTGGGGCCGAAACTTGAAGGCAAGCGGGTCGACATCACCGGGCGCAACCGGCGTTCGGTCACCCTCGACCTGAAGCACCCCGACAGTGTCGCTGTCGCGCTGGAGTTGATTGAGCGCGCCGATGTGGTGATCGAAGGGTTTCGCCCCGGCACGATGGAGCGCCTGGGTCTCGGCCCGGAAGTCGCGCTACAGCGCAATCCGCGCCTGGTCTACGGCCGTATGACTGGCTGGGGCCAGACCGGCCCGATGGCCGACCGCGCCGGCCATGACCTGAACTACATCGCCTTGTCGGGTGTGCTGTCGAGTATTGGCCCGGCCGGTGGTCGACCGGTGCCGCCACTGAACCTTGTGGGTGACTACGGCGGTGGCGGCATGTTGCTGGCGATGGGCGTGCTCGCGGCGCTGGTCAATGTGCAGCGTGGCGGCGCCGGGCAGGTGGTTGATGCGGCGATGACCGAAGGTGCGGCGCAGTTGGGCTCGGTGATCTGGGGTCTGCTGGCCGGTGGTCACTGGAAAGAACAGCGCGGCAGCAACCTGCTCGATGGCGGTGCGCCCTGGTACGACACCTACGAAACCGGCGACGGCCAGTACATGGCGATCGGACCGATTGAATCGCGCTTCTATGGGCAAATGCTGGACATTCTCGGGCTTTCCAGCGCAGACCTGCCCAGCCAGCACGACCGGGCTGGCTGGCCGTGGCTACGGGAGGCATTCACTGCTGCGTTCCTTGGCCGTACCCGCAAGCAGTGGGAGGAGGCCTTCGAAGGCAGCGATGCCTGCGTCGCGCCGGTGCTCGGGCTCGCCGAAGCGGCCAGGCACCCCCACGGCGTTGCCCGTGGCAGCTTCATCGAAGTCGACGGGGTGGTGCAACCGGTCCCGGCTCCCCGTTTCCTCGGCACGCCATCGGCGCAACCGCAACCGGCGCCTGAGCGTGGTGAGCATGGCGGCGCGGCACTGCGCGACTGGGGCTTCGACACCGCGGCCATCGAGCGCCTGCGTGAACTGGGCCTGGGTTTTGGCGCCTGAAAAACAACATGAAGAATCGCGCAGCGCAGGAGTTACATCATGGCCATTCAGTTCAAGATCAACGATCACGTGGCACTCATCACGCTCGATGCGCAACAGTCGAACAACGCGCTGAGCGTCAGCGACCTGATGCACCTGCGCAAGACCCTGGGTGCCTGCCAGGATGACGAGCAGGTGCGGGTGATCGTCCTGACCGGTGCCGGCGAGCGCGCGTTTTGCAGCGGTGCAAGCCACAAGGAGTCGTTGCTGGCGGCATCCGGTTTTGTCGCCGGCACCCTCAAGAGCCGCGAGACCGAAGCCGAGGAGGGCGGCTACAGCCGGCTGTTCGACCTCAGCGACCTGGACATCTGGAAACCGGTGATTGCCGCCATCAATGGTGCCTGCCTGGGTGGCGGTCTCGAGCTGGCGCTGCAATGCGATCTGCGCATTGCCTCGGCCGGCGCCACGTTCGGCTTGCCTGAGGTGTGCGACGCGACCATTCCGGCGGCTGGTGGCGTGCAGTACTTGCTGCGTGCAATTCCAGCGGCCCATGCCATGAAAATGGTGCTGACCGGGGAATCGATCAACGCCGGGCAGGCCTTGGACATCGGTTTGATCATCGAGCTGCTGCCCAAGGACCGTCTGCTGGCAGCGGCGCTGGACCTGGCCGAGCGCATTGCCGCCAACGGCCCGCTCGCAGTGCAGTCGATCAAGCGCCTGGCCTTGCAGAGCGCCCATCTCGCGCCCCGGGACTTCGTCACCCAGGCCCATCTGCACTGGGGCTTGCTGCGCGACAGCGAGGATCACGCCGAAGGGCGCATGGCCCAGGTCGAGCAGCGTTCGCCGAAATACACCGGTACCTGATCCGTAGCGTCGCGTTCGTTACCTGACAACAATAATTCACAGGAGAACCTCATGTATCTGACCCAAGGCCTGCACCGCGTGCTGCAGCAACGTCCACATGCCGTGGCGACGGTCTTTCGCGGCCGCCGCCGCACCTATGCCGAACTGGCCGACCGGGTGGCTCGCCTGGCCGGGGCCTTGCAGCAACTGGGGATGCAGACCGGCGATCGCGTCGGTCTGCTGGGCCTGAATTCCGACCGGTTCCTTGAGTATTTCCTGGCGACCTGGTGGGGTGGTGGCGTAGTCAACCCGGTGAACATTCGCTGGAGCGTGCCGGAAATCGTCTATTCGCTGGACGACTGCGACACCCGCATCCTGCTGATCGACGACACCTTCCTGCCCATGGCCGAAGGCATTGCCAGCAGCGCCAGGGTGCGGCCGTTGCTGATCCACATCGGCGACGGGCCGTTGCCAGAAGGCATGCTGTCCTACGAGCAACTGATTCGTGAAGCTACGCCCGTGGACGACGCGTTTCGCGGCGGCGATGACCTGGCGAGCATCATGTACACCGGCGGCACCACCGGCCGACCGAAA
Source organism: Pseudomonas sp. ACN8 (assembly GCF_002303925.1). Lineage (GTDB taxonomy): Bacteria > Pseudomonadota > Gammaproteobacteria > Pseudomonadales > Pseudomonadaceae > Aquipseudomonas. Next base: position 26,669 of record NZ_MRCS01000001.1, read on the forward strand.
GGCGTGATGCAGTCGCACATGAACCTGTGGACCGCCGCCGTGGCCCGTGCCGCCGACGTGCCAGTGCCGGCTGACGCCTTGACCCTGCACATCGCGCCGATGTTCCACCTGGCGGCGCTGTCGCGGGTGATCCTGATTTCGTTGCTGGGGCTGCCGAGCATTTTCGTTCCGGCCTTCGATGCCCTGGACGTGATGCGCACCATCGAGCGCGAGCGCATCACCGATATCCTGATCGTACCGACCATGCTTCAGGCGCTGATCATGCACCCCGATTTCGCCGGGCATGACCTGAGTTGCCTGCGCAGCCTCACTTACGGCGCCTCGCCGATTGCCGTGCCCTTGCTGGAAATGGCACTCAAGGCCTTGCCGAATGTCGAGTTCACCCAAGGCTACGGCATGACCGAAGCGGCACCGCCAATCTCTGCCAACGGCCCGGAAAACCACAGTGCAGAAGGCATCGCCAATGGTCGCCTGCGCTCGGCCGGGCGGCCGGGACTGGGCGTCACGGTGCGTATCGTCGACGAAAATGACAACGAAGTGCCCTGCGGCACCGTCGGCGAAGTGGTGGTGCGCGGCCCGAACATCATGCTCGGCTACTGGAACAACCCCGAGGAAACCGCCAAGGCCTTGCGCGGCGGCTGGATGCACACCGGCGACGGTGCCTACATGGACGCCGATGGCTTTATCTACATCGTCGACCGCTTCAAGGACATGATCGTCAGCGGTGGCGAGAACGTGTATTCCGGTGAAGTGGAAAGCGCCATCGCCAGTCACCCGGCCGTCGCCGCCTGCGCGGTGATCGGCATTCCCTGCGCGCAGTGGGGCGAAGCGGTGCACGCGGTGGTGGTGCTCAAGCCGGACAACGAGGTTGCAAGCGCCCAGATCATCGAACACTGCCGTCGGCAGATTGCCGGCTACAAGACCCCGAAATCCGTGGAGTTCCGTGCTGCGTTGCCGTTGTCCGGTGCGGGCAAGGTGCTCAAGCGCGATCTGCGCGAACCGTTCTGGCGCGGCACGGATCGGGGCGTGAGCTGACAGCATGTACATGACCCAATGCCTGCAACGCACGCTGCAACAGAACCCGGACCACATCGCGACTATCTGTGGCGAGCGTCGCCACACCTACCGTGAATTTGGCGAACGGGTCGCTCGCCTGGCGGGCGCCTTGCAGAATCTCGGCATGGCGGCCGGTGACCGGGTTGGCATGCTGGCGCTGAACTCCGACCGCTACCTGGAATACATCATGGGCGTGTGGTGGGGCGGCGGGGTGCTCAATCCGGTGAACATCCGCTGGAGCGTGCCGGAAATCGTCTATTCGCTGGACGATTGCAGTACTGGCATCCTCATCGTCGATGAGCACTTCACTGCGCTGGCCGAAGGCATTTGTGCCAGGGCCCGTCGTGCGCCGCTGTTGATTTATGCGGGTGACGGTGACGTGCCGGCCGGCATGTCGGGTTTCGAGCAATTGATTGCCCAGACTGCGCCAGTGCAAGACGCCGGGCGGGGCGGTGAAGACCTTGCCTGCATCATGTACACCGGCGGCACCACCGGGTTTCCCAAGGGTGTCATGCAGTCGCACCTGAACCTGTGGTCGGCGTGCATGCCTCGCATGGTGGACATGCCGCCGATCCACGGCGGCCTGTTGATGCATGTCGCGCCGTTGTTCCATGTCGCCGGCATGGCCCGTGCGCTGATTCAGTTTCTGGCCGGTGAAAGCCATGTGCTGGTGTCGAGCTTCGACCCGTTGCAGGCCTTGCAGATGATTGAGCGCGAACGGGTCACCGAGACGTTGCTGGTGCCGACCATGATCCTTGCGCTGTTGGCTCATCCAGACTTTGACAAGTATGACTTGGGCGGCCTGAAACGCCTGACCTACGGCGCTTCACCCAGCGCCGGGGATATGGTCGAGCAAGTGCTGGCCAGACTGCCGGACATCGAATTGTCCCACTCCTACGGACTGACCGAGGCCTGCCCGGTGGTGTCCAGCAATCTGCCGTGCAATCACACGCCAGAGGCGCGCATCAGCGGTTTGTCGCGCTCGGTGGGGCGTGGCGGCCTGGGCGTCAACGTGAAGATTGTCGACCCCCAGGGCCAGGAGGTTCCCCGTGGCACGGTGGGCGAGATCATCGTGCGCGGGCCGAACATCATGCAGGGCTACTGGAACAAGCCCGAGGAAACCGCCAGGGCGTTGCGCGACGGTTGGCTGTACACCGGCGACGCGGCGTGGATGGACGAGCAGGGGTACCTGTTCATCGTCGATCGCTTGAAGGACATGATCGTCAGCGGTGGGGAAAACGTTTACTCGGCGGAAGTCGAAAACATACTGGCACGACACCCGGCCGTGGCGATGTGCGCGGTGATCGGCATTCTCCATGAACAGTGGGGCGAGGCGGTGCACGCGGTGGTGGTGTGCAAGCCCGGTGTCCAGGTCGATGAGGTGCAATTGCGGCTGTTCTGCCGCGAGTTCATCGCCGGCTACAAGTGCCCCAAGACCGTGGAGTTCCGCGACGAGCTGCCGCTGTCGGCGGCGGGCAAAGTCCTTAAGCGCGAACTGCGCAAGTAACCACACCACAAAAACCTGTGGGAGCGAGCTTGCTCGCGATAGCGGAGTGTCAGGCACCGTCAATATTGAATGTGCCGTCACCATCGCGAGCAAGCTCGCTCCCACAGGGGGCCGCATTCCGCTACCCGATCCGGGTGGCTTCATCACCCACCTCTCGCCAATACAGTGGACCCACGAACCAGGCGCATGCCTGCCTGGCAACCCACTGGAGATCCCGATGCACATCAACCGTACCGTCTACCGTGAAGACCACGAAATGCTGCGTGAAACCGCGCGGCGTTTCTTCGAGCGTGAATGCCTGCCCAAGCAGGCGCAGTGGGACGAGGCCGGGCAGGTCGACCGGGAAACCTGGCTCAAGGCCGGGCGCCACAACCTGTTGTGCCTCACCGTCCCCACCGAGTACGGCGGTGGCGGCGGCGACTTCGGCCACTCGGCGGTGCTGATCGAAGAGCTGTACCGCGCCGGCGTTTCGGGCTGGAGCCTGGGCGTGCATTCGGACATCGTCGCCCCCTATATCGTGCGCCTTGGCACCGAAGAGCAGAAGCAGAAATGGCTGCCGAAAATCTGCTCCGGCGAAACCGTGCTGGCGGTGGCCATGACCGAACCGGGCACCGGCTCCGACCTCAAGGCCATTCGCACCACCGCCGTGCGTGACGGTGACGAGTGGGTGATCAACGGCAGCAAGACCTTCATCAGCAACGGCCTGACTTGCGACATGGTCGTGGTGGTGTGCAAGACCGACCCGAGTGCGGGCGCCAAAGGTTGCAGCCTGATCATGGTCGAGTGCAATCGCGAGGGTTTCCGTCGTGGCCGCAAGCTGGAGAAGGTCGGCCAGCACGCTGCCGACACCGCCGAGTTGTTCTTCGACGACGTCCGTGTGCCGGTGGGCAACCTGCTCGGTGAAGAAAACAAAGGCTTCATGCACTTGATGGAGGAGTTGCCACAAGAGCGCCTGGTGATCGCCCTGTACTGCGCCGCCAAACTCGAACGCCTGCTGGAGCAGACCGTCGAGTACGTCAAGGACCGCAAGGCCTTCAACCAGACCGTGTGGGACTTCCAGAACAGCAAATTCAAGCTGGCCGACATCAAGGCCAAGGCCACCGCCGTGCGCCTGACCATCGACCACTACATCGCCGAACACATGCGCCGTCGCCTGACCGTGCAGGAGTCGGCCATCGCCAAACTGTACGCCACCGAGACGCTTTGGCAGTGCATCGACGACATGGTCCAGCTGCACGGCGGCTACGGCTACATGCTCGAGTACCCGATTGCCCGTGCCTTCGTCGACATGCGCGTGACGCGCATCTTTGGTGGCACCAGTGAAGTGCTGCGTGAGCTGATCGCTCGCCAGTTGTGATCCTTCCCCCTCATTTTCAGGTGACACCATGAGCGAAAAAGTCCTGGTTGCCGGCGTCGGCATGATCCCGTTCCGCAAGCCCAGCGAAAGCCCGACCTATGTGCAGATGGGCTCCGAAGCGATACGCCTGGCCCTGGCTGATGCGGGCATCGACTACAAACTGGTGCAAGAAGCCTATGCCGGTTATGTCTACGGCGACTCCACCTGCGGCCAGACCGTGCTGTACGAAGTGGGCATGACGGGGATTGCGGTGGTCAACGTCAACAACAACTGCTCCACCGGTTCCACCGCGCTGTTCCTGGCGCGCAAGGCCATCGAGTCCGGTTCGGCCGATTGCGTATTGGCGGTGGGGTTCGAGCAGATGCAGGCCGGCGCATTGAAATCCCACTGGGACGACCGCCCACCAACCCGCGAGCGCTTCCTGCCGATCCTGTGCGGTCTCACCGCCGATATGGATGGCATGCCCCAGGCCATCCGGACCTTCGGTGGTGCCGGGCGCGAGTACATGCACAAATACGGCACCAAAATGGAAACCTTCGCCGCCGTGCGCGCCAAGGCCAGCCGTCATGCCGCCAACAACCCACTCGCATTGTTTCGAAAGGTGCTCAGCGTCGAAGACGTGATGAACGACCCGGTGATTCTGCCAGGCGTCATGACCCGCCTGATGGCCTGCCCGCCAACCTGCGGTGGTGCCGCGGCGATCCTGGTGTCCGAGCGCTTTGCCAAAAAGCATGGCCTGCGCCGCGACGTGGAAATCGTCGCCCAGGCGATGACCACCGACACCCCGGAATCCTTCAATTTCGAAAAACCATCGATGCTCGATTGGGTCGGTACCCACATGACCCACGCTGCGGTGGGCCAGGTCTACGAGAAGGCCGGTGTCGGCCCGCAGGACATCGACGTGTGCGAACTGCATGACTGCTTCGCCCAGAACGAAGTGATCTGCTACGAGTCGCTGGGTTTCTGCCCTGAGGGCGGGGCCGAGAAGTTCGTCATGGACGGCGACAACACCTACGGCGGGCAGATCGTCATCAACCCGTCGGGTGGCCTGCTTTCCAAGGGTCACCCGTTGGGCGCGACCGGTCTGGCGCAGTGTTACGAGCTGACCCGACAATTGCGCGGCAACGCCGATCAGCGTCAGGTCGACGGCGCGCGTCTGGCCATGGCCCATAACCTCGGTCTGGGCGGTGCATGCGTGGTGACGCTGTACGGCAAAGTCAGTGGGGGTGCCCAGTGAGCAGCTTGCTCGACGCCTTTCGCCTGACCGCGCTGCCGCCACACGCCGAGGCCTTTCGTACCGAGGTCAAAGAATTTCTGGCCGAGCATCTGCCGAGCGTCCCGGCGGATGTACGGGCCCGTAGCTGGACCGGTTTTGACGCCGGTTTCAGTCGCCAGCTCGCGCACCGTGGCTGGGTCGGCCTGACCTTGCCGGCCGCTTATGGCGGTGCCGGGCTGGATGCATTCAGTCGCTTCGTACTGGTCGAGGAACTGCTGTCGGCCGGTGCTCCGGTGGCGGCGCACTGGATCGCCGACCGCCAGAGCGGGCCGTTGATCCTGAAATTCGGCAACGATGCGCAGAAGGATTTTTTCCTGCCGCGCATCTGCGCCGGCAAGGCGTTTTTCTGTATCGGCATGAGCGAACCGAACTCGGGGTCTGATCTGGCCAGCGTGCGCAGCCGCGCCACCCGTTGCCCTGAAGGTTGGCGTCTGAACGGGCGCAAGATCTGGACCACCAATGCTCATCATGCCGACTACATGATCGCCCTGGTGCGCACCAGCGGTTCGCCCGAGGACCGTCACAACGGGCTGTCGCAATTCATCATCGACCTCAGGCAGCCAGGCATCAGCGTGCGTCCCATTGTCGACCTGGCCGGCGACGCGCATTTCTCCGAAGTGGCCTTTGACGACGTCTTGCTCGGCGAAGACGCGTTGGTGGGCGAGGAGGGCAGCGGCTGGAAGCAGGTCAATGCCGAACTCGCGTTCGAGCGCAGCGGGCCGGAACGCTTCTACTCCAGCGTGGTGTTGCTCGATCTGTGGGCCGACACCTTGCGCCGTCACGGCGCCACTGCACAGGAATCCGCGTTGCTCGGCAGTTTCCTCACGCAGTTGACCTGTCTGCGCAATCTCTCGCTGGCGCTGACTGCATTGCTCGCCCGGGGCGAAAGCCCGGTGGTGGAAGCCGCGCTGGTCAAGGACATCGGCACTGAATTCGAACAGGCGATCCCGTCAGCGATCGCCTTGGCGATCAGCGCCCATCCGGATGTACCCGTCGATGAGGAGCTGTACCGCACGGTCGCCTACCTGAACCAGGTCGCGCCGACTTTCTCGTTGCGCGGCGGCACCCGGGAAATCCTGCGCGGCATGATCGCCCGCGGCCTTGGCCTGCGCTGATGCACCTCGAATAGGAAAAACTTCATGTTCACTGAAGCCATTGAAAAGATCCTCAGCGACTTTTGCACGCCGGCACTGGTCCGTGCTGTGGAGGGCGGAGACAGCGCCGCAACGCTGTGGAGTGCCCTGGAAGACAGCGGCTTTCTCGAATTGCTGACGCCAGAAGTCGCCGGTGGCGCGGGACTTGCGCTGAATGCACTGCTGCCGGTTTTTGTCGCCTTCGGTCGCTGCGCGCTGCCGGTCCCGGCGGCGCAAAGCATTGCCGCCCGCGCGCTGCTGCGTGACTGCCCGATCACACCACCGACCGGCATGGTGACCCTGGCCGGCACAGCCTGTCGCCAGCCCGATGGCCTGTTATGCGTGCCGCGCGTGGCGTTTGGTTTGTTGGCTGATTTCGCCCTGGTCAACCTGGACGGCGAGTTGCTGCTGCTCGATTGCAGGCTCGCCCGGCGCGAGTCCACGGGCGTTCACGGCAGTCAATGCGCCACCTTGTACTGGCCGCAGTATTCACTCGGCAGCGCAATCGGCCATAACGGCGAAGAAGTACGAGTGTTCAACGCCGCCATTCACGCCGCCACCATCGCCGGGGCCATGGAGCAGGTTCTCGCCATGACGCTGGAGTACTGCAACGACCGGGTGCAGTTCGGCAAGGCCATCGGAAAATTCCAGGCCGTGCAGCATCAACTCAGCGTGATGGCCGAGCAAGTGGCCGCCGCGCGCATCGCCGCTGAACTGGCGTTTGCCGGCGATTTGCAGGTGCCGGACCTGATGGCGACGGCCATTGCCAAAGCGCGGACCAGCATGGCCGTGCCTCAAGTCACTGCCATCGCCCACGCACTGTTCGGCGCCATCGGCGTGACCGAAGAACTGGACTTGCAATTGTTCACCCGGCGCCTGCACGAGTGGCGCATCAGCGACGGCTCGGAAACCTGGTGGAACGGCATCGTCGGCCAGGCCTTTCTCGAACAACCGGATACCTGCGCCAGCCATTTCGTGCGTCACGTCACCCTGTCCCCATCGGCCTGAGGATCATTCATGAGCGCGTTTTTGAAATACGAACAGGAAGGTCATGTCGTCACCCTGACGATGAATGACCCCGAGCGACGCAACCCGCTGACCGGCAACAGCGCGGTGCCGGAATTCCTCGAAGCCATTGAGCGAATCGAACGCGACAGCAGTGTGCGTGCAGTGATCATCACCGGCGCCGGCACGGCGTTCTGCTCCGGTGGCAACGTGCGCGACATGGATCGCTACGCGCAGATGTCGGGCATGCAATTGCGTCAGGAATATCGCACCGGCATTCAGCGCTTGCCCTTGGCATTGTTCAATCTGGAAGTACCGGTGATTGCCGCGGTCAATGGCGCGGCCATCGGCGCGGGGCTGGATCTGGCGTGCATGTGCGACATCCGCGTGGCGTCGGAGCACGCGAAGTTTGCCGAGAGCTTCGTCAAGCTGGGGATCATCCCTGGCGACGGCGGTGCCTGGTTGTTGCCACGCATCATCGGTTTGTCCCGCGCTACCGAACTGACCCTGACCGGGCAAATGATCGACGCTCGCCAGGCCGAGCAATGGAACCTGGTGTCCCGGGTTGTTCCCGCCGAACAGTTGCTGGATACGGCGCGGGACATCGCCGCGTCGATTGCCTCCAACCCGCCTCACGCCGTGCGCCTGGCCAAGCGTTTGTTGCGCGAGGCCTTGCACACCCGACTCGACACGCTGCTGGAAATGTCGGCGACGTTCCAGGTGCTGTCGCACCAGACCGCCGATCACCGCGAAGCCGTGGCGGCGTTTATCGACAAGCGAACACCGACTTTTACCGGGTGAGTGTCACCGAGCGTAACGCACGGTGAGCGTTGTTCAAACCGGGTTGTTACGCGGCACAAAACCCCATCAATAACGCTGTTTCAAATCACCCGTTCGGGTGTGAGACCCCCAACGGAGCGCCGCTAGCATGGGCGCTCCAACACTTAATCCTTAACCGGAGAAACCGCATGACAACAAAAACAATGCGCGGAGTCTTCCAGCCGAGTCTGCTGGCCGTCGCTGTGATGGTTGCCACTTGCGCGAGCAATGAGGCTCACGCTGTCGTTTTCAATATCGGGGAAATTCAGGGCAATTTCGATTCGTCGCTGTCGATTGGCGCGAGCTGGTCGGCAGCTGATCCGGACAAGCAATTCATTTCCAACTTCAACTCCCAGGGTGTCACCGGTGGCAAGTCCGCGTCCCGGACCACCGACGACAACCGCCTGAACTTCAAGAAAGGTGAAACCTTCTCGAAGATCTTCAAGGGCGTGCATGACCTGGAGCTCAAGTACGGCGACAGCGGCGCCTTCGTGCGCGGCAAGTACTGGTACGACTTCGAGCTGATGGACGAGAGCCGTCCGTTCTATGACATCGATGACTCGGGACGTGACCGTGCGGCCAAGTCGTCCGGCGCAATGTTCCTCGACAGCTTCGTCTACCACAACTATTCGATTGGCGATCAGGTCGGCAACGTGCGCCTGGGTAAGCAAGTGGTGAGCTGGGGCGAGAGCACTTTCATCGGTAACTCGATCAACAGCATCAACCCGATCGACGTCGCCGCCTTGCGTCGCCCGGGTGCGGAAGTGAAGGAGGGCCTGATCCCGGTCAACCTGCTCTATGTGTCCCAGGGCCTGGCCGACAACATCACCGCCGAAGGGTTTTACCAGCTGCAATGGGACAAGTCGGTGGTCGATAACTGTGGCACGTTCTTCGGCAATGACGGCGTGCCACAAGGCTGTGACGACCGCCTGGTGATCGCCGGTCTCGACCTGCCACCGGGTGTCGCGAAGAACACCGGCGGTCTGGCTGCCATTGCTGCCGGCACCGACGACGCGTTCATCCCGCGCCTGAAGGACAATGATGCCCGCGACGGTGGCCAGTATGGCCTGGCGCTGCGCTGGTATGTGCCGGAAGCCAACGACACCGAGTTCGGCGCCTATGCGATGAACTACCACAGTCGCAACCCGCTGCTGAGCATCAATCAGATGAGCAACTCGGCCGGTGGCGTGGCCTCGGCGCGCAGTGCGCGTTACTTCATCGATTATCCTGAAGACATTCGTCTGTACGGCTTGAGCTTCCAGACCAACGTCGCCGGCGTATCGCTCGGTGGCGAAGTCAGCTACCGGCCGAACATGCCGCTGCAACTGAACACCGCTGACCTGCTGTCATCGGCAACCTTTGGCGCGACGTCACCGCTGATTACCACCGGATTCGCCGGACGCACCCTGGGGGCCGAGGTCAACGGCTACAAGCGCATGCCGGTGACCCAGGCGCAGGTGACCGCCACGCAGTTCTTCGATCAAGTCTTCGGCGCCAGTCGCCTGACCCTGGTGGGCGAGGTGGGTTACAACAAGATCAACGGCCTGGGCAAGGCGGACGGTACGGACCTTCGCTTCGGTCGCAGCCCGGCCTTCGGTTCCGGCGAACTGCCGGGCGCAGCGGGGGCGGCCACTTGCCGTGGAACCGCAGCGGGCCTGCCCAACGCCAGCAACCCGGCGCAGGAGTGCAACAACGATGGCTTCTACACCAGCAGCAGCTGGGGTTATCGCCTGCGCGGCAAGCTCGATTACCCGAACGTGATCGCCGGTATCAACCTGTCGCCGAACATCGCCTGGTCCCACGACGTGCAGGGTTACGGCCCGAACTTCGATGAAGGCTCCAAGGCCGTGAGCCTCGGTGTCGACGCCGACTACCAGAACACCTACACCGCCAGCCTGAGTTACACCAACTACTTCGGTGGCGATTTCAATACCAACGTCGACCGCGACTACGCCGCGCTGAGCTTCGGCGTGAATTTCTGATGCAACCCTGCCAGAGGAAACTGAACATGAACGCACGTTTAATTCTGCGCGCTGGCGCACTGAGTCTGTCGTTGCTGGCCAGCGGTGTGATGGCCGCGGTTTCCCCGCAAGAGGCGGCGCAACTGGGGACTACGCTGACGCCGTTGGGGGCCCAGAAAGAAGGCAATGCCAACGGCAGCATTCCGGCCTGGACCGGGGGCCTAAAGCCCGGTGCGGCGGCACTCGACAATGGTTTTCTCGGCGATCCGTTTGCCGGTGAAAAACCGCAGTTCGTGATCACGGCAGCCAACGTCGACCAGTACAAGGACAAGCTGACCCCGGGCCAGCTGGCGATGTTCAAGCGCTATCCGGACAGCTACAAGATCCCGGTGTACAAGACCCAGCGCACCGCCGCGTCACCGCAAAATGTCTATGACATCGCGAAAAAGAGTGCGGTGACCACCGAGCTGACACCCGATGGCAACGGACTGGTGAACTTCACCCAGACCCGTTACTACCCGTTCCCGATCCCGAAGAACGGCGTGGAGATCTATTGGAACCACACCAACCGTTATCGCGGTGGCAACATGGAACGTATAGCGGCCCAGGCGGCTCCGCAAACCAATGGTTCTTACAACATTGTCGAGTACGAGGACAAACTGGCTTTCCCGCAATTGATGGAAGGCGTCGATGCCGGGCAGGCCGACAACGTCCTGTACTACTACAAACAGGAAATCACCGCGCCATCGCGCATGGCCGGCAGCGTGATCCTGATCCACGAGACCATCGACCAGGTCAAGGAACCGCGCCTGGCGTGGGTCTACAACGCCGGCCAGCGCCGCGTACGGCGTGCACCGCAAGTGGCTTACGATGGCCCGGGCAACGGCTCCGACGGCATGCGCACCGCCGACAACACCGACATGATGAACGGTGCTCCGGATCGTTATGACTGGAAGCTGGTGGGCAAACAGGAGCTGTACATTCCGTACAACAACTACAAGTTGCAGTCGCCGAAGGTCAAGTACGACGACATCATCAAGCCGGGGCATATCAACCAGGACCTGACGCGCTACGAATTGCACCGCGTCTGGCACGTGCAGGCCACGCTCAAGCCCGGTCAGCGTCACGTGTATGCCAAACGTGACATGTACTTTGACGAGGACACCTGGCAACTGGCCGAGGTCGATCACTACGACGGTCGTGGCCAGCTGTGGCGGGTGGCGGAAGGTTATGCGATCAACGATTACGAGCGTGGCGCGCCGAACTTCGCGATGCTCGGCATCTACGACCTGATCGCCGGCCGCTACAACGTGCTGGCCATGACCAACCAGTCCAGGCATGCCACCACCTATGGCTTGACCGCGAAGATGACCGACTTCACCCCGGCTGCGCTGCGCAACGACGGCATTCGCTAACCGTTCGCCGCTGCCTCAAGCAACGCCCTGTTCGCAGGGCGTTGTACATTGCGGGCCTTGCACCCACCTGATGCGGGTGGCGCGCAAACCGGTGTCCGGCTCAATGATGGAGTCCACTTCCCATCAGCGAGGTCCGCCATGTTTGTGCCACGGCTGCATCTGATCGATGCACTTGAGGGCAAGCAGTGCCGCTTGCAACTGCTTTGCGCGCCTGCCGGATATGGCAAGACGTCATTGTTGCAGCAGTATTTGCAGGGCGTTGCGCCGCCGGGGCAAGTGGTCTGGATGTCTTTGGGCGCACGGCCGCGGACGCTGGAGCACTTCATTTCAGGATTGGCGGGTGAATTGGGGTTGGCGGCTGATACTGCGCCGGATGCGGTATTGGCGTTTTTCGATTCAAGAGCTGTGGTGCCTGAGCTATTGCTATCGCGAGCAGGCTCGCTCCTACAGGGGAACGCGGTTAACTGTAGGAGCGAGTGTGCTCGCGATGAGGCCCTTGAGGTAGCCCCAATCCACCTGGTATTCGACGATCTTCCCGTCGATATGCCCGCAGACCTGAACCACTGGTTCGACCAACTCCTGTCCCTCAAAACCCCACGACTGCAAGTGTTGGTCACCTGCCGCCAGCGCCCAGACTGGAATCTGCCGCGCTTGATGCTGACCGGGCAGTTGCAGGAGCTGGGCACCGGGCAGCTGGCCCTGCACCCCGATGAGTTCGAATCGCTGATCGATGCCCTAGCGCCGCACACCGATGCAGCGGCCAGAGAAAAACTCTGGCATGAGACAGGCGGGTGGTGCGCCGGTATTCGCCTGTCGCTTTCTCTGGAACAGGCACAGTCCTCACCCTTGCTCGGCCAATACCTTGAGCGCGAACTGTTGTCGCGGCTGAGCCAGGAACAGCGCGAGGTCCTGTGTGGGCTCGCGCATTTGTCCCGATTCAGCGCGGACTTCTGCGAGCAGTTATGGGAAGGCCAGCAGGGTGGTCGGGTATTTCACAGCCTGCTGGACTGCCGGGCATTTCTGTTCCCGGTCGAGCAACAGCCCGGTTGGTATCGCCTGCTGCCCGCCGTGGCACAGTCCCTGCAAAACCAGTTGAACGCAGCACCGTTGAATCGGCTGCGCCTGCGGGCCTGTCAGTTGCTCAGCGTGCTGGGGCATGTCGATGAGGCGGTGGAGCAGGCGTTGTGCGCTGATCAGCCGGAGGTGGCTGCCAATTACATGGAGCGCTTGTGGCTGAGCTGGATCCTCGGCGAACGTCATCTGAGCAAGCTGATGGACTGGCGTGAGCGTATCGAACCGCAGTTGCTGCACAGCAGCCCGCGCCTGATCTATCTGTGCGCCAAGGCCTTGCTGTTCAGCGGGCGACTGGACGAAGCCGCCGAGTGCCTGGCGCGGCTCGGGCATTTTCTGCCGTTGCCTGATGCCCGGCGCAATAAGCGTCTGCTGGTGAACTGGCAGGCGCTGTACGGCACCTTGCAGGCATTGCGCGGCCATGCCGATTCGGCGCGCCTGCATTGTCGGGCGGCCCTTGACGAGCTGACGGCGGAGGATTGGCTGTCGGTGTTGTTGTGTCATTGCATCCTGGCGCGGATCGCGATGGAGGGCGGCGACCTTGTCAAGGCCCAGTCGCTGCTGGATCACTCACTGGAACTGGCCCGGCGCCAGGGCAGTCATGAGTCGGAAGTGTTGGTCAACGTCGACCGGGCGCGCCTGCTGATGCTTCAGGGGCAATGGGGGCAGGCGCAATCGCTGGTGCGAAGCGAGCTCAACCGACTGACCGTGAAGGGCGCGCAACCTTACCCGTTGCTCGGGCGGCTGCTGTTCACGCAAGGCGAGTTGCTGTTGCAACAGGGCCACACCCACGAAGCCGAAGTGGTGGTGCAGGCAGGGCTGTTGCAGGTCCGCGACTGCTGCGCCCCCTTTGTGCTCAACGCCTACCTGCTGTTGTCGGAAATCGCTTCGCGCAGCCGTGACCCGGAAAAGGCCCGCTGGCATTTGCACGAAGCCGAGCGACGCATGCATTGGGGCAAGATCCACGCGGCGTGTTACCAAGGGCCGATCGCACGGCAGAACGCCCGGATCGCTGCCCGCGAGCAACCGGCCAACGACGACAAGGTTTCACCGGTTCGCCTGACCGGCGTGGCGGATTACCAGGATGACCTGACGCCCCGCGAGGTGTCGGTACTCAAGTTGCTGGCCGAGGGGATGTCGGTGCGGGAGGTGGGCAGCCGCTTGTTCATCTCGGAAAACACCGTGAAAACCCACGCCAAGAACATCAACGTCAAGCTTGGCGCGTGCCGTCGCACTCAGGCCATCAACAGCGCCAAGGCCATGGGCATCCTCGCTTGAATCCATCGACGTGACGCCACCCACCTGATCCGGGTGGCGGCGTCGCGCCGGCGATGATCAACCATGCAGCCAGACCCTGTGCATTGCAGCCCGACCGTGGCCGCGTCCTGAAAAAAACAAGAGAGGTAGTGATGAGTGCCATCGAGAGTTCGACGAGCTGTGACATCCGCACGATCCTGGAAAAACAACGCGCGGCCTTTCAGGCCCGCGAACCCTATACCCTTGAAGAGCGCTGCGAGTTGCTCGACCGGGCGATCGGTTTGCTGGTCAATCATGAGCAGGAAATCATCGAGGCCCTGAGCGCCGATTTCGGCCATCGCAGCCCCGGTTTCTCCAAGGGCAGTGAAGTGCTGTCGCCACTGGCGACGCTCAAGCAGACCAAAGCCGAACTGGCGCAATGGATGCGCCCGGAACAGCGCCAGGCCCGGGCCGGTGAAGCCTGGGTGCAATTCCAGCCCCTGGGGGTCGTGGGCATCGTCACGGCCTGGAACGTGCCTGGCTACATGGTGTTCAGCGGGCTTGCCGGCGCGTTGGCAGCGGGCAACCGGGTGATGATCAAACCGTCGGAATTCAATCCGCATACCTCTGAGTTGATCGCTCGGTTGATCCGCTCTGTGTACGCAGAAGATGAGGTAGCGGTGGTTCTGGGCGGTGCGCAGGTCGGCCAGGCGTTCTGTGGCCAGCCGTTCGACCATCTGCTGTTCACCGGCGCCACCAGCATCGGCAAACATGTGTTGCGGGCGGCGGCGGAGAACCTGGTGCCGGTGACCCTGGAGCTGGGCGGCAAGTCGCCGACGATCATCTCGCGCTCGGCGGACTTCAACGACGCGGTGGCCAAGGTCGTGATCGGCAAGCTGCTCAACGCCGGCCAGTTGTGCGTGGCACCGGACTACGTGTTTGTCCCGCAAGAGTCGGTGGACGCCTTCATCGGCGTGGCGAAAGCCGTAGTGGCGAAGTTCTTCCCGACGCTCAGGGACAACCCCGACTACACCTCGATCATCAACGCCCGGCATTTCGAGCGCTTGCAGGATTACCTGAGCGAGGCCCGCGCCGCCGGTGTCGAGCTGATCGAACTGAATGCCGGTGCTGAAGATTTCAGCCAATCGACACTGAACAAGATCGTGCCGACGTTGCTGCGCAACCCCGGTGACGATTTGCAGGTCATGCAGGACGAAATCTTCGGCCCGCTGCTGCCGATCAAACCTTACGAAACCATCAGCGAGGTCATCGCCCAGATCAACGCGCGGCCGCATCCGCTGGCCTTGTACTACTTCGGCAACGATGCCGTCGAAGAGGCCCAGGTACTCAGCCGCACCTGCTCCGGTGGCGTGACCCTCAACGGTGTGATGAGCCACGCCAGCACCGAAGGCTTGCCGTTCGGCGGCGTCGGCCAGAGCGGCATGGGGGCCTACCACGGCATCGACGGTTTCCGCACTTTCAGTCATGCCAAGGCCGTTTTGCGTACAGCGGCCAACCCGGCCTGAACCCCACATCATTGTTGAGAGAACTGCCATGAAAGCTGCCGTATTCCATCAGGTTGGAGCCCCGCTGGTCATCGAAGAGGTGGGCATCAGCAAACCGGGTCCGCGCGAAGTGTTGATCCGCACTAAAGCGGTGGGTGTGTGCCACTCGGACCTGCACGTCATCGACGGCTCGTTTCCCTATCCCGGCCCGATGGTGTTGGGTCATGAAGCCGCCGGTGTGGTCGAGCAGGTCGGCTCCGAAGTGCGTTCGGTCAAGCCCGGCGATCATGTGGTCACCTGCCTGACGGTGTTCTGTGGCCACTGCGATCACTGCGTGACCGGCCATCTGGCGCGCTGCGTGTCGCCGGAAACCAAACGTGGTAAGGACGAAGAGCCGCGCCTGACCTACGTGCACAAACCGATGCCGCAATTCGTCAACCTGTCCGGGTTCGCCGAGCAGATGCTGGTGCACGAAAACGCCTGCGTGGCGATCCGCCGCGACATGCCGCTGGACCGCGCCGCCTTGCTCGGTTGCGCGGTCACCACCGGCACCGGCGCGGTGTTCAACACCGCCAAGGTGCGGCCGGGCGAGACCGTGGCCGTGATCGGTTGCGGCGGTATCGGCCTGGCCGCGATCAACGGCGCGGCGCTGGCCGGAGCAGGGCGGATCATCGCCATCGACATGCTCGACTCGAAGCTGGAGCTGGCCAGGCAGTTCGGCGCCACCGATGTGATCAACGGCCGCGACGGTGATGCCGCCAAGCAGGTGATGGAGCTGACCCGTGGCGGTGTGCACCACGCGTTCGAATGCATCGGCCTCAAGCAAACCGCCGAGCAGGCGTTCGCCATGTTGGCCCGTGGCGGTACCGCCACGGTGATCGGCATGCTCAAGCCGGGCCTGAAGATCGAACTCGACCCGCTGCAATTGCTCCACGAACGGCGCATTCAGGGTTCGCTGATGGGCTCCAACCGCTTCCCGGTCGACATGCCGCGCCTGGTGGATTTCTACATGTCCGGCAAGCTCAAGCTCGACGAGATGATTTCCCAGCGCATCCGCCTGGACCAGATCAACGAGGCATTCGATGAACTGCGTCGCGGTGAGCTGGCGCGCTCGGTGATCGTTTTCGAATAAACACCGCAGTTCCCCTGTGGGAGCGGGTAAGCCCCAATGCTTTTTGGAGTGGATGGATGGACATTGAATTTTCCCCACAGGAACAGGCCTTTCGCCAGGAAGTCCGGGCCTTCTTGCGCGACAATTTGCCTGGCGAACTGTCCGAGCGGATTTCGTTGGGCAAACGCCTGAGCAAAACGCATCAGGTGCAATGGATGCAGATCCTCGACCGGCAAGGCTGGCTCGCGCCGGGGTGGCCGGTCGAGTTCGGCGGTACCGGCTGGAGTGCCGTGCAAAAGCATATTTTCGACGAGGAATGCTTTGCCGCGGGCGCACCGAAGGTGGTGTCGTTCGGCCTGAAAATGGTCGCGCCAGTGATCATCAAGTTCGGCACCGCCGAGCAGAAAGCACACTTCCTTCCCCGAATTCTTTCCAGTGAGGACTGGTGGTGCCAGGGCTACTCCGAGCCGGGTGCCGGTTCTGATTTGTCGTCGTTGAAAACCCGCGCAGTGCGCGAGGGCGATCACTACGTGGTCAACGGCCAGAAAACCTGGACCACCTTGGCGCACTTTGCCGACTGGATGTTCTGCCTGGTGCGCACCGACCCCGAGGCCCGTCAGCAACGCGGCATTTCGTTCCTGCTGATCGATATGAAAACCCCGGGCATCACGGTGCGGCCGATCATCACCCTCGACGGCGAGCATGAAGTCAACGAGGTGTTCTTCGACAACGTGCGGGTGCCGGTGGCGAATCTGGTGGGGCAAGAGAATGAGGGCTGGACCTGCGCCAAGTACTTGCTGACCCACGAGCGCACCAGCATCGGCGGGATCGCGCAGAACAAGGCATTGCTCACCCGGCTCAAGCGCATTGCCAGCCAGGAAGTCCGTGACGGTCGAACGCTGATCGAAGATCCGTTGTTCCGCGCGCAGATCGCCGAAGTCGACATGCAATTGATGGCGGCCGAAATGAGCAACCTGCGCACGTTGGCGGCGACACAAAACGGCGATGTACCCGGTGCCGAAAGCTCGTTCCTGAAGATCAGGGGCACCGAGATTCGGCAGGCCATTACCTACCTGATCAGTAAGGCCGTGGGGCCGTACGCGTTGCCGTTCATTGAAGATGAACTGGGTTATGGCAGCGAACCGTTGCTCTACACCGACTACAGCAGCGCGGCCACCTACCAGTACCTGGATGCGCGCAAGGCCTCGATCTATGGCGGCGCCAATGAAATCCAGAAGAACATCATCGCGAAAATGATCCTCGAACTCTAAGGCGCCACGACCATGGATTTCAAACTGACAGAAGAGCAGCTGATGCTGCAGGAAACCGCCGCGCGCCTGGTGCGTGACGTTTACGGTTTTGAGCATCGCGAGCAATACCGCCGGAGCAGGCAGGGTTTCAGTGGCCCGTTCATGCAGCAACTGGGTGAACTCGGACTGTGCGCCGTGCCCTTTGCCGAAGCCTATGGCGGCTATGGTGGCAGCGGTGTGGAGAACATGCTGATCATGACCGAACTGGGCCGGGAGCTGTGCCTGGAGCCTTACCTGCACTCGGTGATTTTCGCTGGCGGCCTGGTTGAGCAGTTGGGCTGCGCAGCCCAGAAAGACACGCTGTTGCCGCAAGTCGGCAGCGCCAGCCTGCAACTGGCTGTGGCCCTCGATGAGCCGCAGAGTCGCTACCAGTTGCACGACGTTCAGACCATCGCCGAGCCAGTCAGCGGCGGCTGGAAACTTAGTGGCCGCAAGTCGGTGATTATCGGTGGCCAGAGCGCCGGGCTGATTCTGGTGTCGGCGCGCACCAGCGGCAGTGTTCGGGACGAAAAGGGCATCACTCTGTTCCTGGTCGACCCGCAAGACAACGGCGTCAGTCGACGCTCCTTCGATACCCAGGACGGGCGAATGGCCTGCGAGCTGTACCTTGAGGACGTGTTCGTCAAAAGCACTGCGGTACTCGGTGAAGTGGGGCAGGCCTTGCCAGCGCTGCGTTATCAGCAAGGCCGCTGCATCGCCGCGCAATGCGCTGAGGCTGTCGGCAGCATGGAAGCGGCGTGCGCGTTGACCCTCGATTACCTGAAAACGCGGCAGCAGTTCGGTCAGCCCATCGGCAAGTTCCAGGTGCTGCAACACCGCATGGTGGATATGCGCATCGAGCTGGACCAGGCCACTTCGATGACCCTGCTCGCCGCCTGCGTGGCGGATCAGGCCGACAGTGACGAGCGCAGCCGCGTCCTGGCAGCGGCCAAGTTCATCGTCAGCCGCGCCAGCCGCTTTGTCGCGGACCAAAGCATCCAGTTGCACGGCGGTATCGGCCTGACCTGGGAATACATGCTGTCGCACCATGCCAAGCATCTGCTGATGGTGGCGCGCCAGTTCGGCGATGACGATCACCACTTGCAGGTTTACGCGAAGTTGATGCCGGTGGCGTGAGGCGCGGGGCGGTGGCGCCGGCTATCGCTACCTCACGCCTTCGAACGAACCTGTGCGCACCTCGCCGCTGCGGGTGTAGCGGGTGATCAGCACACCCCCGGGTGAGCTGATCGAATTCACCAGGGTGAAGGCCGACGCTTGTGCGTTGTCGTCGAACAGGCGCTTGCCGCGTCCCAGCAGGATGGGGTGAATCATCAGCCGCAACTCGTCCACCAGGCCGGCGGCTAGCAGTTGCCGCACCAGATCGCCGCTGCCTTGGGTCAGTAGCTGTGGGCCGTCCTGGCGTTTAAGCGCGTTGATCGCGTCGACCAGTTTGCCCTCCAGCGCATGGCTGTTGTGCCAGGCCAAGGAGTCGGCGCGATGGGTGGCCACATGCTTGGGGACGGCGTTGAACAGATCAGCAATGCTGTGATGGGGTGAATCGGCTTGAGTGTGCGGCCAATAGGCGGCGAAGATGTCGTAGGTACGACGCCCCAGCAGCAGTTCGAATGGCTGCGAGAACAGGTCCATGACGGCCTGGCCGGTGGTTTTGTCGGCGTAGGGCACGATCCAGCCACCGAAGCGGAATCCGCCACTGCAATCCTCTTCAGGCCCGCCGGGTGCCTGCATGACGCCGTCCAGACTTACGAACGCGGCAACAGTCAGTGTGCGCATGGTCTTCTCCTAGTTGATCCTGGTTTAAGCGTTTAGACAGGGAAGTCTGCGATCTCTTGAGACCGTTCCTTGAAAGATAGTCGCTTCCATGTTCGACGAAAGTCGTATGGCGGTCTGTTCCGTTGAGTGTTAGCAAGTATTTGTCTTGAAAGCGCAATTGCTAATTTGTATCATTCGTTTTCAATTCAGCGAAGCAGGGAACGCAGCGCCAAAACAATAAAAAGGTCAAGGCAATGCTCAAAATGCTTCTCGTGTACGGTCATCTGCTCGCTACGTGTATTGCCCTGGGGAGGGTATTGCAGGCAGATCACAAGCTTTGGAGTTGGCGCAAGGAAATACTGGACCAGGCGAGGCTTGAGTACCTCAATGAGACCCAGAAGATTGTCAGCCTCGCGCTGCTGGCCCTTTGGGCAAGTGGGCTGTTGCTGGTGCTTCAGGGTTATCTCGATGAAGGTGACGCGTATCTGCTCAATCAGAAGCTCTGGGCCAAGGTGACGGTCGTCGCGCTGCTGAGCCTCAACGGCGCACTATTGCATCGAATCGGCTTCCCGCTGCTGCAAAAGGCTCCCTTCGTCGCACTGCGCAGTGCAGGCCGCTCGCGGCTCGCCTTGTTGGGTGCGCTTTCCATGAGCGGTTGGCTGTTCGCCGCTTTCCTGGGGGTGGCTCGAGCCTGGAATCACGTGTTGCCTTATCTGCATGTGATGGGCGCATTCGCTGCATTCTCGTTGCTGGCCTGTTGCGTAGCACTGGCAGTCGCCGGCAGGGCGGGCGGTGTTGGCGCGCAAAAATCCTCGGTTCCCGGGTAGCGATCAACAGGCTGTATTTCATACCTGTAAACCTGCGGTTTAAAACGTAAAGTACCACCGCCCATGCGACTCCCGCATGGGCAACCCCCTCTCATCCCCATCTGTGTCCACAGGCCGTCGGTCGGCTTTCTCCTGCGCGAGTTGACCCTGAGCCAGAAAGGGCTAACTTCTGTGTGTGGGAAAAATTCCCACGCTAAAGAATTCAGAAGAAGCTGTAGGTTTGACAGTCTGCTCCCATGCCGCCCCCGGATTGCAACGCTTATGGCGTTGACACTGTTCGCGGTAAATCACCAGGAGAATGCACGATGAACAATTACCTGTTTTTCAAGAGAGGATTGCTGGCGCTGGCAATTGGCGGTGTCCTTTCGGCTTCCATCGTTCTGGTACCAGATTCCATTTCCCATGACTCCAGTGCCTATGCCAAGGATGGTGGTGGTGGTGGTGGTGGAAGCGGCGGTGGCGGCAATGGCGGTAGCGGTGGCGGTCACGGCGGCAACAGTGGGAGCGGTGGCCATGGTGGCAATAGCGGAAGCGGCGGCAACAGTGGCCATGGTGGCAACAGTGGTCACAGCGGCAGCGACCATGGGAATTCAGGCCATGCCGGTTCTGGAGGCGCGAACTCTGGTCGCGGTGGTACCCATGCTGAAGCGGGGGATGATCACGGCAATCATGTCGGCGGCGAGCCGGGTGATGACCACGGCGTCCACGTCGGCGGCGAGCCAGGTGATGACCGCGGTGTCCACGTTGGCGGCGAGCCGGGTGATGACCACGGTGTCCACGTTGGCGGTGAGCCAGGTGATGACCGCGGTGTCCATGTCGGCGGCGAACCCGGCGACGACAACAGCCGGATCTGAGGCGTTTTGTGATTCATGCAAAACCCCGGGGACCGGTTTTGCATGAGTCGTGGCAAAAATACGTGCGTGGTTTCATGGGATTATTTCCCACATGGCTATACTGGGGTTATCTATCCAGGAATTCGCTGAATGCAATCGTCCACGCTGCCCACCTCGCTCCTCAAAGCCTTGCGGCATGTCATGCAGCCGCTGGTGCGCCTGATGCTGCGCAAAGGCGTCACCTACCTGGTGTTTGCCGACCTGCTCAAGGAGGTTTTCGTCGAAGTGGCGGACCGTGAGTTCCGCCTGGGCGAGAAGGCACCGACCGACAGCCGCATCAGCCTGCTCACCGGCGTGCACCGCAAGGATGTACGGCGCTTGCGCAATACCGGCGACCCGGCTGCCTCCACGCTTCCGGAAAACATCACGTTCGGTGCGCAACTGGTCAACGCCTGGGCCAAGGCGCCCTTTTGCAACGACGCCGGCCAGCCACTGCCGTTGCCTCGATTGGCCAGTGTCGGCGGCGATCGTTCCTTCGACGCCTTGGTGGCGAAGGTCAGTACCGATATCAGGGCGCGGGTGGTGTTGGACGAGTGGCTGCGTCTGGGGGTCGTGCGCCTTGACGAGCAAGAACGCGTGCATCTCGAAGCGCAGGCCTTCGTGCCACAAAAGGGCTTCGATGAGAAAACCGCTTACCTGGGGCATAACCTGCACGATCATGCCAGCGCTGCAGTTCACAACCTGAGCAGCGACGCCCCGGCCTTTTTTGAACGCAGCGTCCACTATGACGCACTGACCCCGATGAGCGTCGAGGCGTTGCGCCAGGCCGTGGCCAGCGAAGGAATGCAGGCCCTGTTGAGCTTCAACCGACTCGCCGCCGAACTGGAGTTCCGGGACCTGCCCAGCCTTGAACCACGCCAACGCATCACGGTCGGCTTGTACTTCTACACTGAAGCTACCGATACCCATTCGCCAAAAGCCCCTGAACCATGACCGTCAAATTGCGCCTGATTCGTGCAGTCGCCCTCGTTCTGGGCCTCGCGCTTCCGATTGTGTTGCAAGCCGCTCCGGCCTGTGTCAGCCAGAATGACGCGGGCACCAGCGAAGTGCCGGTCATCCAGGCACCGGGAGGCACTGGCGGCACGGGCGTAGCGCCTGGCGGCATGGGCGGCACCGGCATCGATACCGACAACGGTGGAGTCGGTGGTACCGGCGCGCCACTGAAAAAACGCCCGGGCGGTATTGGCGGCACCGGGGCCGTTGCAGGCGGCGTGGGTGGTACGGGTATCAGCAACGATAACGGTGGGATCGGAGGTACCGGTATTGTCGGCACCATCACCGGGTTCGCCTCGATCTGCGTCAATGGCGTGGAAGTGCACTTCAACCAAAACGTTCCTGTCAGCGAGAACGGCATTGCCACCTCCAGTACCCGCCTGGCGATAGGCCAGGTGGTTGCCGTGGAAGCGTTCAACTCCCAGCGCGGTCTGGAAGCCGGACGCATTTCTATCCTGCACGCCTACGAAGGTCCTTTGACAGCCCTGCCGCGCGATTCCATGCCCATGCGCGTCATGGGACAACCGGTACGCCTGGCCAAGGGTGCCCAAGTCGCTGCCGACCTGCGCCCGGGCGATCCCGTGCGGGTCAGTGGGTTGCGCGATGCTCGAGGCGAAGTGGTGGCCAGCCGCATCGACCGGGCACTCGGCCTCAAGGAGGCCAGTGCCATCGGCCCGGTGGATCGCAGCGGCTATCTCCACGGGCTCAAACTCAGCAACCACTCGGGCCCGGCGCAGGAAATGCTGGTGCGCGGCCACTGGTCCGGTCGCGAGCTGGACGTGAGCCAAAGCCGTCCCGACCCGAGCCTGCCTTTCATTGGTCGGGCACACAATGCAGTGATCGAGGGCCTGGTACAGGTCCGGCAGGAGCGCCATTTGGTGGTGGGCGGCTTTAATGTGAAGCTGGCGCGCGACACCGTGTTTGTCGGTGTGCAGGCTTCGCAGCTGACGCTGGATCGACGCGTGCGGATCAATGGCGTGTTCACCGGCGCGCGGGAGGTGCAGGCAACGCGTATCGAATTGCCCCGCGAGGGCTCCGATTCCCCAGCCAACAACCGACACGGACGACTCGGCAGCAATGAGCAAGACACCGACGATTCAAGCGGCTCAGGCAATTCGAGCGACTCGAGCGGCTCCGGCAACTCTGGCAACTCTGGCAGTTCGGGGAACTCCGGGAGCTCCGGGAGCTCGGGCAGTGACAGGAGCGGCCGCTCCGAGAGCGCAGGCAGTGTCATCGACGATACTCGCCACGGGGGCAGTGACAGTCATGGCGGTGGCGACAATATAGAACGCGTGGACGTGAACGTGAACGTGGACAAGTCTGGCAAATCAGAGCGAGTCGAAAGGGTCGAGCAATCCGGCAAAGGCGAGAATGTGGAAAGGGTAGAGCGGGTAGAGAAAGTAGAGAAGGTAGAACGTACGGAGAAAGTCGATCGACCTGAAAAGATCGAAAAAATTGATCGGCCGGAAAAAGTCGAGAAGGTTGAAAAGGTTGATCGGCCAGAAAAAGTCGAGAAGGTTGAACCAGTTGAAAAAATCGATCACTCCGGCAGGTCGGGTTAAAACAGTGCAGCCATGATGCACTTTCGTCATAAGTAACTAGGCTGGGTAAGTCACGCAACAAAACATGCGTGTGAACTTCGATGACGCCAGACACGAGGTGAACATGGACCCCAAGCGCATTCTGCTCGTCGGTTGGCTTGCCAGCCTGTCCTTGCCGGCCTTGGCCGATACCTTCACGACCTCGATCGGAACCGACTACTCTCGGGGCGACTATGGCACCGGTACCATGTCCGAAACCTGGTACGTCCCGCTGGTGGGCAGATACGAAACCGGTCCCATGACCTACAAGCTCACCGTGCCCTGGCTACGCATCACCAATCCTTCGGTCGGCCCTGACGGCGAGCCGCTGCCCGGCGGTTGCGGCAAGGTGGAAAGCGGTCTGGGCGACACCGTTGCCGGTGCCGACTATGCGGTGCTGGACGGCAGCGTTGGCGGGCTGTTCGTGGACCTGATCGGCAAGGTCAAATTGCCCACCGCCGACGAAGACGAGTGCCTGGGCACCGGCAAAACCGACTATTCCGCCCAGGTCGATGTCGCCAAAGCCTTCGGTCGTGTGACCGGGTTCGCGACCCTGGGCTGGAAAAAGTTCGGCGACCCGTCGGGCTCCGACTTCGACAACCCGATATTCGCCGGCCTGGGCTTTGCCATGCCCGTGTTTGCGCGCACCACGGCGGGCGTGTCTTACGACTGGCGGCAGAAGGTCGTTTCCACCGGCGACGAGATCGAGGAGCTCACGCTCTTTCTCACGCACAAGCTCAATCAGGAATGGAAGTTTCAGTTGTACGCCGTCAAGGGCTTTTCCGACGCCAGCCCGGACGGCGAGGCCGGACTGTTGCTTAGCCACGCTTTCTGATTCCTGGCCGTTGCCTGTCAGGTTGCCTCCGGCATTGATGGGTTTCACCGCATCGACTCAGGCCCTTTGCCTTGCTCCCGGGCGTTTTGCAGGTCAGTTTTTCTTCTTGATCAGCTTATTAATGTAGTACTTCAGGCTTAAACGATCCTTGGGCCTTGGTTTGTAGTGGGTTTTGTTTCTTTGTGCCGGATCGATCGCCATGGTTCCCGCAGTGTAGTAATAAAGCGCGATAGACCTGCGGGTGATGTGTTCCGGAGTCGTTAAAGGCTCCGGGTGCCCATGATTGCTGTCCTTGTCTGTGTTGAAAATGACACAGCGATTGTAAATGGGCAGGACTTTTTTAAGGCAGGTCTTCATGCCGACGTCCCAAAGCTCCAGGTTGCCGCCGTATTCCTCTTGCCAGTCCTCATTTAGATAAATGATGATGTTCAGTCTGCGCTCAACATTAAGTTTTTTGTTGAGCCTGAAGTCCGAGTGCACCCCCAGGAAACCACCGCTTTTCGTTTCATGCAGGCCGCCGCCGCTAAAGTAGGGGTCGGGTATCAATCCTTCGATGCCAGTGAGCTTTTCAAGAAACTGCAACATGGGGGCCGAGTTAAAGGCGTTGAAAACGGTCTTCAAATAGGGGTCGCATTCGTTGGGGCTGATTTGACGTTTGCGTTGACCTTTATAGCCGCGCTCGTAGAGCATTTCATTGTTGGTTGGCTCGACCGGGAAGTGCGAGCAGATGCTCGCAATCAGGTCTTCGTGCAAGAAGTTGTCGAGGACTATGTGCGGAAATGGCGTAGCCTGAACATAGCTGCCGGTCAACGAAGCACCAAAGGCGCTGGCGGCATTCTGGTCGAAATCAAGCTCCGGGGACAGGGTGATAGGTAGTGCTTGAGTGATGGGTGCCATTACCGCTCCAATGACCTGATATAAAAATGTATGGGTGACTTCACGCAGGGTTGAATGCCCTGCTCGTTGCGTCTATTTGCCGTTCACTTGGTCCTGTCGTCCTTGTTCAGGCGCTTGAGGATGTTGTTGTACATTTTGGTTCGCCTATGGGTTTCACCATAGCCGCCAACCGCTGCAACAGTGCCGGACTGAATGTGATCCAGATAGCTGAAGATTTTACGTGGTGATAACATTTCAATGACATAACCAAGTTCGGTCATGCGGTCCTGAAGCGTATAGCCAGGCACGCGATCATCCATCGAAAAGTGCATGTTGTGCTGTTTGACAAGTTTGCAGTTCCACAAGGTGCAGAAACTTTTCAAATAGACTTCTTTGTACGGTTTTGGCTCTCTGGAACGCAAACCCATGGAGATTTTCAGGCGTCTGAAGTGGTGTTTGAATAGTCGTGAGCTAAAGCGCCAGGCGGATCTCATGGTGCCGCGGTTAATTTGCTCGACACAACCGACGGCCGCGACCTTCGGGTTTTTCAAGCATTTATTCAACATCATCGAAAAAACATTCTTGTCGAAAACAAATGTATCGGTGTGCATCAGGAATAAATAATCGGTGTCAATTCGCTCCAGAACCAGGTCAAGTGCCTTGCCATGGGCAATATGGCCCGCTTCAGGTTCGGAAATAGAGCGCTCGATCAAATTGATCCAGTCAAGCGTTCGTAAGTACTCAGTGCTCTCGTCGGCGGAATAGTTGTCAACCACCCATACCGGAACGCTGTTACTGCCAAAATGCTGGTGCAATAAGTCCAGGCATATCTTGGTGATTTCTGGTGTTTTGTAATTTACTATAACTATGCTGAAGGCTTTGGAGCTTTCGGCCTGTAAATCAGGGTTGTTCATCGTTCAGGTGCTCAATGTTATTTTAATTAATTGTATGAATGAACTTGTATACAATTTTTGCTTGTTCGCCGCGCAAAATCTTGCATGGCCAGAGAGCACAATTTGTTAATTCGCTTTGTCATGCATAATAACCACGGATTGCTCAGGCCCGATGGAGAGCAGTAGAAGCGGACTTCATCGTATAAGGATATGCCCTGCAGGTAAACATTTTGACTTGATTCGTTACATCAGGAGGCTGATCAGGTCACCACCTGCAGTACCGCCCCAAACAGGGCGTCACGCGCCGCGTATCATGCACCGGTTGAGCGTGTTTGGGAGGGAACGCCCTGCAACTCACAGCTTGTAGCCAATCTGCCGCAACAAGTTCTTGCGCCACAGAATGTCTTCATCGCCTTCGATGTCATGGGCACAAAAGCCATCCACTACGCCCAGGATCGCTCGCCCTTGCTGCGTCTCGGCGAGAATCACTTCGGTCGGATTGGCTGTTGCACAAAAGATACGGCATACCTCTGGAACCGTTTTGATGGTGTTCAACACGTTCAGCGGATAGAAACCTTCGCCCAGGAAAATGATGAAGCTATGGCCTGCTGCGATGGCTTTCGCATTTTTCTGTGCAAGTTCAATCATTGAGCTATCGGTGCCAGACCATCGCACCAGGCATTTGCCGGAGGCTTCACAAAAGGCCACGCCAAACTGGATGCCTGGCACGGTATTGACCAGCGCTTCGTGGATGTCCTCGACGGACTTGATGAAATGCGTCTGACCCAGAATGAAGTTCGTCTCATCCGGTTTTTCGATTTTCAACGTGATGAGTTGCATCTCAAACGCCTCCTTTCACGATGTTGCCAAGAGAGCCAGGCAACAAACCAAGCATAGCTACTCATTTGCCATTGCTGCGTCCTCTGTCTGCTGTTGGCCGATTGCTCAACGCGTGCCGCGGACCTGATATCCGGTCGTTGACACTTGTGCTGACAGTACTAATCTAAGTGGTGTGGGAATATTTCCCACGCTAAGATGCCAGCTGGCTCTGAAGGATCGTACGGATACCGCAGTGGCTCGTTGCTGCTGCCTATTCATGGCCGTGCCGGTTGGGTGGCCGCTCCAGTGGGCGGCCGGGAACTCACTGGACATTGCGTTCGATACGGAGGTGACAACGCAACTCCAAGCGGAGGTGCATCATGCTGCTCAAGAAATGTTTGTTGGCTCTGGCAATAGGCGGGGTCCTGTCGGCATCGACTGTTCTGGTGCCCGATTACATCAGTAGTTTCTCCAGCGTGTATGCCAAAGATGGTGGCAGCGGCGGTGGTGGCTCCGGCAGTGGAGGCTCCGGAGGCGGTGGTCATGGTGGTGACGGCGGTGGCGGTCATGGTGCAACAGGCCATGGCGGTGACGGTCGCGGCGATGCTGACCATGGTGGTATGGCCGGGAACAGAGGCCCGGGCAATGCGCGTGACAACGACGATGACAATGGTGCCATGGCCGGGAATAGAGGCCCAAATAGAGGCCCAGGCAAAGCGCAAGACAACGATGATGACAACGACGCGGATAACGCCGCCGATGCAGCCAGGGAAGCCGCAGAAGATGCCGGTGACGCTGCAAGGGAAGCGGCAGAAGACGCCGATGACGCTGCAAGGGAAGCCGCGGAAGACAGAGGCGTTGCCAGAAATGACGCTGATGTAGCCAGAGACGCAGCCAAGGCTGATGCAGACGCAGCCCGGGATGCGGCAAAAGCCGCTGCTGATGCAGCCCGGGACGCCGCCAGAGCTGAGGCGGATGCAGCACGGGATGCCGCAAGAGCTGCTGGCGTACCGCGCGCAGAGGCCGATGCAGCCAGAGACGCTGCCCGGGCCGCCGCGGATGCAGCCAGAGACGCCGCCAAGGCCGACGCAGATGCTGCCAGGGATGCAGCCAAGGCTGATGCGGATGCTGCCAGGGACGCAGCCAAAGCCAAGGCGAACGTAGCCAGAGAGGCTGACAAAGCCAAGGCGCGGGCGGCCAGAGAGGATGTGGCTGACGCCCCGGATGCACCAGATGCCCCAGACGCACCTGACGCACCGGATTTCGATACGGTTGAGATAGAGAACTAGGCCCGCACGTTCGGCAATGAATACGGCAGGCCTACCCGTCGATGACGTCCCGGGGGTTTGAAGGACGTATCGGCAATGAGTCGCAAGCCCTGAAGAATCGCGGGGGCTTGCGACTTTTTTTCGACATATGCCGCAGGTCTGAAACACTGACGTGAATGACGCAAGGGGAGACGGAACTGGACGGCACGAAAAAATGTGCCGGACACTTCCAACACCGGAATTTACTTCTTAATGGACACAATCGAGGCGCTGTTACCCTCTAGCCGGAAGGAAAACGATACCCGGTCTCCAGGCGCCAACCCCGACAACTGATCTTGCGTCACGGAAAAGGCCATCGTCATCGGCGGCCATTGCAGGGCGGGAACGGCGCCGTGGGAGATCGTCACCGTGCCCTTCGAAATATCGATAGCCTTGATCGTACCTTCGGCATTCGAGACCGGAGCCTGTTTAGTTTCCTGCTTCATCTGCATACCTTCCATGCCGTCCATTTTCATGCCCGGCATGTCCTGCGCGCGGGCAGAAAGTGATAGCGCGAATACGGTGCTTGCGACTGCAATCAGGGTCAGTTTCATACGACTTTTCCTTGAGGGGTGTTGGTTTTAACTTGGAGGTGCCGGCGACGCATCAGGCGATACGCTGCCGGAATGACAAACAGGGACAGCAAGGGTGCAGTGACCATACCGCCGACCATGGGCGCGGCGATGCGGCTCATCACTTCGCTGCCGGTGCCGCTGCCCAACAGGATGGGTAACAGACCGGCAATGATCACGGCCACGGTCATGGCCTTGGGCCGAACGCGCTGCACAGCGCCTTCACGAATCGCCGCCACCAGACCGCGCTCAGTGCTGTCGCCAAGGTCTTCACGTTCGGCCCACGCGTTTTTCAGGTAGAGCAGCATGATCACACCAAATTCGGCGGAAACCCCGGCCAAGGCTATGAAACCGACCCCGGTGGCAACCGACAGGTTGAACCCCAACAGATAGAGAAACCATGCCCCCCCAGTCAGTGCGAACGGCAGAGTGGCCATGATCAGCAAGGCCTCATCGAAGCGGGCAAAAGTCAGGTAGAGCAACACGAAGATGATCAACAGCGTGGCCGGCACCACCAGCTTGAGTCGAGCGTTGGCTCTTTCAAGAAATTCGAACTGCCCTGAGTAGCTCAGGCTCATACCGGGCTGCAACTTGACCTGCTCGTTGACGACCCGGCGTAGATCGGCGACCACCGAGGCAATGTCCCGGCCCCGCACGTCGATGTATACCCAACCAGAGGGCCGTGCGTTCTCGCTTTTGAGCATCGGTGGGCCATCGCTGACCTTGACCTTCGCCACCGTGCCAAGGGTGATCTGACTACCCAGCGGGGTATAGATCGGCAGTTGCTCCAGAGCGCCGAGCGAGTCACGCCATTCCCTTGGGTAACGCACGTTAATCGGGAAACGTGCGAGCCCTTCAATGGTTTCGCCGACGTTTTCACCGCCGATGGCACCGGCCACGATGGACTGCACATCAGCGATGTTCAGCCCGTAACGAGCGGCGGACTTGCGGTCGATATCCACGTCGATATAGCGGCCGCCGGTCAATCGCTCGGCCAGAGCCGAACTGACACCGGGCACGTCCTTGGCTACTCGCTCGACCACTTGGGTGACCGCATCGATTTCCGCCAGATGGGTGCCAGCAACCTTCACACCGATCGGGCTCTTTATACCCGTCGCCAGCATGTCGATACGGTTGCGAATCGGCGGTATCCATATGTTGGTCAAACCGGGTACGCGCACCACGCGATCCAGTTCCTCTACCAACTTTTCCTGAGTCATGCCTGGACGCCATTGCTCGTGTGGCTTGAACTGGATCGTGGTTTCGAACATCTCCAGCGGTGCGGGGTCGGTGGCGGTTTCGGCACGACCGGCTTTACCGAAGACGTGTTCGACCTCTGGCACGGTCTTGATCAAACGGTCGGTCTGTTGCAGCAGTTGCGCCGCTTTCTGCGCCGACAATCCCGGCAAAGCTGAGGGCATATAGAGCAGGTCGCCCTCGTCCAGCGGCGGGAGAAACTCGCCACCCAAACGCGACATTGGCCACAACGCACTGACAAAAACCAACAGCGCGACCACCAGCGTGATTTTCGGACGACGCAAGACCGCGTCCAGGGCCGGCTGATAGATCCGGATCAACCACCGGTTCAACGGGTTCTGTTGCTCACTGGGGATTCGTCCTCGAATCCAGTAGCCCATCAGCACCGGCACCAGGGTCACTGACAATCCCGCCGCTGCGGCCATGGCGTAGGTCTTGGTGAAAGCCAAAGGACCGAACAGCCGTCCCTCCTGAGCCTCCAGGGTGAACACCGGAATGAACGACAGGGTGATGATCAGCAAACAGAAGAACAGCGCCGGGCCTACCTCTGCTGCCGCTTCGGTCATGACATGCCAATGACGCTCGCCCTTTAGTTCCTCCCCTGGATTGGCTACGTGCCAGGCCTCAATCTTCTTGTGGGCGTTCTCGATCATCACCACGGCGGCATCGACCATGGCGCCGATGGCGATGGCGATTCCGCCCAAGGACATGATGTTGGCGTTGATGCCTTGGTAGCGCATGACGATGAAGGCAATCAGCACCCCCACCGGCAGTGAAATGATCGCCACCAGCGATGAGCGCAAGTGCCAGAGAAAGATTCCGCAGACCAAGGCGACGACGATGAACTCTTCGATGAGCTTGTGGCTGAGGTTTTCCACCGCGCGGTCGATCAGCTTGCTGCGATCGTAGGTGGTGACGATTTCCACGCCGGCCGGCAGGCTGCTTTTCAGTTCGTCGAGTTTGGTCTTGACCGCCGCAATGGTCTCGCGAGCGTTCTTGCCGCTGCGCAAAATCACCACGCCACCGACGGTCTCGCCCTCGCCGTCGAGTTCAGTGATGCCACGGCGCATTTCCGGGCCCAACTGAATCGTGGCGACATCGCCAAGGGTCACCGGCACGCCGCCCGCACCCAACTTGAGTGGGATCGAGCGGAAGTCATTGAGCGTCTTCAGGTAGCCGGAAGCCCGCACGATGAACTCAGTTTCTGCCATCTCCAGCACCGCGCCACCGGTTTCCTGATTGGCCTTGCCGATAGCGTCGGTCACCTCGGCCTGAGTGATACCGAGGCTGGCGAGTTTCAGCGGATCCAGTTGCACCTGGTACTGCTTGACCATCCCGCCGACTGTCGCCACCTCTGCGACGTTGGGCAGCGTCTTGAGCTCAAACTTGAGAAACCAGTCCTGAAGTGCGCGCAGTTGCGCCAAATCGTGTCCACCGCTGCGATCCACCAGTGCGTACTGATAGATCCAACCCACCCCCGTCGCATCCGGCCCCAACGCTGGCTTGGCGCTGGCCGGCAACCGACTCTGTACTTGGCTCAGGTACTCCAACACCCGCGAGCGAGCCCAATACAAGTCAGTGCCGTCTTCAAACAGCACGTAGACAAAGCTGTCACCGAAGAAGGAATAACCACGCACGGTCTTGGCGCCAGGCACCGAGAGCATGGTGGTGGCCAACGGATAGGTCACCTGATTCTCGACAATCTGCGGCGCTTGTCCTGCATAAGGGGTGCGGATAATCACCTGCACATCGGAAAGGTCTGGCAGCGCATCAATGGGCGTGCTCTGCACCGACCAGATACCCCAAGCCGTGACGAACAACGTCGCCAGTAGCACCAGGAATCGGTTGGCCACCGACCAACGAATCAGGGTAGCAATCATGGCTGCCCCCCCGATTTATCCAGGCGCTCGACACGCAAGCCATCGTCGGTCTGGCTCACCGCGACCCGAACCTTGTCACCCGCCTTGAGGCCCTGCATCAGCGCCGGACTGGCGAGTGGGAACGTCATCGTCATGCCAGGCATGCCCAGCGTCTTGAAGGGACCGTGGGCGAGCGTGACGTCTTTATCGTTGATCTCAACGATCTGCCCATCCGCTTCATGAAAACTGGCGGCGGCCGCACTGGGTGGTGACACTTCCTCCGAGCTTGCAACGATGCCCTTGAGACTGGCCTCCGAGTCGAGCAGGAACTGACCAGACGTAACCACCTTCTGACCTTCGCCCAGACCTTTCAAAATCGCCGTCTTGCCATCGCTCTCCTGCCCGAGTTGCACCTCCACTGGGCGGTAGCGGCCCGCATCTTCGGCGAGCATCACCAAGGCACGTCGGCCAGTGCGAATCACCGCTTCGCTCGGCACCCACAATACACTTTGCTCAACTGTACGATTCAGGCGGACCTGCGCCGTCAAACCTGGTCTCAGGCGCCCATCTGGATTGGGCAGTTCCACCCGCACACGAAGCGTGCGACTGTCCGGATTGGTTTCAGGCAAAATCGCGCTGACCTTGCCACTGAGCGTTGCCCCTGGAAAGGCTGGCAATCGCGCTTCGACTGACTGCCCCACGGTGATAGCTCCGGCATCCGATTCCGGTACGGCCACGGCGAGCCAGACACTGCTCAAGCCATTGACGCGTGCCAGGGTATCGCCAGTCGCCACGGTCATACCCGCACGTACGTTCAACTCTTGCAGCACGCCGCTGATGGGGCTGGTGAGGGTCAGGTTCGGTTGGACTTTGCTACTGCGCTCTAGCTGAGTGATTAACGCAACCGGCATCCCTGTGAGTCTCAGTCGCTGGCGGGCCGCAGCCAACAGATCGGTATCACCGTTGCGCTTGAGGGCAAGAAACTCTGTCTGGGCGGCCGCCCACTCCGGCACCAGGATATCCGCCAATGCCGCGTTGGCCTTGAGCACATCACCGGGTGCATGGGCATAGACCCGCTCCACAAAGCCAGGGGTGCGTGCCTGAATCACAGCGACATCACGTTCGTTGAACGCCAAGACACCGGTTACTTCGAGGCTGGACTCAAAGACGCCACGAGTGACAGTCGCAAAACGCAGACCAAGATTCTGGGTCAGGCTCGGATCGATACTGACGGCCGCACGATCCCCGACGCCGCTGGCGTACTGGGGGACCAGTTGCATGTCCATAAAGGGGGACTTACCCGGGTTATCGAACTTTTGCTGCGGGTACATGGGGTCATACCAGTACAGAGCCTTGCGTTCATCCAGTGAATTGAGGCTCTGCTCCGGGGCGGTACTTGGTACTCCGCTCATGCGCTTGGGAGCGAACCAGTAACCACCGGCAACACCCAATGCCAGCGAGATGCCTGCCAGCAACGCCCCGTTCCATTTTTTATGGTTCATTGGCTGGACTCCCCATAAGCAAAAAACAGACGCGCGCTGGTCAGTGCTCGCTGTTCTTCCACGTCGATCTGTTTGAGTCGGGCTTCGATGAGTTCACGTCGGGCGGCCACAACGGCGTTTAAATCGCCTTTGCCGGCACGGTAGCTGGCCATGCTGAGTTCGACCTTTTCCCTGGCCAGCGGCAACAGGCTTTCCTGGTTGCGGCTTACCGCACGATTCAGACGCTCATAGTCGGCCAGTTCGTTTTCCAGTTGCTGTGTGTGCTCGCGTGACAGGGCTTCGCGCTCAGCCTCAAGCTGGCTGAGTTCAGCCTGTTTGGCTGCGATTTTGGGGTTTTGCCGGGAGTCAGGAAACAGCGGCAAGTCCCAGGACAATTGCACGCTGACCATGTCGCCGAACTGGCGATCGCGATGTTGATAGTCAAGCTCCCAGCTCCAGTCTGACTTTTTCTCCGACTCGGCTTCACGAACCTTGGCTTGCGCTTCGCGGGTCATCGGCGCAAACGCTGCCAACTCGGGGTGGTGTTGCAGTTTATGGGCGTAGCTTGAGGAATCGACAGGCCACTGCGGCAAGGTGCCCACAGGCTTGTCGTTGGCGGCGGAGCCAATCCAGCGTTTGAGGGCCGCTCGGGCCTGCGCTCTCTGGAGAACCAGATCGTCCTGTTGCTGCGCCAGTCGAGCCGCTTCTTGCTTGGGTGTCACCGCATCGGCGGGCTGAGCGCGGCCACCGGCAATCTGGGCCCGGACGGTATCGGTCAGCAGGCGGTTTTCTTTGTAGAAGTCCTGGAACAGCGCATCTTTTCGCTCGACCGAGTAGCTACTGATCCAGGCCAGTGCCGTGGATTGGCGTACCTTCAAACGTTCGACCCGACGCTCTGCCGCAGCGCGATCAACGGCCGCATCGGCGACCTCAATGCGTGCTTTGCGCTTGTCGCTGTTGGGCATCTCTTGTCTGACCCCGACCATTTGCATGGTCATGAAGTCGTCGTTGATGCTCCAGCGATCCGGGCCGCCGATGGGGTAGTTCTGCACACCTGCCAGCAACTTGGGGTCAGGTAATTCACCCGCTGGAATAGCCGCACTGCTGGCAGCCTGAATCTTTGCATCTTGTGCAGTCAGCGACGGCGCATTGTTTTCGGCCAGCCGCAGCGCTTCATCAAGAGTCAGTGCGGCAGCGACGCCCGGCAATGCCAGTACGCTTGCCGCCAGACCGGCCACGAGGGACCAGCCTGTGCAATAGCACTTGGAGTTCATGTTTTGGATTCCTGTGATCATCCACTGCACGCGTCAAAAAGACAGGCGCGCAGCCAGTCCATCCCGCTAGTGCGGAATGAGGCTCAATGTTGGACAGGAATCAAACGCGAGGCGGTCGCCATACCCCGGACGGGGTTTGTACGGGCAGGGAATCACTGAAGAAGGAAACCACTACGGGGCTGAACACGGTGACAGGAGGCTTGAGGATCGAGACTTGCAGCATACCGCCTGTCTTGCACTCCTGGCCCGGCTTGCAGGGCTTGCCATGCTCCGTCGGGCTTTTCATGTCATTGCAGCAGTCCATTGCCATGTCATCCATCATCGCCATGCCCATCGTCTTCGTCGGGCAAGGTTCTGTGGGCGCCTGAACACCCGCCATCCCGCTGAGGGGAAGCACCAGGCTAATCACGAAAATGAGGCAAAACCGCAGGTAGCGTTTCATGGGCTGGAGTGTAGTGGTTGAAATGGGCTCTTACAATTGGAGGACTGTTCTCACCGCGTGCCGAAGGCGTTGATTCAGGCGATATCACCGTATCTGAATTAAGCCAGCATTATCGCTGACAGAGGATTTGCTCACCTTCGGGACCTTCGAGTACGGGTTCTCGACCACCATGATCGGCGCGACTGTCGGCTTCGTCATCCTGGCGGTGTATTTCCATCACTCACTTTTTTGCCGGTTTACCGCTGGCAGGGATGTGCAGGTACGACATCACGCTTTCCGTCAGTTCGGTTGCCAGTTTGACCGCTTCTTTATTGCGCGCCATCACGCCGGCGACCAAGCCTTCGATCAAGGCCAGTACGGCGATGTTGGAGCTGGTCAGCACGGGGTGATCGCAAGGCGCAAACAGCGTGTGCCGGGCTATGCCGGTGAGTGGCGAGGCGGGTGAGTCGGTAATGGCGAGCACCGATGCGCCGCGTTCATTGGCGAAGCGTGCCAGTTGCAGGGTGTCGAGGGAGTAGCGCGGCAGGGTGATCGCCAGCAGCACGTCCTGATCGGTGATCGCAGCCAGACGGTAAGCGGCGTTTTCGTTTCCGCCCTCCATGCTGATGGCCGTGGCGTCCGCACAGAAGGGCATCAGGGTCGAGGCGGCGAGACCGGCGAAGTAGACACTGTTGCCAAAGCCCAGGATGTAGATCTTGCGCGCTTTGGTCAGGCGAGTGACGAATGCTTCAAAGGTGTCGGCGTGGTTGTTGCTCGCCGCGGTGGCCAGGTTGCTACTGGCGCTCTGGAGTTGCTCATGCAGGCCGAACGCGCCGCCGGGTCGATGGGCAAGTTCGTTGCGCAGTTTGTCGACCGGCGACACCATCTGCTGCAACGTTGCGACCAGCTCGGCCTTCATGCCGCTGTAGCCACCGAGGTCCAGTGCTTTGGCCAGGCGGTTGACGGCGGCGGGTGAGGTCAATGTTTCGTGAGCCATCTCCTCGATGGTCAGTGTCGCGGCCTTGAGCGGGTGACGCAGGATAAAGTCCGCGACCTTGCGCAGTGACGGCGGCAGATCGGAAACGATTTCCGTGAGTTTGCGCATGACCGGCGCGGCATAGACGGTGGTGTCTTTCGATGGGGTTGGCATATCCAGCTCAACATTTCCTGAGGGTGAGAGAAGGGCTGTGCCTGATGCCCTGACAAGGTTGGCTGGAGTGTATCCGAAGCCAACCTTGTCGGGCAGCGCCGTGCAATGGATGGAGGCGCTTACTTCAGGCTTCCGGCCAGAAACTGCTGGAGGCGTTCGGACTGTGGGTTGACCAGCACTTGACGCGGGTCGCCGCGTTCCTCGACAACGCCCTTGTGCAGGAACACCAGTTGGTTCGAAACCTCACGGGCAAAGCCCATTTCGTGAGTCACCACCACCATGGTGCGGCCTTCCTGCGCCAGATCCTGCATGACTTTAAGCACTTCGCCGACCAGTTCGGGGTCGAGCGCCGACGTCGGCTCATCGAACAGCATCACTTGCGGCTCCATCGCCAGTGCGCGGGCAATGGCCACGCGCTGCTGCTCGCCACCGGACATATGCGCCGGCCAGGCGTTCATGCGGTGCGCCACACCGACTTTGTTCAGGTAGTGCTCGGCCTTCTCCCGTGCCTCTTTCTTGCCCAGGCCCAGCACATGCACCGGGGCTTCCATGACGTTTTCCAGAGCGCTCATGTGGGACCAGAGGTTGAAGTGTTGAAACACCATCGATAGCTGCGAACGCATGCGTTGCAACTGTTTGGGTTCGGCCGCCTTCATCCCGTCGGAGTTGTTGGCCACCAGCTTGAGCGGTTCGCCATTGAGCACGATATTGCCCGCATTGGGTTGCTCCAGCAGGTTGATGCAGCGCAGGAACGTACTTTTGCCAGAGCCGCTGGAGCCGATGAGGCTGATCACGTCACCGGCCTTTGCCTGCAGGGACACGCCCTTGAGCACCTGGTGCGCTCCGTAGCTTTTATGCAGGTCTCGAACTTCAAGTTTGTACATGGTTTGAACTCTCTGGAATCAGTCGCTGAGCAAGCGACCCTGGCGAATGGGGGTGACGCCTGCCACTTTGGCCAACCACAATCCCGGCTGGGCAAAGCGCAGCCGTTCGCGGGCATAGAGAATGCCGTCGGTGCTGGCACTGACCACGCTATGGCGGTCGGTTAGCGGGTCGATGACTTCGAATAGCGGATCGCCGACCTTGACCTGGGCACCCAACGGTTGCAGAAAACTCACCACACCCGGGTGGGGTGCACAGGCGTACTGCGCGCCGGCGAATGGCATGGCCTGGCAATGGCTCGGTGGTGCCGCTGGCCAGTCACCGCTGATCAGGCCTTGCTCGGCGAGATACCCGAGAATGGCCTGTGCACTGTCGAGGCATTGCTCGCGTTCGGTGTCTGCCATGCCACGCAATTCGATGGTGGTGGCCGCGCACGCCAGGGGAATATTGGCTTCGGGAAACCGCTCGGCCAGGTGTAGCCATGCAATGGCGCAGGCTTCGTCGAAGGCACTGCCGCCCGCATCTTCGGCCAGTAACGTGACCCCGGCGCCAAGGCGTGCGGCCAGTGACTGCAGGCGCGGCCAGATTTGCGGCATCGCATACATCAACATGATCGATTCGAAATCGCAGTGCAGGTCCAGCACCACATCGGCGTCACAGGCATGCTGCAGCAACAGGCGGCGCAGACCGTCGAGCTCCGAGGTCGGTGCCGGCATGGCGGCCAGGGCCTCACCCATGGCGCGGCGGATGAGTGCGATGTTGGCGTCGGCATCGTCGCCCAATCGGCCTTCCAGCAGCGGTGCAATGGCATCGACCAACTCGGGGAAGTCGCGATTGAAGTTCTTGCCGCTGGAGAACTCGAAGCGCCCCTGATGGGTGGCCTGGAACATCTGGGCGATCCCGATCGGGTTGGCCATGGGCACCAACTCGATCACCCCGGTCAGGCGGCCTTGTGTTTCCAGCTCCAGAAGACGGCGCTTGAGCTCGACGGCGACGCGCATCCCCGGCAATTCGTCGGCATGCAGTGACGCCTGGATGTAGGCCTTGCGTGGTCCGCGGCCAAAACGAAACAGCGACAGCGTTCGTTCGGTGCCCGAGGCACTCCACGGCAACCGGTATTGAATGTGCTCCATAGCAGCTCCTTAGTGCTTGCGCGGTGCCAGATACGCCAGCCAGCGGCGCTCGGCCAGCTTGAACAGGCGCACCAGAATGAAGGTCAGGGCGAGGTAGATGAGGCCGGCGGTGATAAACGCCTCGAATGGCAGATAGAAGCGTGAGCTCACCGTACGTGCGGCCCCGGTGATGTCGACGAGGGTGACGATGGAGGCCAGGCTGGTGGTTTGCAGCATCATCAGCACTTCGTTGCTGTATTGCGGCAGTGCCCGGCGCAAGGCCGACGGCATGAGAATGCGGCGATACAGGGTCAGGCGTGACATGCCCATGGCCCTGGCGGCTTCGATCTCGCCAGGGTGGGTGGATTTCAGACTGCCGGCCAGCAGCTCTGCGCTATAGGCACTGGTGTTGATCGCGAAGGCCAGGCAGGCGCAAAAGGTGGCGCTGGAGAGGTAAGGCCAGAGCACGCTTTGGCGCACCGCTTCGAACTGCGCCAGGCCGTAATAGATCAGGAACAATTGCACCAGCATCGGCGTACCGCGAATCACGTAGGTATAGAGCCAGGCCGGGAAGTTGATCAGCGGCGATCGCGACACCCGCATCAGTGCCAGTGGAATCGCCAATACCAGACCCAGGGCCAGGGAAATGAGCAGGACTTTGAGGGTCAACAGGGCGCCATTGAAGTACAGCGGCAGGTTTTCCCAGATCAGGTTGTAGTCGAGAATCATGGGCGGCTCCCCCTCACAATTCGGCGGCTTTGATGCCGACCGAGTAGTGTTTTTCCAGATAGCGCAGCACCAGCAAGGACAGGCTGGTGAGCATCAGGTACAGCGCTGCCACTGCGAGGAAAAACGTGAATGGCTCGTGTGTGGCATCCGCTGCGTTCTTGGCTTTGAACATCATGTCCTGCAAGCCGATCACCGAGATCAGCGCGGTGGATTTGGTCAGCACCAGCCAGTTGTTGGTGAACCCGGGGATGGCGAAACGAATCATCTGCGGGACCAGGATTCGCCAGAACACCTGAGTACCGCCCATGCCATAAGCCACACCGGCCTCGGCCTGACCCTTGGGGATCGCCATGAAGGCGCCGCGAAAGGTTTCCGAGAGGTAGGCGCCAAAAATGAAGCCCATGGTGCAGACGCCGGCGATAAAGGGGTTGATGTCGAGATAGCGGGTGTAACCGAGCGCCAGGGCGATGCGGTTTACCAGATCCTGGCCGCCGTAGAAGATCAGCAGGATCAGCACCAGGTCTGGAATACCGCGAATCAGGGTGGTGTAGCTTTCCCCGAGCATGGCCAGCCATTTGAGCGGTGACAGGCGAAAGGCCGCGCCGACCAGGCCCAGGGCAATCGCCAGGGACATGGATGTCAGGGCCAGGTTTATGGTCAGCCAGGCGCCATCGAGAATGCTCGAACCGTAGCCGTGAAGCATGATGAAGTTCCTCAAGCGAGCGCCGCGAGGCGCGCATGACAAGTCCCGACAGACGCCTGCAACGGGCCGTCGCCGGGTCTTGGATCGGGGGGGCAGGAGTAAGGCTTACTCGCCGTAGATATCGAACGCGAAGTACCTGGCCATCACTTGCTGGTACTTGCCATTGGCGCGAATGGCGTCAATCGCGGCACTCAGGCGCGCAACGTTGGCACTGTCGCCTTTGCGCACGGCGATCCCGGCGCCCCGGCCGAAATATTTCGGGTCGTTGATGTCGGGGCCTGTGAGCGCGAAGCCTTGGCCGGCGGGTGTCTTGATGAAGCTCTCATCGGTGTTGACGATGTCGGCGAGGGTGGCGTCCAGGCGACCCGAGGCGAGATCGAGGAAGGCTTCATTCTGCGAGCCGTAGCGCACCACGGCGACGCCGGCTTTTTCCAGTTGCTCGGTGGCAAAACGATCGTAAGTCGAGGAGCGTTGCACGCCGAGTTTCTTGCCCTTGAGGTCCACCAACGGGTCATTGATCACGTTGCCGGCCTTCATCGCGAACTTGCCCGGCGTGTGGTAGTACTTTTTGCTGAAGTCCACGGACTTCATCCGGTCTTCGGTGATCGACATCGACGACAGCACGGCATCGATCTTGCGCACTTTGAGCGACGGGATCATGCCGTCGAACTCCTGAATGACCCACTCGCACTTGACCTGCATTTCTTCGCACAAGGCGTTGCCGATGTCGTAGTCGAACCCGCTGACGTTGCCTTCGGGTGTCTTGAAGGAGAAGGGCGGGTAGGCGGCTTCGATACCGATACGCAGGCTGTCTTCGTCGGCATGTGCCAGGAAGCTGAAAGCGCACAGCGCCAGAGCACCTAGAAGTTCTGTCTTGTTCATATTGTTGACTCCCTGGAGGGCATTGGGGGGAAGCGGGTGTCCGCCATCCGGGTTGGCGTGGTGGATCAGTCCTGTGATCGGCGAGCTATA
Source organism: Pseudomonas sp. ACN8 (assembly GCF_002303925.1). GTDB lineage: Bacteria > Pseudomonadota > Gammaproteobacteria > Pseudomonadales > Pseudomonadaceae > Aquipseudomonas. Next base: position 67,615 of record NZ_MRCS01000001.1, read on the forward strand.
AATGACACAATAAAATTCCATATGCAAGATGTCTGAAAATAAACATATCAGCCTGGGGCGAAACGATGCTCCGGGACGCGGCCAGAGAGACTGCGGATGCAGCCCGTGACGCCGCCAAAGTTGAGGCGAAGGACGCCAGAGAGGATGTGGCGGACGCCCCGGATGCTCCGGACGAACCGGATTTCGACGCAGTTGAGGTAGAGAACTAAGCCTGCACGTTCGGCAATGAATACGGCAGGCATGCCGTAGAAAACGTCCCGGGAGCTTGAGGGACGTATCGGCAAAGAGTCGCAAGCCCTGAAGCGTTGTGGGGTTTGCGACTTTTTTCGGCTATCGAGCCTGGGGGAGCATTTCTACAGTCAAATCGACCGCTGATTTACGCGCTGACTCAGTTCCTCTGCGGATTCTTTTCGCTCCGAGTAGCGATCAACCAGATCGGGGCGATCCCGTAGCAGCAGGGTGAATTTCACCAGCTCCTCCATGACGTCCACCACCCTGTCGTACAGCGACGAGGGTTTCATGCGATTGGCCTCGTCAAATTCCAGAAAAGCCTTTGGCACGGAAGATTGATTGGGGATGGTGAACATGCGCATCCAGCGCCCCAGCACACGAAGCTGATTCACCACATTGAAAGACTGGGAGCCGCCGCAGACCTGCATGACCGCGAGGGTTTTCCCCTGGGTCGGACGAACGGCCCCCAACGCCAACGGCACCCAGTCGATTTGCGCCTTGAACACCGCGGACATGGAACCGTGGCGCTCTGGCGAACACCAGACCTGGCCTTCGGACCACTGCATCAGCGCGAGCAGTTCCTGGACTTTCGGGTGATCGGAGGGCGCGTCGTCCGGTAGCGGCAGGCCTGATGGGTTGAAGATCCGGGTCTCGGCGCCGAAGTGTTCGAGCAACCGGGCTGCTTCCTCGACCAGCAGGCGACTGAACGAGCGCGCACGAGTCGAGCCGTATAGCAACAGGATGCGCGGCTTGTGCTGGTCGTCGCGTCCGCTGGCGATGGGCTGGGTCAGTGAGGTGTCGAGATTGGGCAGGGGATGGGTCATGGGGGCTCCGGTCAAAGCGTGCCGATGCGGTCGAGTTCCCGCTTCAGCGCATCGCGGTCAAGTTGTGCAAAAGGCAGGTCGAGCAATGCCCGGCAGCGTGTTTCGATGCGCGCCAGGGTTGAGTGGAACGCAGCCGATACCATCGCTTCATCTCCCTGTATGTCCGATGGGTCTTCCAGGCCCCAATGAGCTTTCAGTGCCGGCCCGAAATACACGGGGCACGCCTCACCGGCGGCCTTGTCGCAGACCGTAATGACGATGTCCGGCGGGTTGGCTTCGAAAGCCTCATTGCCTTTGCTGCTCAAGCCGTCGATGGCGATACCGGCTTCTTGCAACGTGCTCAGGCTGCGGGGCAGCACCTGGCCCTTGGGGAAGCTGCCGGCACTGATCGCCTCGAAACCTTCGGGGGCGAGATGGTTGAACATGGCTTCGGACAGGATGCTGCGACAGCTATTGGCGGTACACATAAACAGAACGCGCATGGTGACTCCTCTTTGCAGTCGCACGGGGGCTAAACGCTCAGGCGCAGGGCCAGGGCAGACAGGGTGATGAACAGAATCGGCAGCGTCAGGACCACGCCGACCTTGAAGTAGTAACCCCAGGTAATGCGGATGCCCTTGCGCTCCAGGACATGCAGCCAGAGCAGGGTGGCCAGGCTGCCGATGGGGGTGATCTTGGGGCCCAGGTCAGAGCCGATGACATTGGCGTAGATCATGGCTTCACGCACCACACCGGTGGCGTCGCTGGCCTGGATCGACAGGGCACCCACCAGCACCGTCGGCATGTTGTTCATGCCCGATGACAGCAAGGCCGTGAGCAGCCCAGTGCCCAGCGCGGCGCCCCAGATGCCGAATTCGGCCGTGCGGTTCAGGGCCATGGTCATGTAGGTGGTCAGTCCGGCGTTTTTCAGCCCGTATACCACCAGGTACATGCCCAGCGAAAAGATCACGACCTGCCAGGGCGCCTCACGCAGCACCCGTCGCGTTGAAATCACATGCCCACGCGCCGCCACGGCGAACAGCATCGCGGCACAGACCGCTGAGATGGCGCTGATGGGAATGCCCAAGGGTTCCAGGGCAAACAGCCCGATCAGCAGCAGAGCCAGGACCATCCAGCCGACGCGGAAGGTCAGGGGATCACGCACGGCGCGTCGCGGATCCATCACGTCATCGAGAGCGTAGTGCCTGGGAATGTCGCGCCGGAAAAACCAATACAGCACCACGAGGGTGGTTGCCACGGCAACGAAGTTGACCGGCACCATGATGGCGGCGTACTCGCTGAAGCCCAGGTCGAAGTAGTCAGCCGAAACGATATTGACGAGGTTGGACACCACCAGGGGCAGGCTCGCCGTGTCGGCAATGAAACCGGCCGCCATGACGAACGCCAGGGTAGAGGCTGGCGAAAAACGCAGTGCGAGCAGAATTGAAACGACGATGGGGGTCAGGATCAGGGCTGCACCGTCGTTGGCAAACAGGGCGGATACACCGGCCCCCAGCAGTATCGTGAATACGAACAGGCGCCGCCCGTCACCCTTGGCCCAGCGTGCCACATGCAATGCGGCCCACTGGAAAAACCCGGCCTCATCGAGCAGCAGACTGATGATGATCAGCGAGATGAAGGTCGCGGTGGCGTTCCAGACAATGGCCCACACCAGCGGAATATCGTGCAGTGTAACGACGCCTGCCAGCAGGGCCAGGATGGCGCCCAGGGAAGCGCTCCAGCCGACGCCCAGGCCCTTGGGTTGCCAGATGACCAACACCATGGTCAGCAGGAAAATGGTAAATGCAGTAAACATGAACAGTCTCGATGAATGAAAGGTCAGCAGCAGGCGGAAGTGTTCAGCGGACGGTCGCCCATCGCGGCAAGGCGAGTGCTGTCGTTCGCAAGCCAGTCGGCGTTTGCCAGCAAGGTCGTTTCGAGAACGTCGCGAACCCACGCGGGCAGATCGGGGTTGAGCCGGTAATACACCCACTGTCCCTGACGGCGGTCGAGAAGCAGGCCGCAGCCGCGTAGCTGTGCAAGATGGCGGGAAATTTTAGGCTGACTGTCGTCAAGGGCGCAGACCAGTTCACACACGCATAACTCGCCTTCACGAGTGATGAGCAAAGTGGCCCGGGCGCGGGTTTCGTCGGACAGGCATTTGAATACGGCGGCAGGATTGAGCATTGGCGCGGCTCTGTACATATGGTTATTCGAATATACGTTTTTCCATATGTGTTGTGCAAGCCGCTCGCGTTCGAGAGGAGGAAGGCCCGGCCAGGTTGTTCAGGTATGAGATAGACTCGAGCCAATTCGGCGCAAGACACAGCAGAGGTGATGAATGGAATCATTTAGCGTTCGCGAGCTGAAAAAGACTGACGCTCAAGCGTTGCTGGCGTTCGAAATCGAGAACCGTGAATGGTTCGAATCCCATATCGATGCGCGCGACCCTTCTTTTTACTCGTTGCAGGGTGTCGCCGATCATATCGAAAGCTATTTGTCCGATTTCGCCATTGGTGCCTGGCACCCCTTTGTCATTGAGGATTCCAGTCAGAGAATCGTCGGTCGAGCCAATTTGAAAAGCATCGACTCATCGACCCGTTCCGCTGAAGTCGGCTATCGGATTGCCGAGTGCGCATGCGGCCAGGGGCTGGCGACACTGGCGCTGAGGCATTTGATCCAGGAATCGCGGATGCGCTGGGGGCTTGCGCAACTGGTTGCCTATGCCTTCAAGGAAAACCTGGGCTCGCGAAAAGTACTTGAACGGTGCGGATTCAAGCTTGAGCAACCCTCCTGCAACGACAGCACGGGGGGCGAAGACCGATTTGTCCTGTCGATCAGATAACGGCTTTCAACCGTTCTGAAGGCTGGTAGCAGGTCACGCCTGCTACTCCTGATCTTCAGGCACCTCTTTCCAGCTGTCATCCGGATCGAAGCGCTTCATCGCCAGCGCCAGTTTTTCACTCTCGGGCCCCAGGTCTTTCTCGAACACCTGGCCTTCATGACTGATCATGAAACTCATCACGCCAGTGTCGTTGTACTTCGCCGGCCAGGCGATCAGCGCAAAGCCGCGGCTCATCTTGTCACCGATGAGGTAGCTGTAGGCACCACCCGGTGCCGAAGGACCCTGGCCATGAAGGATGCGGAAGCGGTAGCCATGCCATTCTTCGTCGGCAATGGCTTTGCCGAACGAAGGCCCCAGCGGGCTGATCTGGCCGCTGTCGTCTTCGGCCCAATAGAGTCCGTCGTGTTTGCCGGGGGTGCTGAAGATTTTCTGCGCATACTCGAGTGCGCCATCATCGTCACGATCCACCGACGCATAGTCCATCTGGGCATCGTGATAGGCCAGCACCGATTGCACCGCGGCAAGTTCATCGCGGCCGATTTGACGTGCACGGATCTCGGCACTGCCGGCCTTCATGTCGAAGCGCCAACCGTTCTCGTTTTTTGTCAGGGGGATAGGCAGTGTCCAGTTCTCACTGCCGACCGCCAGGACAGCCTGACGGTCACTGGTGTTTTCAAAGTGGTGTTGCTCGCGATATTGCTGCAAGAACGCATCCACATCTTTGCGCTGCACGCCTTCACGGGGGATGTAAATGTGCCAGTCATTGCCCAGCAGTTCGGTCAGGCGTGCCTGGTCGGCGTGCTCCGTGCCCAGTGCTTCGACAAAGGCTTCTGCAGCCTTTTCCGGGGTTGGAAAAGCCTGCTGGGCCGTCGCCATGCACGACCACGACAAGCCGGCGGCTATAACCAGTACATGAAGGAGCAAGCCCGTGAGTCCCTTCAATCGAGGATGGTTTTTCAACGACGGCTCCCCCTTTGACGCGCTGGTGGATTGGACGGCCGGCTGACCTGGTGACCGCCCGATCGCGAAGCACTGGGGCGTTGGGCGGATGCCTGGCTGGCCCGGCCACGATTGGCCTGGAGGTTGGCCTGGGACGGTGAGCGTGCGCCGGCGAACGCATTGTTGCGGGCACTGCCGGCACTGGCGGCGGGCCGTTTGTTCGTCGTTTGCCGCGTCTGCGCGGAGCCTTCTCTGCGCTGATTCAACTGGGAACTCTGGTTCCTGGCCTGCTGATTGGCCTGATGGGTCTCCCTCCTGGGCTGCTGATTCTCTCGGGTGTTTCTGGCCGTGTCCTGGCTTCTGTCCGCCGCCCTCGGCCTGTCCGCACCGGCCTGCAGCCGATCGCCGCCTGCGCTTGCGGACTGGAGTTTGCGCGTTTGATCACGGGCTTCGAGATTGCTGGTGGCGGGTCGTTCGATACCGTGCTTGTCCATTGAGCTGCGGGCATTTTCACGGGCCTGGGCGCGCTGGGCATTCTCTCCGCGATAGGCTTGACGCTGATTGGCGCCGTTCAGTTGCCGGCCGTACTGTGCGCGGCTCGCATTGTCTCGATAGGGCACGCCATTGCGATGCACCGGATTGTGCTGCCATTTGTTGTTGGTGATCCGGTTGTTGGCGTTGATGTTGTTGTAGCGATTGACGTCGATGTCGACGTCGTTATTGCCCCAGTCGCATTCACCCCACAACGATCCAATGATCGCCACACCGGCACCGAACGCGAGTCCGGCCATCAGGGCCTGACCAGGGTAATAGGCCGGTGGCGGCGGATAGTACGCGGGCGGCGATGCCGGGTAGGGCCAGGTGCCGTAGGTGGTTGTGGGGTTATAGGTGGGGACGTACACCACCTGCGGATCGGCAGGCTGGATGATGATGGTCGAGTTGCCGGCCGGGGCCGGTTCAGGGGTTGGAGCCGGTGCCGCAGTCGTGGTTGCCGGTGCCGGCGCCGCGACATTCTGGATCGTCACGTTCTGATACTGGTTGCTCTGCAGATTGCCGGCTGCCTGGGCCTGGCGCCGCAAGCGTTGCGCGCTTTCCATGAGATCGTCGGGCTGCGCCAGGAAGGCATCACCCAGGCGCTGGACCCAGACGGGGTCCTGTCCCAGCATTGCCAGCACCTGCGGGAAGGCGACCAGTGCCTGCACGCTCGGATCCCAAGGCTGATTCGCCACCTGTTTGACCGCATCGTCACCCTTGGCGTCCGGGTGAGCTTTGGACCAGCTGACTGCCTCGCCGACTTCTCCGGGGTAGGTGGTGGCCATCAGCACCTGTGCAAACAGTGGGTCCGGGTAAAGCGCAATGGGCGCCAGCATCTGATCCAGCTGTTCCTGGGTAAACACCGGATCCTTGGTCACCGGCGCGGCGGGCGCTGTCGTGGCTGCGCTTGCCGGTGTAGCGGCGGCGGGTGCCGGGGGCGGTGCTGTAGCGGTTCCATCCGTACCCAGTGCCAGGCAGGGCGATCCGCTCAAGAGCAGTACAGCCGACAACGCGTAAAGCAATGGATTGTGCATTGCAACCCCCATGGGGTCAGGCAGGCTTGAAATGAGTGGATCAATCCCTGGCGGTGAAAGCCGTTTTTGAAAGCCACAGAGCCCGGCCTTGGCACCGCTTCCTAATGGTAGCAGTTGATTCGAAGAGTCAAGGCCGGCTGAAAAACTCGGCGCCGATCACAGCGCACTGGCATCGCTTTCGTGTTCTTCGGCGAATGCCATGAACACATCAAGGTCCAGCACATCCAGCTTGACCCGGGCGATGAACGCCGAAAAGGCCAGGTTGGCGGCCAGCAGGCGCAGGTCGCTGGCCCAGGCGGGAAGATAGACCGGCCCCTTCAGCCAGCCGGACTCGAACAGGGGCGCCAGGCGCACGGTGTCGGCCAGGCTGAGTCGCCCGGCAAACAAATGCCCCACCAGATCCGGTCGGTTATCGCGGATCGCAATGCGCAGCAGGGTGTGGACGCCGAGCAACCCGGTCAGGTAAGCGGCGTCCTTGGTGAATGCCGAACCGCCCCGCAGGTCGGCGCCGCGGAATACCCGTTGAGTCGAGCGGAAGGATTCCTCTTCTGTCTGCCCGGCCGTCAGAAAACCTTCGAACACCTGGATGAAGTCGGCACCCTCCAGCGCCTGCTGGACGGCGAGCACGCGCAGGGCCAGGCGACGCAGGCGGTTGATGTCCATGCTGCCGGTGAACAGTTCGGCCAGGGTGGCAATGCCTTCCTGGGTCTGGGTCGTGCGGGGCGCTCCCAGGCCCAGGCTTGTGAGGTTGGGCTGGCGCGCGCCGTTCTGTGCGGTGGCGACATGCACGAAGGCCTCGTGTTGCAACAGCTGATGCTTGTCCAGCTCGGAGAACAGCGCGCTGGCCCGCAGGCGAATGCGGCTCGATCCGGCGATGGCCTTGGCGGCCAGGTTCGGATCGAGCACGACCGTGATCTGTCCGGCGCCAAAGAAGCGGTCCAGTTCCGGTTGAATCCAGGCGGCGAACGCCTTGGCCGGGATCTCGGCCGGGCAGGGTGGAATCCGCGCACCGCCCAGCAGGGCGTCGGTGGTCTTGAGAAAGAAACGGGCCGCGTCGAGCATGCTCAGTTGCAAGCGCGTGTAGTAGAAGTCGGGACGGCGGTACAGCGCTGACGAATATTGGGTAAAGGCGGGAGTGCCGATGGCCCCCAGCATGTGTCCGGCCGTGGCATAGCTACGGGCGGTCATGGCAAGGAAATTTCCGGCCGGATGCCCCACATCGCAATGGCTGATAAAGCTTTCCAGGGCGGCGATGTCGGCGCTGTGGTCGCGAGGCTGCAACTCGACCCTGGGTAACTCGACCCGCCCGCCGCGCCATTTGGCCAGGAAGTCTTCCTCGACGCCGTCCGGCCAGGACAGGGCATCCAGCACGCGGATCTTGCGGGTCAGGTCGGGCAGGGCGGCATCGAGTTCGGACAGGGCTGCGGCGCTCATGGATATCTCCTTGAGGGACGAGGTGACGTTACAAAAGCTTAGTCGTCGCGGCGCAGTTGCGTGCGTTTGCGAAGTCGGGCCAGTGACCTCAGAGCAGGCTCCACGACACCCCGACGTACATCGCCATGCCTTCGCCGGGGGTGGAGCGTGCCGCGTCCAGCCCCTTGTCGTCGTAGCCCGGCGTGACCGTGGCGGCATAGTGCTTGTCGGTCAGGTTGCGCATGTCCAGCCAGGTCTGCCAGTCGCCCTTGGGCGCGTTGTAGCCCAGTGTGGCGCCGAATAGGGCGTAGGGATCGGCGTAGTAGCTGTTGGCGTAATCGACTGCTACTTTGGACACCCATTGCGTGTTGACCGCGGCGAAAAAGCCTTGTGGCCAGTCGTAGCGCAGTTCGCCCTGGTAATAGTGCATCGGCAGGCCCGGCAAGCGGTTGTCGCCGAAGCGCTCATCGTCGCGGTAGTGGAAGTCACTGAAGGTATAGCTCTGGCGCAGGCTCAATTGGCCGCCATCCTCCGGCGACCAGAGGGGGCTCAGCAGGCTGGCTTCCACGCCCTGGTGCACGGTGGGGCTGGCGTTGAGCTCGTAGGGCGTGGTGGCGTTGGCGTCCGGCAACACCGACAGCAGTTCGTGGCGCACCTGGGCGTAGTACCAGGCCAGGCTCCATTGCCCCAGCGTGCTGTCACCGCGACCGCCGATTTCCAAGGTGGTGGCGGTCTGGTTTTGCAGTGTGACCGGTTCGCGCTGGGCGCCCGTGGCAACGCCGCTGCCCTTGGGAAAGCGGATGTTCGAGCTATAGATCAGCGACCACGGGTGCGGCGCCTCGACCGAGCGGCTGAGATTGCCGAACAGTTGCAGGTCCGGTGTCAGTTGGTAGCGCAGGCCCACGCGCGGGGCGTAGTCCCAGTCGTGCAGGCTGGTCTTGCCACCTTCCTGCGGGTAGGTGACATCGCTTTCCCGGCGGGTGTAGATCGCGGCGAGGCCGGTGGTCAGCCACAGGTCGTCGGCGATCTCCAGGTCATTGCCGGCATGCAGGACCGTGTCCGAGCCCTGGTAGGTGAAGTTGCGAATCAGTGTGCCCGGTGCGTAACCGGCGGTGTTGCCGGTGGGGATGCGCACGAACTCGCTGGCACCGGCATTGGGCAGGTGTCTGGTCATTCGCAGGCCCAGGGTACTTTGGCTTTGCAGACCCCAGAGCGTGTCGCGCCGCTTGTAGTCGAACGTGCCGCTGACATCGGTGTACGCGACCTTCAAGCGGTTGGGGCCCTCGCTCAGGTCCATGGGGTAGTCGTGGTAGACAAGGCCGGTCTGGATGCTCGAATCGTCATCGATGTACCAGGTGGTCTTGTTGCCGATAAAGGTGCTGCCCGGCTCGTCGCGGCGGTCGTCCCGCGCCACGTAGGCAGGGTTGGCCGCCCGTGGGTCATGCTCTATGGAGTGCTTGGTCACCCGTCCCGCGAGGTCGTTGTCGGTCTGGCGGTGGCGCAGGTAGAAGCGTGTTTCCAGGTTGGCGTTGAAGCGATAACCGAAGTTGGCGATGACTCCCTGGCTCTCGCTGGCCGTGTGGTCCTGATAGCCGTCGGCGTTGGCATCGGTCATGGCCACGTAGTAATCGAAAGCGCCGAGCACTTGCCCTGAACTGATCTGGCGCTGCTGATAGCCGTGACTGCCCGTTGCGTAGCGTACCTGCAACTTCGGCGCGTCGTAGCCGGTATAGCTGACGTAATCGATTGCCCCGCCCAGGGCCAGGGCACCCCGGTCGAACCCGTTGGCGCCGCGCAGCACCTCCACATGGTCGAGCCACAGTGGTTCCAGCAATTCATAGGGCGTGCCGCCGGGGCCGGTCAGCGGCAGGCCGTCGAGCAGGGTGTACAGCCCCGAGGCGTGGGCGCCCGGTGCGCGGTTGATGCCCGATCCGCGGATCGAGATCTTCACCCCTTCGTTGCCCGCCGACTGGGCATAGATCCCCGGCTGGTAAGCCAGCACATCCTGATTGCTGGCCACGCGGCCCTGCAACGGACGGCGCATGTCCACCACGTTGGTGCCGCCGGGCACCTGGGCCAGCCGGGCCCTGGCGTCCTCGATCCCCTGGTCTTCGTCGCTCTGGTCCTCGGCGCCAATCAGCACTTGTCCCAGCTCCAGGCCCTGAGCCTCGGTCATGGCCGGACAAACAAGGGCCAGGCCCAGCAGCGCAGCAGGCAAGGAATGAGGCGAGGGCATTGGGAAAACTCCAGACGTGCGGGAACGGGCAATGAACAGTGCGACGCAAGAAGGAACGAAGGGAGCACATGGCAATTTTGTTATTTTTTTGCCCGCCAAGGGCTGGCGGCTATCGGTTCAGCAGCGGTGCCAGCAATGCACACATGCCGCGCCAGTGCGAACCCTCCCAGTAAACCCGTTGGCAGGCGTCGCAGCGCAGGAAGTGTGAATAGAGGGCGCCAATGCGTGGCGGCACCTGCGTCCGGGCCAGTTCCAGGCTGATCTCGTGCAGCGGCAGGTTGCAATGAAGGCACAAGCTGAATGGTCGTGCACTACGCGCCAGGTCGAGGCGCTCGTACAATTCGCGCAACTGCAACGACGGTTTCAGGGCATGCACATAACAGCCGTGGCTGATGATTCGGCGCTTGAGCAGTTCGCGGTCGCGGGTCAGCACGATGCGGCCTTGCTGTGCAGCGATCTCGGCGATCTCGCCATCCTCGAAGCCATTATCGTAGAGGGTGTCGAAGCCGCTCATGCGCAGCAGGCTGGCCAGCCCGCCAAGGTGCGCATCCGCGACGAAACGCAGCACCCGTAAAGGTTGCGCGCGAACCTTCAGCAGCGGGCTGATGTCCAGCGTTTCGAACTTGGGATACACCGCCAGCCGGTCGCTGTCGAGGATCACCCGCTCCAGCCCCACCGACTCGCCGTTGAGCAGCACCAGTTCGACCTCGGTGTGCGGCACCCCGAGCGCCTCGATCATGTGCTTGACCGTCGCCCCTTGCGCGCACTGGCAGGTGAAGGGTTGCCGCCGCCGTTCGGCCGGCAGGAAATCGTTGAGCTCATCAAAGAAGCGGAAAGTTGCACGGGTCATGTTGAACAGTATGGCAGGGCTGCAGGGGGAGCGAGTCTGATCCGGCTTTGACTATGCGTTCAACCTCACCTATGGCAGCCAGTACACAAAAACGACTGACCTGTTCAACGCGCTACGGGGCCTGATCGATCAAGACACTAGAGAAAAACTCAATATGAATTTGAATATCCGCAATGAGCTACCTGAAGACATCAAACGCATATCCACACTGACTGCGGCGGCATTTGAGCAGGAACAACATTCCAGCCACACCGAGCATTTCATTGTCGATGCACTACGCCAAGCCGGACAATTAACAGTTTCGCTGGTTGCAGTGGAGAATGATGAAATCATTGGGCACGTCGCCATTTCTCCAGTCACCGTGTCTTCCGGCGCTGCGGGTTGGTATGGACTCGGGCCAATATCCGTGTTGCCTGACTGCCAAGGCCAAGGTATTGGTTCATCTCTGATGAAAGCCGCTCTTGCCAAGCTACAAAACAAAGGGGCAGATGGATGCGTCGTATTGGGCGATCCTGGTTACTACGGTCGCTTTGGCTTCAAACCTCACGCTGGCCTGGAGTTGCCAGGGGTTCCCCAAGAGTACTTCCAAGTTCTGTCTTTTGGCGGCGATCTACCAACAGGCACTGTGCAATATCATGAGTCTTTTGACGCGATGGAGTAAATCTTGAGGGCTGCCACTTACCATTCTTGAAACACTCGGCTTACCTCACCGGATTTTTCTGCAGCATCCCAATTCTTGAGTGAATTTCAGTCATTCGTGGCAGGTCGGTCAGGGGCAATCTGAACTCCGCTTTTGGCCGACGAGCCTTTTGCGAAGAGCAGTTTCGGGGGTTGTAAGCAGCCGAATTCTGAGCTGCCTTGTATTTCCATCAGGAATGCAATGTATAAAATTAATGAGTTTTTATTATCGCTGTTGATGACCTGAGTTGATTCAAGGACATGGAGAATTGCCTTGAAATCATGACCATTCAACTCAGCTGAAAAGTTTGATAACACACGGGCCAATGAATACGGACGACAGAGCAACCGTTACCGATGTGAAGGTGATCATGACCCATGACCCACGACACACTGAACAAGATCGTGTTGAAAGAGACTTCGTTGAACGACGCACAGGCCTTGGGTGATATCAAGGTGCTATTCGGATCAGTCGAGTGGCAGCGATATCGTTAATCTCGTTCCTTTGTCCGGTGCGCTGTCAATCGTGAATTCCCCGCCCAGCATGCTGATGCGTTCCTTCATTCCCACCAGCCCGAACGAGTTCAGTTTTTTGCGATCCGTCATGCCTACGCCGTTGTCCTTGATCTGCAGATAAAGCCGGCGACCCTCTCTGCAGAGTTCGATATGCACCTGTGTCGCTTGCGCGTGCCGGGCAATGTTCGACAGCGATTCCTGCACGATGCGAAACAGAGTCGTGGCGGATTTTTCATTCAGGTCGCGACGGAAATTTTCGTCTTTGGCCGACATCGTGCAATCGATCGCGCTGCGCTGCCGGAACTCTTCAAGTTGCCACTCGATCGCTGCCTGTAGTCCCAGATCGAGTACGGGTGGCCGAAGATCATTGATGATACTGCGGACACTGCGGATGGCTGTATCGAGGTGATTCAGCGCATCGCTGGCCTTTTCGTTGAGCCTGGGGTGCCGGGTACTGGTGCGCGCCTGCAACATGGAGACATCGATTCGCAACGCCAGCAGGCTCTGTCCCAGCTCGTCATGGATGTCCCGTGCGATCCGCTTTCGCTCTTCTTCCTTGATGTGCTCCTGATAGGAGGCCAGTTCACGCAGTTGCCGTTTCGATTGCCGCAATTCTTCGGCCTGCATCGTCAGTTTGCGCTGCAAGTAGAACAGGTCGACAAACACCTGGATCTTGGCGCGAAGAACCTCGGCCACAATCGGCGAGAAGATGTAATCCACAGCGCCGGCCGTATACCCGCGGAAACGCTCGGAATCCGTGTCGGCCTCCGCTGTGACGAAGATAATGGGCGTGTGGGCCGACTTCGGGCGGCCGTGAATGAGTGCAGCGGTTTCAAAACCGTCCATCACCGGCATTTTCACGTCGAGCAGAATGACGGCGAAGTCGCGTTGCAATAGCAGGCGCAGCGCCTCGCGTCCGGAAGTCGCCGTGGCAACATCGAGGCCCATGTCGGCAATCACCGCGGCGAGCGCCGTAAGCTTGGCGGGATTGTCATCCACCAGCAACACGGATGCTGGCACGCCATCGGGCGGGAGCGGGTGCCGCACCTGGGCTCTGTCATTGAATATCGGAGGTTCCTGTTGCATATCTATGCCACTTCGGTTCGCGCTAGTGCGCAATGAGCGCGGTACAGCGTCATCGATAGAGCCATTTGCGCATCAGTGACAGCAACTGGTCGGTATCCACCGGTTTGCTGACATAGTCCGAGGCGCCGGCCTCAATGCATTTTTCACGGTCGCCCATCATCGCCTTGGCCGTCAGCGCAATCATGGGCAGGGCTTCGAATCTCTTGAATGTACGGATCTGGCGCATGGTTTCAAAGCCATCCATCTCGGGCATCATGATGTCCATCAGCACGATGTCGGTATCGGGCTGTTGCTGCAGCAGTTCTATGGCGGTTCGACCGTTTTCCGCCGTGGCCACCAGCATCTTGTTGCATTCAAGCACGCTGGTCAGGGCAAAGATGTTGCGCACGTCATCGTCGACCACCAGGGCCTTTTTACCCTCCAGACTGTCCGAGCCCTCATAGAGTTTTTCCAGCATTCTGCGCTGGGTCTGCGGCAGTCTGGCGACGACACGGTGTAGAAACAGCGCGGTTTCGTCGAGTATGCGCTCGGGGGACTGAACTGACTTGATCACGCCCTTGCCGAGCAGTGTCCTGAAACGCTCGTGTTCCGGCTTGGTCAGTGTCTGTGCACCATAGACGACGATCGGCAATTCCCGCATGGCGTGGTCTTGCTGCAAGGCCTCGAGAAAGCTGATGCCGGATGCGTCGGGCAGTTCGAGATTGATGGCCATGCAGTCGTAGCGTTTCTTTGCCAGTTTCTTCAAGGCCTGCGCGCCGCTGGCGGTCGTTTCGATCTTCACGTCGGTGTTGCCGAGTAGATCGAGGATGCGGGCGCGGCTCTCATCGTTGCCGTCGATGAGCAGCAGGTTCCTGGTCTTGCGCCGAGCGAATGCCACGATACCGACCAGTGCATTTTGAATCTCCTCGGCTGTGACCGGCTTGAGCAGATGGTCGAAAGCGCCATAGCGCAGCCCGCGTGTGTGGTCGTCAGCGTTCGAGATGATCTGGACCGGAATGTGGCGCGTGGCGAAATTGCGCTTCAACTGCTCGAGCAGCGACCAGCCATCGATGTCCGTCAGGCCCGGGTCCAGCGTGATCGCGGCGGGTTTGAAGCGTTCGACAAGCTCCAGCGCATCCGCGCCACGGGTCGAGACGATAGCCCTGAAGCCCGTCTGGTGCGCGGCTTCGAGCAGAATGCTGGCGAATCGGGCGTCGCCCTCGAGCATGAGCAGCACTTGGTCCCCGGGTTGGACCGACTCGCGGTCGTCGGGTATCTGTGCAGTCGGGCTTGGCATGAGGTCGCGCTTGACCTGGTCAGGTACTGCCTCTGTCGTTGATTCGTCTAGCGTCTGACGCTGGGCATCCTGAGTACGCAAGGGCACGTACAGCGCGAAAGTACTGCCCTTGCCGATCTCACCGGGGATCAGCCGCAGCTCACCGCCCAGCCGGTGTGCGAGCTCGCGGCTGATCGACAGGCCGAGGCCGGTGCCGCCGTATTTGCGTGAGGTTCCGGTATCTGCTTGCTGGAACGCTTCGAAGATGAGCTTCTGCTTGCCGACGGATACGCCAATGCCGGTGTCGGTGACCACGAAGGCGACCACCGCATCGGCACGATTGAGTTCGTCGTTATCCACGCTCCACCCGGACACCGCGGGTTCGATGCTGATCTTGACGCTGCCTTGTTCAGTGAACTTGAAGGCGTTGGACAGCAGGTTCTTGACCACCTGCAGCAGGCGCTTTTCGTCGGTCCAGATGACGGCGGGCAGGGCAGGCGCCAGTTCAATCGTGAAGTCGAGGCCCCGGTTTTCGGCGACCGGCCGGAAGGTGCGTTCGATCTGGTCGTGCAGATCGGCGAACAGCGTTTCATTCAGATCCAGCGTGACCGTGCCCGACTCGATCTTCGACAGATAGAGAATCTCGTCGATCAGCTCCAGCAGGTCTTTGCCCGCGCTACGGATGGTCTTGGCATATTCGACCTGCCTGGGCGTGAGATTGTGTTCTGCGTTGTCGCTGAGCTGCCGGGCCAGGATCAGCAGGCTGTTCAATGGCGTTCTGAGCTCATGGGACATACTGGAGAGGAATTCGGACTTGTACTTCGAGGTCAGCATCAGTTGTTCCGCCTTCTCCTCCAGCGACAGCTTGGTGATTTCGACCTCGCGGTTCTTGCGCTCGACTTCGGCTTTCTGCTCCGCCAGCAGTCCCGCCTTGTCCTCCAGTTCCTCGTTGGTCTGCCTCAATTCTTCTTGTTGCCTTTGCAGCTCGTGCGCCAGCGATTGCGACTGCTTGAGCAGTTCTTCGGTACGCATATTGGCTTCGATCGTGTTGAGTACGATACCAATCGATTCAGCAAGCTGATCAAGGAAGGTTTGATGAATGATGCTGTAGCGCGTGAACGAAGCCATTTCGACGACGGCCTTGACCTTGTTCTCGAACAGGATCGGCAACACGATGATATTCAGCGGGGCGGCCGCACCCAGTCCCGATGAAATCGCGACGTAGTTGGCGGGTACATCGGTCAGCAGGATGCGCCGCTTCTCGTAGGCGCATTGCCCGACCAGGCCCTCGCCGAGCCGCCACTCATCGTTCACATTGATGTTGCTCTTGTATGCATAAGCGGACAGCAGTTTGAGCTTCGCAGGATCGGGCGGGCTCTCGTTCATCATGTAGAACACGCCGTGCTGGGCGTTGATCAGCGGAGCCAGTTCAGACAGCACCATCTTGGAGACTGCCGCCAGATCGCGCTGGCCCTGCAGCAGACGGTTGAATTTCGCGAGATTGCTCTTGAGCCAATCCTGTTCTGCGTTTTGCCGGGTGGTTTCCCGCAGGTTGCGGATCATTTCGTTGACGTTGTCCTTCAATTCCGCCACTTCACCCTTTGCTTCCACCTCCACGTAACGAGTCAGATCGCCCTTGGTCACGGCAGTCGCCACGTCGGCAATCGCGCGCACCTGATTGGTCAGGTTGGCCGCCAGACCGTTCACGTTGTCGGTCAGATCGCGCCAGGTGCCGGCTGCACCCGGCACGTTGGCCTGGCCCCCCAGCTTGCCCTCGACGCCCACTTCACGCGCCACCGAGGTCACCTGATCGGAAAACAGCGCCAGGGTATCGGTCATACCGTTGATGGTGTCGGCCAGTTCAGCGATCTCGCCCTTGGCTTCCAGTGTCAGTTTCTTCTTCATGTCGCCGTTGGCTACGGCGGTCACCACTTTTGCGATGCCTCGTACCTGGCTGGTCAGGTTGGCCGCCATGAAGTTCACGTTTTCGGTCAAGTCCCTCCAGGTGCCGGACACGCCTTGCACCTGTGCCTGCCCCCCGAGCTTTCCTTCGGTGCCGACTTCGCGCGCCACCCGCGTCACTTCGGCGGCAAAGCTGTTGAGCTGGTCCACCATGGTGTTGATGGTGTTTTTCAGCTCCATGATTTCGCCCTTGGCTTCCACGGTAATCTTGCGCCCCAGGTCGCCTTTGGCCACCGCCGTCGTTACGTCGGCGATGTTGCGCACCTGATTGGTCAGGTTGGCCGCCATGCTGTTGACCGAGTCGGTCAAGTCTTTCCAGGTTCCACCGACGCCCGTCACTTTTGCCTGGCCACCGAGCTTGCCGTCAGTTCCCACTTCGCGAGCCATGCGCGTCACTTCGTCGGCAAAGGTCGAGAGCTGGTCCACCATGGTGTTGATGGTTTCCTTGAGTTGGAGAATTTCACCTTTCGCTTCGGCGGTGATCTTGCGCGACAGGTCGCCGTTGGCCACTGCCGTCGTCACGTCGGCAATGTTGCGCACCTGGGTGGTCAGGTTGGCCGCCATGCCGTTGACCGAATTGGTCAAGTCCTTCCAGGTACCGGACACGCCGGTCACTTCGGCCTGTCCGCCCAGTTTGCCTTCGGTACCGACTTCCAGCGCGACGCGGGTCACCTCCGAGGCGAAGCTGGAAAGCTGGTCGACCATCGTGTTGATCGTGTTTTTCAGTTCGAGAATCTCGCCCTTGGCTTCAACGGTGATTTTCTTGCCCAGGTCGCCGCGCGCCACCGCCGTCGTCACCTGTGCGAGGTTGCGCACCTGGGTGGTCAGGTTGGCCGCCATGCCGTTGACCGATTCGGTCAGGTCGCGCCAGGTGCCTGATACGCCACGCACTTCCGCCTGACCGCCCAGCTTGCCTTCGGTACCGACTTCCAGCGCGACGCGGGTCACCTCCGCAGCGAAGCTGGAAAGCTGGCCGACCATCGTGTTGATGGTGTTTTTCAGCTCGAGAATTTCACCCCTGACTTCGACGGTAATCGTCTTGCCCAGATCGCCTTTGGCCACCGCGGTCGTCACGTAAGCGATGTTGCGCATCTGGGTGGTCAGGTTGGCGGCCATGTCGTTGACGGAATCGGTCAGGTCTTTCCAGGTGCCGGACACCCCTTTGACATTGGCCTGCCCACCGAGAATCCCTTCAGTGCCGACTTCGCGGGCCACGCGGGTGACCTCGGAAGCGAAGGAGCCCAGTCGCGTCACCATGGTGTTCACGATCCTGGCGGATTTGAGGAACTGGCCCCGCAGTCTCAGGCCGTCAAGTACCGGTGGTACCTGCTGGCTCAGATTACCCTCGGCAACCGACCCGATAACGCGAATCATCTCGCTCATCGGGCTGATGAGGTCGCTGGTCAGCGCATTGCTCGAGTTGACGATCTTTTGCCATGAGCCTTTCATCATCGGCAATTGGATACGCTCATCGACCTTGCCCTGCTTGCCGATCAGTCGCGCCACGCGTTCGAATTCGGTGGCGGTGTCGGCCGCCATATCGATGATCTCGTTGAGCGTGTCGGCGATCTTGCCCGGCATGCCGGTCCAGTCTTGCGGCATGCGCGTGGTGAAGTCACCATTGCGCAACGCTTTCAGCGCTGCCAGCAACGTCTTCATGTCGAAAACTTCGATCGGTGTCGTCACTGTGGCCATGTCTATGTCCAGTCAAAGTGGATGCCACGCGCAAGGCGTCATGCAGGAGCCGGCATTGCAGTATTGACCCTGCTGAAAGCTGAGCGTTGGCTTGTGAAATATTAGCAAGGTTGGCGCAATGCCCCGGATTCTGGGGAAATTGGTCGGGAACAGGCCGTTCCAACCGATTGCACCCGCTGCACGGAGTAGTGAGCACCAACGGCTGAGGCAAAAAGTGCAAGTGTGCTCTGTGCCTGCTAACGTCAAACGCTGCAGCAGATTCCATGGCTTGCTGGCCACTGCCGAATGGAAAATACAGATGGTTGACCACAAAATCAGAGTCTTGCTGGTGGATGATCACAGCATCGTGCGTAGCGGCGTGCGACGCATGCTGGAGACTGCCGGCGAGATCGACGTTACGGGTGAAGCAGAGACGGCACAAGGCGCAATGCTCCTGGTCCGGGAGCAGGATTTCGACGTGGCGCTGGTAGATATTCAGCTGCCCGACAAGACCGGCCTGCAACTCCTCAAGCTCATGCGTGCAGAGAAACCCAGGCTCGCCGTTCTGATGTTGAGCATGCATTCGGTCGAGGCCTATGCGTTACGCGCAATCAAGCATGGCGCAGCGGGATACCTCACCAAGGATATTTCCGCAGCCACCCTGGTTGCGGCGGTTCGCAAGGTGGCCTCAGGCGGCAAGCACGTCAGTCCCGAACTGGCAGAAAAACTGGTCAACGCTATTGGCAGGGGCGACGGGGCACCCCACGAAGCGCTATCCGACCGGGAGCTTGAAGTCCTCAAGCTCCTCGCTTCAGGCGAGAGGATTGTCCGCATCGCTCAGATATTGCACTTGAGTCCGAGTACCGTCACGACGTACCGGGCACGTATCCTGGAAAAAACAGGGATGGACAGCAACGCGAAACTGGCCCGCTATGCCCTCGAAAATGGCCTGTTGACTTAGAACGCCCTGCCATCCGACGCAGCCGAGCCACTCAATCGTACTCGGCAGCTTCCAGCTCTGCGGTACATGCCCAGCTTCACCGGTTCCAGTCTGCTTGTAGTGGAATCACTACAAGTGTTTGGCCGATATCGCCACAAAGAAGTACTGCTTACGTCGATAGTGGGGGCCGCTCCAATCAAGCATGCTTACCTCTCGGAAAATTCTCGCCCGCTCAATGGAGTTGTCTTCGTCAACGTCTTGTACAGCCATTTTCACGAGTCAGAAAAGACTCCGGAATCGATATTCGCAAGTTGAGCGAGGAGTGCACGCTACATTCATGTTGCGTCAATGTTCTAACTGGAGAACGTCATGATGATAGGTTATTGGTTATGTGCGTTGCTATGGGGTGTGGTGCTGCTGGAGGAGATCCAGCTCATGCCCCTTCAAGAATGGAAAGACGAGGGCCTGAAACGAGTTCTGTTGTTGCGCCGGACCAGAACCCGGACTGGCTACTTTATTGCGTTGATCGCGGGCGCCATGTGCCTTTATAGCGAAATCCTGGTGGCACCGGTCGATCAGAACATTTTCAATCCGGAGCTGATACTTGCACTCTGTGGTGTTCTTTGGGGTGTTTATCTTTCCGTAGTCTGTATGAAGGGCAAGCGATAGACGCCTGTCTCCATGACTACTGCGGGTCGTCGGCCCGATTCCGGGCTGCTTGAGGCGGATTCAACACACTGGATTGGGTGTAGGCGGGATCTTGGTTAAACCGGCGCTAGCAGTACCTTGGGTGCTGCTAGCGAGGCTTGAGGCTGCACATTTGTGCTCAGCCGGTGGACAGAGGCTGCACCGATCAGCTGTTGCTGTGATCGGACGCCTTGGGCTGAACTTCCGTGTTCAACCTGGCTTCACCAGCCAGCCAGGGCGGCGTTTCCTGCTGGCCGGGTGCTTTGCTCGATACGCGCTTCGGTGTCTTTGTCTTTTGCCCAGACGGTGAGCAGTACCATCGCCCCGAATCCACCGACGATGAGCACCGGATAGGCGGCCAGCAACTCCAGCAGCGAGTACTTCCAGGCCAGCGGACGACCCACACCGAGCATGGCGGCATAGAACCACGACACAGCAGAGAAGGCACCCGAGAACAGCGCCAGCATGCGCAGGCTGAAGGAGAGTTTGAGTAACGAACCGGCTTTTTTCAGCGCCGGCAATACAGCGCTATGCAACACGAAGCCGTTAATGGTCAACAGCACGACTATGCCAATTTTGGCTTGTATTTTTGGATTGAGAAAATACTCCATCCCCTTGCCGGCATAATCGATCCCGACAATGCCAATGCCCGTAATCCAAAGCACTACAAGTGCAAGCATTACGGTTTTTTGAAGGCTATCCATGTGCGCGTCATCGTGGTGACCTGACGCATCCCCCTTCAGGAGTTGCTTGACCATTGCAATGTCACTGGTCAATACCAGTCCGATTGCAACACAGCAGGCGATAAGATGAAAATATACAACGCCCAAACGCACATATTCCACGGTGGACGAAGAGAACATACTAAGTTCCATGGTTACCTCTGGCTTCAATAGTGAATCAACTTGGCTTTTGGTACGGTATAATTTGGATTTACCGTTGCTGACCGCCATTTAGATTCAGTAATTGTTATCAATTAATCTTGCGACATTCCGCCGTCAAGATAATAGTGAGTTTCTCGAATGAACTTTTAGTCATTCGATCATGTCCATTTTCAGGTAACTAAAAACCTTATCGCACTGAGTGCACAGAAGGTTTAACTTCCACTTCTGGGAGGCCGGTCAGGCCTGGAACCCGATCGACGAGCGGATCAGGCAATGCTGGTTGGGTCGGCGGGGCTTCCACCCCATTCGAGGAAACGAATCTTGTGAACCTCGCCCTCGCTGTCTTCGTAGACCAGGGTCACCGGTACCACGCCGGTCTTGTCGGATGTATCGGTGCGCTGCAGCACCCGTTTCACATCGATGTCCATTCCGTAGTGGTATTCGACGGCCGAGACATGCGCGCCTGGTTCTTGCAGGCTGCTCTGGTCGAAGACACTGGGTGCGAGACTGGAAATCACGGCACTGACAATTGTGGCCATGCTCATAAGGCTGTACCTCTTCTGACGTTTGCTTGACAAGGACCTAATGTGACACGTCGAGAAGGTGAAGTTCACTTCACCGCGACGAACGTGCCCGCCTGAAAAGCCTGTAGTGGCTGCAAACTCCCGGCAATTCCCCGCGCTTGACGCCTCTCGACCATTCGTCCTTTAACCCCCGTATTTATTGGTCAAAGTCCATTTTTTAGGGAAGTCATGACATGTCATGACGGATTTCGAGCAAGGTGAGTCAGTCATTACATTGCTGCAAAAAATGCATTAATGTCCTGCAATAAACTAGCCTTGTTCATCCGCAGATCAGTTATCACACTGAGGCCACTTATTTGATAACGGCTTCTGACGGAAGGAGAAATGACCATGGTATCTGCGATCCGGTTTAACCGGTTCGGCACCCCTGAAGTGCTGAACCTGGAGACACTGAGCGAACAAACGCCAGGCCAGGGCGAGGTCTGGCTCGAGCAAGAGGCTGTAGGTGTGAACTTTCTCGACGTTACCCAGCGTAGGGGAGCGGTGCCCGTTTCTTTGCCATCCGGGCTTGGGCTGGAGGGCGCTGGGCGTATCGCCGCGGTGGGGGCGGGTGTCAGCAACGTTCGAGCAGGGGATCGCGTGGCCTATGCCACCGGCCCTTTGGGTTCCTATGCTTCGGCCCGGCTTTATCCGGCAGAGCGGCTGGTGAAAATTCCGGATTCGCTGTCGTTCGATGATGCCGCAGCCGTCATGTTCAAGGGCATCACGGCGCAGTACCTGTTGAAAGCCACCTATCCCGTCGGCCCCGGCACAACCATTCTGCTCTACGGTGTGGCTGGAGGGCTGGGGGAAATCATGGTGCCGTGGGCCAAGCACTTGGGGGCCACCGTGATCGGCGTGGTTTCAAAGCAGGCCAGTGTCGAGAAAGCTCATGCGTCGGGATGCGATGAAGTCCTGGTGTTCGATGCTGACAGCCTGGCTGGCGAGGTGGCTCGTATCACCCTGGGCAAAATGGTCGACGTCGTCTATGACCCGATAGGGCGTGTTTCTTTCCAGGCATCCCTGGATAGCTTGCGACCGCGAGGGCTGATGGTATCGTTTGGTGCTTCATCAGGTGCACGGTCAGCCGTGGAGCTATCAACGCTGAATACCAAAGGCTCGCTGTTCCTGACACGTCCTTCGTTGGCAGCCCATACGGCGAGCGCCTGCGAGTACCAGGAACGAGCGCAGGATGTGTTGGTCGCCATAGGTGCGGGTATTATCAAACCTTCGGTCCGGGCAAGCTACTCTCTGGCGGACGCAGCATTGGCGCATGCCGACCTGGAGTCGGGGCGTTCATCGGGGGCGATCATTCTAAAACCATGAATCCTGATGTTCTGAACAACCAGCACAGTGACGAAATCGCTGCGTTTCTGGCCGTGGCCTCGCAAGGCTCGTTTGTCGGGGCTGGCCGGCTATTGCAGCGACACCCGACAATCGTCTCGAAACGCCTCGCCGCCATGGAGAAACGCCTCGGCGTTCGGCTCGTGGAACGCTCCACCCGCCAGGTTCGAATGACTGAAACCGGTGCCAGGCTGGAGCAGCGCCTGCGCTCGGCCATCGAGTCGATGAATGAAGCGCAGCAACAAGCGTCCGAGGGCGCCAGCGAAATCCGCGGTACTTTGCGCCTTGCATTGCCGGCCGCCATGGGCAGGCGTTGGCTTGGCCCGATGCTGCCGGAGTTTCTCAAGGCTCATCCGCATGTCTCGATCCTCGCTGACTATAGCGAGCGTCTGGTCGACATCATCGATGAAGGTTTTGACGCGGCGATCCGAATCGGAGAGTTGGAAGATAGCCGGTTGATCGCCAAAAAACTGAGTGACCATCGCCGGATACTGTGTGCCTCGCCTGCCTACATCAGACAGCACGGTATGCCCGAAACGCCACAGGACCTGATCAGGCACAATTGCCTTCGCTTCAGCGGCCTTGCGTCTTTTCCCCTGTGGAGACTCCATCGCGGCAATGAGTTGCAGACGGTTTCTCCCAAAGGAAACCTGACGGCCAATGACAGCGAGTCCTTACTGGCAGCGGCCCGCGCCGATGCGGGAATACTGGGGGCCGGTGACTGGTTGATGAGTCGTGATATTGCTGCCGGGAGGCTGTTGCATGTCCTTCCTGACTGGCAATTGGACACCGCCGGTGGGGTCTATCTGGTCAGGCCATCGGCCAGGTTTCCGGGCGCGGTGGTCGTCGCGTTCAAACAATGGATCGAGTCAAAGTTCATCCCCGCGCCCCCATGGGCCGTTTGACTGGCGTACCTTCGGCTCCCATCTGACCGACCCATGGCTGCTGGTCATGTGTGTTCATAAAACCAGGTGGTGACTCACTTTTTCCATTGGATCAAAGCCAATACAGGATAGCAGTGGACCACAACCAGCCGATGCAGAGGGTGATAGTAAGGTAGATCGCCACAATCATCAGAGGCTGATTCCACATGACACACCTCCCATAACCGCTTTTGTTGCATGGGTGCCTGGTAAAACGGGCGCTCGTATGAGTACCGCAATCATCAAGCCATTTGAGTGAAAGACGTATTCGTCAGAACACTCCAAGGGTGAACTCCATCGCCAGCACCGCGGACAACGCCAGCGTCATCAGCAACGCGATAAACATCAGGCCCAACTCAGCGAGCTGCTTATAAAGGGCCAGAGGCCGTTTCGTGATTCGAGCAATCGATTTATTGGTGGAAGCCATCACTCATCCTCACTGTTGCGTGGAGCACGCACCACAGGCTTGACCTGGGCAACACGGCGATGGAGTTGCATGGTGGTGTTGCGCGTTTCATTTTTCACCCCTCGCGTCATGTCGAATCCGGCGAGCCCCGCCGTCTCCATGATGTCCGGGACGACAGCTGTTGCGGGTACCAGGGGTGGTGCAACTAATGAGCCATTTCAATAGTGATAAGAAAAAACTCAAATGAATTAACAAACTGTTTCGGGGGGATTCAAGCGAGAGGAAGGGTGAGGGGGGAATATTCCTCAAATTTGGTGGCAAACGACTGGTCGGGTGGGTGTAGTCCCCCATTTATGGAGAGAGTAGCGGCCCTGTTTCACCGATCGCTTTTGGCAGGGGCTTGCCCCAGAGGCGAGGTGGATTTAGCCGGGCGGGAAGGGCCGCTTCTGTCTGGGGTTTAAACCGGTCGAAGCAATACACTGAATTGCGTTTAAAAGCCCCGTGAGTTTCCGGCACCGCACATTACCCCGCGGGGAAACACCGATGCCGGGAATCACGTAACCGCTACTCGAGCAGTTGATCAATCAACACCGCGTTGGTGTAGATCAAACTGCCGTCGCTCGCTCGGTGCCCAACCAGATGGAACTGTCCGCGGTCGTGGTGCAGATAGACACGCATCTGGCAGTCGGACAAGGGGGCGTATCCCTCGGGCATGATCAACTCCATCGAATCCATATCGACATCGACCATGGCTTCCCGATCGTGGGTCTTCTGCAAGCGCTCTTCAGCTTCCTCCAGACGCAGATGCAGAGATCCATCGACGTTGAAATGGACTTCCCCCATCGGGGTGGACTTTTGGGCGTTGCCGGTTTTGCACCAGCCTTCGATCGTCAGGGCACTCATGACGAAACCTCCAGTTGGATTGCTGGACTCTGTGGCTGTCGTCCCTGCTCAATGCCATCACTCATGTTTGATGACTACTCAATGGCAGAGTTCGTCTTTTGGCACTGCTTCCGACCGATCTCTGCTGTTCGTCATCAGACATTCAGTATAGCCGGTCGCCGGACCTCGCTGGCCAAGCCCACGGTACAACCCGATGGGCTCTATACTTCTTACGGACTTTGCCGCCCGGACGGGTGGTATTTGTCTGCCTTGCTTGGATGTCAGTGGCGATGCTTTTGCATAACCAATGAACAACAGGAATAGGATGAAGAGGAAATGGCAATAGCAATTATCCTGATACTCATCGTTATTGCATCAGTGCTATTCCACATACTGGCGCCCTGGCACGCGACGCCGGCGGCTTCCAACTGGGGGTCCATAGACACCACCCTGTTCATCACCCTGATCATCAGCGGAATATTCTTCATTGCCATCACGGTATTCATGGCAGTCGCGGTGATGCGATATCGTCACAAGGAGGGTGCCAGGGCGGCCTACCAGCCGGAAAACAAAAAGCTGGAACTGTGGTTGATTATCGTGACCTCACTAGGTATTGCCGGGATGTTGGCGCCAGGCCTGGTTGTCTACAACGACTTCATCCGGGTGCCGAAAGAGGCCTACGAACTTGAAGTAATTGCCCAGCAGTGGCAGTGGGCCTTTCGTTTTCCCGGCCAGGACGGGAAGTTGGGCAAGTCGGATATCAGGTTTGTCGATTCGGCCAATCCCCTCGGCGTTGATCCCAAGGATCCTGCCGGGCAGGACGATGTGCTTGTCATGAATAATGAGGTTCGCCTGCCGCTCGATCGGCCGGTGAAAGTCTTGCTGCGGGCCAAAGATGTCCTGCACGATTTCTATGTACCGCAAATTCGCAGCAAGATGGATATGGTGCCTGGGATGGTGTCGTACTTTTGGTTTACGCCGACTAAAACCGGAAAATACGAAGTCCTTTGCGCTGAGTTCTGTGGCGTAGGTCATTACAACATGCGCGGCCATATGATCGTGGAAGAGCAGGGCGTCTTCGATCAATGGCTCAAAGGCCAACCGACTTTTGCGCAGACATTGACGACAGCGGCCAAACCCGGTCGAGACAGCGTGGTGGAAAAAGGCCGCCAGTTGGTCGAACAACTCGGCTGCAAGGCCTGCCATAGCCAGGATGGCGGTGCCAGTCTCGGCCCGGGATGGAAAGGGTTGTACGGCCGCACTGAACAGCTTGCCGATGGCACCCGTGTGCAGGTCGACGAGGCCTACCTGAAGGAGTCGATTCTCGATCCGAAGGCCCGACTGGTGCAGGGCTACCCGCCGGTCATGGTGGCCTATACTCTCAAGGACGATGAACTGGGTGCTGTCATCGCCCTGATCAAATCACTGGGTGCCGCGGGGCAAGACGATGAACCTTCGACCGGCGAAGCTTCGAGCCCGGGTGAAGACCTGGTGGCGCAGGGGCAGCGGCTGGCCGGGTCGCTCGGCTGTCTGGCTTGCCACAGTGTCGATGGCAACAAGGGCGTCGGCCCCAGCTGGCAGGGCCTGTATGGCAAGACGGAAACCTTTGCCGACGATACGAGCGTAAAGGTCGATGAGGGCTATCTCAAGGATTCGGTTCTTCATCCCAACGCCAAAATCGT
The DNA here is from genome assembly GCF_002303925.1 of Pseudomonas sp. ACN8. Taxonomy (GTDB): domain Bacteria; phylum Pseudomonadota; class Gammaproteobacteria; order Pseudomonadales; family Pseudomonadaceae; genus Aquipseudomonas. The sequence continues at coordinate 93,982 of NZ_MRCS01000001.1, forward strand.
CAAGGGCTATGCCGCCGTCATGCCGGCTCTGGCTCCAAGTGACGAGGAGCTGAATGCACTGATCGCTTTCATCAAGTCCAAAGCGAATGCTGACACTGATGCGAACAACGCGGAGCCAGGGAAGTAGCCGTAAAGCAGCCAGGAAAACACTGAAACTTCGGCAGGAGGGTGACGTGATGGCCTATGCGGAGCAAGCCGAAACAGAAGCGCTGCACGAGCCCAAAAGTTTCCTGACCAAATACATCTGGAGTCAGGACCACAAGGTCATAGCCATTCAATATTCGTTGACGGCCATCTTCGTGGGACTTATCGCGTTGGTGTTGTCCGGCTTGATGCGCATGCAGATAGGCTTTCCCGGCAGTTTGGCGTTCATGGACGCCAGTACTTACTATCAGGCGATGACCATGCACGGCATGATCATGGTCATTTATTTGCTCACGGCCTTGTTTCTGGGTGGCTTCGGCAACTATCTGATCCCGCTGATGGTGGGCGCCCGCGACATGGTCTTCCCCTATGTCAACATGCTCAGTTACTGGTTTTACCTGGTGGCGGTACTGGTGTTGCTCAGCAGTTTTTTTGTCCCGGGCGGCCCCACAGGTTCCGGCTGGACGCTCTATCCGCCACAGTCGATCACCCAGGGGACACCGGGGGTCGAGTGGGGCATTGTCCTGATGCTCGTCTCACTGGCGATTTTCATTGTCGCGGCCACCATGGGCGGGTTGAACTACGTCACCACGGTGTTGCAGGCGCGCACGCACGGCATGACCCTGTTTCGCATGCCGCTCTCGGTATGGGGCATCTTCATGGCCTCGATCATGGCCTTGCTGGCGTTCCCGGCATTGTTTGTCAGTGCGGTGATGATGCTGTTCGACAAGCTGTTGGGCACCAGCTTCTTCATGCCGGCGATGATCTCGCTGGGGCAGCAGCTCGATCACCAGGGTGGCAGCCCGATATTGTTCCAGCACCTGTTCTGGTTCTTCGGCCACCCGGAGGTCTACATCGTTGCACTCCCTGCGTTTGGCCTGGTTTCCGACTTGATCAGTACCCATGCGCGTAAAAATATCTTCGGTTATCGAATGATGGTGTGGGCCATTATTGCGATTGGCGTACTCAGTTTCGTGGTCTGGGCACACCATATGTATGTCAGCGGAATGAACCCGTACTTTGGCTTTTTCTTCGCCGTCACCACCTTGATCATCGCGGTGCCGACCGCGCTGAAAGTCTATAACTGGGTATTGACCCTGTGGCGGGGCGACATCCACCTGACCGTGCCAATGCTGTTTGCCCTGGCCTTTATCGTCACCTTCCTGGTCGGTGGTCTGACCGGGTTGTTTCTCGGCAATGTGATCGTGGACATACCGCTCTCGGACACCTATTTCGTCGTGGCCCACTTTCATATGGTCATGGGGGTCGCTCCGGTACTGGTGGTGTTCGGCGGCATTTATCACTGGTACCCGAAAGTCACTGGGCGCATGTGGAACGACACCCTGGGCAAGCTGCATTTCTGGATTACCTTTCTGGGCACCTACGCCATCTTCTTCCCCATGCACTACCTGGGTTTCCAGGGCATGCCCCGTCGTTACTACGCCTATGAAAACTACGCGTTCATCCCGCAGTCCGCGCAAGACTTGAATGCCTTCATTACGGTGGTCGCATTGACTGTCGGCGTTTCCCAGTTGCTGTTCCTGTTCAACCTGACCTGGAGTGCATTCAAGGGCAAGCCGGCAGGCGGTAATCCCTGGGGCGCGGCCAGCCTGGAATGGCAAACGCCGGACACTCCGCCGAAACACGGTAACTGGGGAGAGAAATTGCCGGTCGTGCATCGCTGGGCGTATGACTACAGTGTGCCGGGGATCGAGCAGGATTTCGTGCCGCAAACGGTCTCCGCCGAGGAACTGGAGCAGATGCGGCAACTCAGTGCCGGAACCAGGGCGGACATCAAGACATGAACAGGCTGCTATTGAGAAACGCCGACGGCGCTGATCCCGGCGGCAGCTGGAGTCGCGACCCTGAGGGTATTCAGGCCGCCGAGGATGCCAATAGAAGGCAAACCGCAAGGGTAGGGCTGCGCTTGTTTCTGGTGGTGGTCAGTTCGTTGTTCTTCCTCTTCCTGATCGCCTTCATTGCCCGTTCACAAATGGCCGACTGGCTCCCCCTGACAGAGCCTTTGGCGCCGTTAGGCAATCTGCGGCCGCTCTGGTTGAATTCGGCATTTCTGGTATTGAGTTGCATCGCACTGCAAGGGTCGCGCATGGCCGCGCGAAAGGCTCGGCCGGGCGCAACTGTCGTTGGTTTTGCATTGGGGGGTGTCTTTGCCATTGCCTTTCTGGCGGGGCAACTCTGGGTCTGGCAGCAGTTTGTCGCCTGGGGCTACTTTGTCGCCGGCAATCCGGCCAACAGTTTCTTCTACCTGTTGACCGGCCTGCATGGGCTCCACCTGCTGGGCGGGCTGATCGCCTGGTGCTGGATCGTCGCCAGATTCCTGCGTCATGTGCCACAGGCGCAACTTGGCGCCGGCGTCGAGCTCTGTGCCATCTATTGGCACTACTTGCTGGGCCTTTGGTTCGTGCTTTTCGCGCTGCTGGCCAGCACGCCGCAAACCTATGAAGCCATCGCCAGATTCTGCGGCCTGAGGTAACAGCCATGGCATTGCACTCACAAGCCCAAGTCGAGCCCCGTTCATCCAATCCACCAGGTTCGCCGCCTGCACCGGGATGGCAGGGCATCGCCAGCGATTGGTCCTCGGATAAAGAGGCCTTCAAGCAGGTGCCCTGGGGCAAGGCGATGATGTGGATATTCCTGCTCAGCGATACGTTTATATTCACCTGTTTTCTGACCGGCTACATGTCGGTACGCATGACCATCACCAGCGCCTGGCCGAACCCCAGTGAAGTGTTCGCATTGACGATCGGCGGCAGGGAAATCCCGCTTATTCTGATCGCCATCATGACTTTTGTGCTGATCAGCAGCAGCGGCACCATGGCCATGGCCGTCAATTTCGCCTATCGCCGTAATCGCGCGAAAACCACGGCGCTGATGCTGGCCACGGCTGCCCTGGGGGTGACTTTCGTCAGCATGCAGGCATTCGAATGGAGCAAGCTGATCGCAGAAGGGGTCCGTCCCTGGGGGAACCCCATGGGAGCCGCGCAATTTGGTGCCAGCTTTTTCATGATTACCGGATTTCACGGACTGCATGTATCAATCGGCGCCCTCTATCTCAGCATTGTGGCGCTGAAAGTATGGCGCGGAGACTATGAGCGCTCCGGAAACTATCAGAACGTCGAGATAGCCGGACTCTATTGGCACTTCGTGGATTTGGTGTGGGTATTTATTTTTGCATTCTTCTATTTATGGTAGAGGAGCACGAGTGATGGCACATGCTCAGGGTCAGCAACATCCAATCAGTTTGTACCTTAAGATCTGGGGGCTGTTATTTGTCCTCAGCACGCTGTCGTACCTTGTCGATTATTTCCACTTCCATGGTTATCTTCGGTGGTCTCTGATTATCACTTTCATGTTGTTGAAGGCAGGTTTGATTGTCTCCATCTTCATGCATATGGCATGGGAGCGCCTGGCGATGGTCTACGCCATATTGGTGCCACCATTGTGTTTACTGGTGCTCATCGGGCTGATGGCCACCGAGGCAGACTATGTCTTCCTCAGCCGGGTCATTTTCTTTGGTCAGTAAGCAGCGTTCGGATGGCCTCGAGTCTCCGGGCTAACCGGATATCACTCGCTTGAACTGATGCCATTTGTGCTGCCAGGCCACCGTCCAGTGGGGGGCTGCCGCTCCCGTGCCGGCGATCTTCAGCTTCGGATGCTGTTTGATGACCTGATCCAGTACCGATTCCTGATTCGGTTCAACATCCACGAAGAAGATATGTTTGCCTTCTTTTACTGCCTGTTTGAAATTGCGGAAGTGAGTGTTCGGCACCTGGAAGCCAAAAAAACCGCCTTCCCAGATGCAGAAGCCCAATACAACAATGGCAAGGAAGATAAAGGGCATCCAGCCTGCGGCGGATTCGGTCCAGCCCATCCAATAGGCGCCAACCAGTACCAATGCCGCGAGTGGCACACCGATCACCGCACCAATCTCACCAGAGTGAACAGCATCCTGTTCCATTAACGAGCTGATCTCGTGGAGGTGATGTTCTTCTACATCAGCAACTTTTTCACTGAGTACATGAATCTGTTCGGAATTGATGCCGCTGGCTTCTAATTCATATTCAACGTTTTCAAGATCGTTGAGATTGTCACTGATGTAATAGTGCCGGTTCATGCAACACCTCCCATCTCGGGTTGCTGCAGACCTCCTCTGTCCGGCAGCAGTCGGTAGCTGTACTGTGGGGAACGTTGCACACCCCGTGCAATCTGAAAAAAGTATAGCACTCACTATCCTGCGGATCGGTCGCTAGCTGATCTGCACAATGACCGGGCCTTCCGTTACGATCGGCGGTTTCGCGTGGATATTCGAGGCATTTTTCTGAATCCATTCACGCGCGACTTTCAGGCTCGCATCGCTGCCGGCCTTGTCCGTGCAAACAGTCACCGCCGTGCCACCGTCACCCGTATTCAACAGTGTGTAGCTAACGAGGCCAGGCACTGTCCGCAGGGTCGCTTCGACGTCGGCATTGCGCTCTTCCAACAGCTCGAAAAGCTGCTTTGCTCCAGTACCCAGGTAGGTTCTTATCACCGCATACATAGTCGTCTCCCTTGGGAGTGCCGCCTTTATGCCAATCCGGATCCGTTGATGGCCGCTATCACTTAAGGTTTCGGTTCGTCCTGATTTACTAAGCTTAGCCAAACGCCGGCGACAGTCGTAATGCGACGACCACCGGCCGTGTTTGGCTGAAGGCAGTCTAGTGGCAGATTAGTGGCTATGCTTGGTCAGCTACCTGTACGTGTTGGGGGGAACACCGTTCAGCAGGCTCGTGAAAACGTGATCACCTCGCTTCAGGCGTCATCACAAATTGCCCTTGCGCCACGGAGTCGTCACTAACATGAACAAAAAAGAAGCTAAAGCCAAAGTAAAAGACCTGATCTCGTCCGGAGTACCGAAATCGGAAGTATTCACTCGGCTTTCAGGCCAAGGGGTCAAGGACCGTCTGCTTGCCAGGTTGATCGCTTCAACTGCTGATCCCTACCTCTGCGATATACATGACCGCAAGGTTAATGCCGTTATTACACTCATGTTTATCCAGGCTGCACTCGTTCTTCTAGTCGGATTTATTGCAGGTTCGACTATTGGGCCTAACGCCAGATGGGTCGTTGGTGGTTTGGGCGCACTTATCCCGCTCTTGTTTGCTTGGGGGTTCTACAATCATCTGGCAGGCGCTTACAATGCATATATTATTCTGTCCATGGGCTCGGTAGCGAGGCAGGTGGACGGGTTGGCTTCAGGGTCCATTACAATGTTTATCGGCTCGGCCATAGCGCTCGGAATGTTTGCTTATATATTCTACGTTCGCCAGAAGTTATTTCCGGATTTGGCTTTTTTTTCACCGAGAAAAGTCAAAGGACAGTATGTGTTTTCCAGTTGAAGAAACTGCTAAAGATAAGTCAATTTAATGGTGCGAAGTAAATGAGGTTCTTGAGTGAGGGCGCGGGGGCAGATCTGTTTTTCACGTTAACCTGAACAGCAAGACTCGTGTTCGCTTATTTATGTATGTCTTATTCTTTGCATGTGCTCATCTGATACTCATGTGGAAAAGCTGGACGCTCAGGAACGGCCGTTGATTCGTCAATGGGACTTTTTCGGGACGGTAGCGACGGTCCGGGCCTGACCGTCGCGAATGTGAGTACCGTTTGCCTATACGCGGTATTTGCGGGGCGGATCGAACTCAGATCGAGCCAGCCGGCGTAACGGCAGGGAAGTCCTTCTCGGGATCGAACACGTTATTGAAAAAGTTCGTCAGGGAGTACATGGCCACCAACGCGACAATCTCCATGATATTCGCATCGGTGTAGCCCGCATCACGGACGGCTTTCAGATCAGCGTCACTGACCTTGCCGCGAGTCTCGATGACTTTGTGGGAGAACTGGAGGGCAGCGTCGCGCTTCGGGTCGGGGGCATGGCCCTTGCGAGCGAGAATGATTTCATCGGCCGACAGCTTGGCCATATGCTCGGCCGTAAAGCTGTGAACCGTCAGGCAGTAGTTGCAGCCATTCGCTTCGGAGACGGCGAGGCCGATACTGTCACGCGTCTTCAGATCGAGCGCTTTGCTCAAGGAGCCGAGCAGAGTAGCCCATGAGTTGAACGCGATTGGACTCTGCGCGAAGGTCATCATCATGTTTGGAGTGAACCCGATGTTCCTGGTGAACGCATCGAGAGTCGGTTTCGAATCGGCCGGCACTTGTTCCGGCTTTAGAACTGCACTTCTAGGCATTGTAGTCTCCGTCAATTACCTGGTTTATTAACAGTTAAACGAGATCCAACACATCAGACAGCGGACGGCGCGGCTTCTGAGCCCAGTTCCCCGGACGTTCCGCGCCTATGGACAACAACATGACCGGCACTTCGTTTTCAGCCAGTCCGAATTCGCGGGCCACCGCTTCGGCATCGAAACCGATCATCGGCGTCGAACCCAGGCCTAGCGAGCGGGCGGCATAGATGATCGCCGACGCACCGAAGGTGGCGGTGCGTACTGCCTCGTCACGCTGGCGCTGTGGGTGCTCTGAATACAAATCGCGCGCGGGGAGTTCCCAATCCGGCACCATCGTTGCGGGCATGACGCCCGCTTCCACCAGCGGCGCAAGGCGTTCGGGTATGACGCTGGAATCGGCCAGTTGGCCGCAGATGATGAAGGTAACGGCGGCTTCAGTGATCGGGGGCTGATTCCAGGCGATAGGACTCAACCGGGCTTTGGCTCCAGGCGTACGTACCGCGATGAAGCGCCAGTTCTGTATATGGAAGGACGTTGGTGCCGTGGTGCCGATTCGCACCAACTCACGGATTTGGTCGTCGCTCAAAGTGGCGGCAGGGTCGTAGTACTTGGCGGCACTGCGACTCACGATACATTCGATGACGGCGTTGGTCATGATGGTTCCTATGGATGAGGGGGTAGGTTTCTCCGGCTTGGTCTTTAAATCTTGTACCGTCGATGGTACGAATAAAAGAACCAAGATCACCCACCTTTGTGTGTACCAAGAATATGAATTCAGACCTGCAAATCCAGCTCGACCGAACAGCAAAGCTGTCCCTGTCAGAGCAGATTCGTTTGAGTATCAGCAGGGCAATAGAGTCAGGCCTGCTCACACCAGGTACTCGATTGCCTTCGTGGCAGGATCTCGCCGCGCACCTTGGTGTGGCGCGCGGGACCGTTCAAACGGCGTATGAACGATTAGCCGACGCCCAAATGATCGAAACATTCGGAGCAAAGGGCACACGCGTGGCGCCACGCCCCCGTGCCGCGACGGCTCAACCGGCACCACCGGGGCCTGGAGCTTTTATGAGCGCCTATGAGCGGGTGAACACTGGACCTGCAATCTTTCAGCTCGGTATTCCAGCGTTTGATGGCCTGGAAAAGCTTTTCGCACGCGCGCGCTCGTCCAATCTGTTGAAAGCAGGATCTTTCTCGTCACTGATCTATCCCGATCCTCGCGGGGAATATGAGATGCGTCGAGAGATTGCAGGTTATCTCTCCATCTCCAGAAACCTGCACTGCCTCCCTGAGCAGGTGTTCATCACGTCGGGATACAGCTCCGGCTTAGGGCTTGCACTGCGGGTGTTAGGTCTGGACGGTAAGAAGGTCTGGATGGAGGAGCCCGGATTCTTTCTTACCCGCAAGGGGCTGGAGCTCGCTCGCTTGAATGTCATTCCGATTCCGGTGGACGCCGAAGGCCTCAACGTAGACTACGGAATCGAGAAGGCCGCGGACGCTGCATTAGCCGTCCTGACCCCCGGTCAACAAGCGCCTTTGGGCTCGACTCTGTCATTGAGGCGACGGCTTCAACTGCTCGAATGGGCCGTCTCCAACGACGCCTGGATCATCGAAGATGACTACCTCAGCGAGCTGCAACTGGAAGGCCGGGCGGCCCCTGCCTTGGCGTCTTTGGATGAGGGTAAACGGGTTATCCACATAGGTTCTTTCAGCAAGACTGTGAGCCCGGGGCTGCGACTTGGATTTGTTGTAGCGCCAACCGAACTTATTACTGCGTTCTCCGAGGTGGCGACGACGCTTGCCCCCGCGCCTTCACCCGTCATTCAACTCGCCACGGCTCAATTTATGCGCGAAGGCCACTACATTCGGCGTGTCCGTCGGCTCAAGCGACTGTATGTTGCCCAGCGTGACGCGTTATGCGAGCAGTTACGAATGCACGATGCAGAGTGGGTCAAGGCAGGCCTGGCCGTGCTTCTCAGACTCCCCGACGGGGCACCCGACGTGCAAATCGTTCGGGAAGCGATGACCTTTGGCATGGCCCCATCGCCTTTGTCAGCGTGGTTCGCGACGCCGTCCAGGAGCTCCTCCGGCCTGTTGCTCGGAGTTGCCACAGCGTCTGAACCTTACCTTGCGACATCGTGCCATCGATTGTTCGAGATCATCGGGCGATATTGCGAGCCCGGTGTTCGAGGCGTCACATAAGAGGAGGAAACCTTCAGTGCCGGGGATGCTGGCAAGTATTGTTGGTGAGTCCACCTCGCGCTCCTGGCTGGTTGCCGCCTGTCGTAAGGGCGGAAAACGGTCGGAAGCGGTCACCTCTGCGCCTCACAAACTCGACTTTCAGGCGCGCTTGGGGAGCTTCCAGTTCGGGCGGATGAAGTGGCATGTGTAGCCGTTCGGAATACGTTCGAGGTAATCCTGGTGTTCTGGTTCCGCCTCCCAAAAAGGCCCCGCTGGTTCGATTTCGGTGACTACTCGGCCTGGCCACAGGTGTGAAGCATCGACATCGGCAGCGGTGTCCTCGGCAATGTCGCGTTGCTGTTCGTTGAGGTAGTAGATCGCCGAACGATAGCTGGGGCCCAGGTCGTTACCCTGACGGTTGGGCGTGCTGGGGTCGTGTATCTGGAAGAAGAACTCAAGGATCTGCCGGTAGCTGATTACGGCAGGGTCGAAGACGATCTCGATGGCTTCGGCGTGGTTGCCATGGTTGCGATAGGTGGCATTCGGCACATCGCCGCCGGTATAACCGACCCGCGTGTGCAGCACACCGGGATAGCGCCGCAGCAGATCCTGCATGCCCCAGAAGCAGCCGCCGGCGAGAATGGCAGTTTCGGTGTGTCTGGTCATGGTCTGTCCTTCCTCTCGGGAGCGTTGTGTATAGCCACTGTTATGAGGGCGTGTTGGCCAATTCCAAGGTTTCGCGCAAACAGAATTGGAATGACCGCTCCTGGCCGTTTTCTGCCTGTCGTGAAGGGCAGCAGTCGACCCATAGCTGCCGGTGGCAACTGGCAGAAAATGACCGATCTCTGCTCGTCGTGAATGGCGGTTTCCGCCCAGGCCAACTGGCCCGACGCAAGGCGTAGAGCAAGGTGGCGGCATCTAGCCCCGGCAGCGTGCCGATTGCCCTTCAGTCGCGACCAGAAACAACATCGCTGATATCGGCTCAGTTGCCGTTCTTGATATTGCTCCAGAAGCGCGTACGGACACGATCCACCGCATGGGACTGCGGTTGCAGGGTGAACAGTGTGGCTATCACTTGCGCAGTGGGGTAGATGTTCGGGTTGTCGTTCACTTCAGCCGAGACCAGCGCCGTCGCGTCTTTGTTGGCGTTGGCGGTGAGCGCCAGATCGGTAGCAGGCGCAATCACTTCCGGGCGCAGCATGTAGTTGATGAAGGTCAGCCCATGCTCCGGGTGGCTGCCGTCTTTCACCAGTACCAGGTTATCGGACCACAGCGGTGCACCTTCGACGGGGATGCTGTATTCGATTTTCACTCCTTTTCCGGCTTCGTTGGCGGCTTGCTTTGCACCGAATACCGCGCCGGACCAGGTCAGGGCCACGCAGATATCGCCGTTGGCCAAGTCGCTGCCGATCTTCGACGAATTGAAATAGGTGATGTACGGGCGCAACTTCAGCATCAGCGCTTCGGCTTTTTTATAATCATCGGGGTTGCTGCTGTTGGGAGGGAGGCCAAGGTAGTGCAGGGCGATCGGCATGATCTCGGCGGGCGCGTCCAGAATTCCCACCCCACATTGACTGAGTTTGGCCAGGTTCTCTTCTTTGAACAGCAGGTCCCATGAGTTCACCGGTGCCTGGTCACCCAGGATGGCGCGGACCTTTTCAACGTTGTAGCCAATCCCATCGGTGCCCCATAGGTAAGGTATGGCGTATTGGTTGTCAGGGTCGTTCGCGCGAAGCTTTTCCAAAATTATCGGGTCGATGTGTTTCAGATTGGGCAGTTGGCTGCGGTCGAGCTTTTGCAAGGCACCCGCCTTGATCAGGGCGGGCAGGATGAAGTTACTGGCCACCACCACGTCATAACCGCTATGGCCGGTCATCAGCTTGGCCTCCAGTACTTCGCCGCTGTCGAAGGTGTCATACACAGGTTCAATACCCGTTTCGCGCTTGAAATCCTGGAGGGTGGTCGGACCGATGTAGTCGTACCAGTTGTACACGTGCACGGTGGGCGTATCAGCTGTTGCAGTCGTTATCCAGGCCGACAGACAGGTGCTGATTCCGAGGTTCAAAGACGAGCGGTAACGACACAATGTGACACTCCTGGCCTGCTTCAGGACCATGATGTTCGGGAGAGGACAGGTTAATGATGCAGGCTGTTGCGGCCTATTACCAAGGTGGGTTACTCGAAAGGGGTAGTGATTGGAAGCCTTGTCGCCAAGCGCTTTCTACAAAGCGCTGCAAGCGTTGAATACTTTGACGCCTTAAGTCGCAATGGGTCGTTTTCTACCCGTAGCGACAGACTGCTCCTGGCCGATTTCTGCCTGTTGCGAAGGACATCCACAACCCAGTATAGATAGTCCGTCCCGCCTTCACCGATACTGGTAACGGTTGCCATTGATACGCACTGCAACGACAACCCTGAGCGAGTCAGTATCGCTATCATAAATCGCTCGGGGCACGCGAATCGTGGCGCTTGTGGCGCTACGATCCGCGCATTAAGGTTGTCAGCGTTTGATCAATAACGACAACATTGCACTCGCCCCACAGAGTCCCGCTACAATCGGAAAAATGATCGACGTACTACCGGTTGAATCGATCATGTGGCCGATAACTGGCTCACTCATGCCTGCAAATGCATAGGACATGGTATTGAGTACGCCGGTTGCGGTGCCTGCAACGTGACGTCCAAAGATGTCCGGACACAGAGCCCAGAACGACGACGCCGGGCCGAAGACGAAAAACCCGCAAAGAAACAGCAAGCCAATCGCGACCATGCTTGCGTGCGGCACGAACATCATGATCATCGCGGTGGTTGAAGCGAGCACCATATACGAGACGATCGCCAGATAGCGTCTTCCCTGAAATACCACGTCGGAAATCCAACTGTTCGACAGGGCACCCAACGCCATCCCTACCGGCAGTGCGATAGTGATCCACTTCGGGTCAATAATCGCTGACGATGTCTTCCAGTCCAGCCCGAGAAAATGCACCGGTACCCAGACCACCAATGCGTAGCGCGCAGCGTTCTGGAAACCGATGGCGAATCCGGTGATATAAAGTCGCCAGTTCCGCAGCACGGTCACATAGCGCTGTGCACTGGTTGAATTATTTTCCGCTGCCGGCAGCGAGGTGTCGTCCGCCTGTTCAAGGGGGGCCGATTTATTGTCTTCGGGACGCTCGGAGACAAAAAACCACAGGACAATTGCGCCAAGTAGCATCGACAGTGGTGCCAGCCGGAAAATCCAGATCCAGTCCAGTTGCATCGCGCCCAGAATGACCAGCGGCAGAATAAACGCGAGCACAGAGGAGAAACCGGAAAATCCGACATAAACACCGTACACAAAGCCGCGATGTTTATGGCTCCACCAGTTCGACAGCAGGCGACTGCCGGGCGCAAAACCCATGGACTGGAAGTAACCGTTCGCCCCCCACGCAAGCAGGAAAAACCAGAACGAGTGGCCGAAGCTAAAGACCCAGTTGGCCCCCAGCGAGAGAATCGCGCCGGCGATCATCATTCGCTTGCCGCCGAACTTGTCGCCCAGATTGCCGTTGATGAACTGACCGCCCGCGTAGCACCACAACATCATGGCGCTGATCCAGCCGATCTCGTATTTCGATAAACCGTAATCATGCTGAATGCCGGGGATCGCGAAGCCCAGGGTCTGGCGCCCTGTGTAATAGAAGAGATAGCAGAACGTAACGCCGATCAGTGCGCGCCATTTGTATTGGTCAAAGGTGGATACTCGCGAGTTCGCCTTGTATTGCAGGGTATCAGCGGTTTTTGTAGGCATGCCTGTCTCCGTGTGGCGCGCAGTCTTTCGCTGCGCTAACCAGTTTTTGGATTAAGCGGGAGCGCGCAGTCTTCGCTGCGCTGCCGGGTTTGCGAATTAAGCGAGATGGTTGAGCGCGAGATCGATAATGTCGAAATTTCGCAGTCGGCCGGGGCTGTCGAGACCGACCAGCTTGCGGTTGAAGATCAGTGGCACTTTCTGCTCCGATACACCACCGTGGGAACGCAAGGGCACCGTCAGTCCGGACAGGTCGTGTTTGTCGGCAGCACTGCCAAGCACCGTCAGTCGTTCCCCGAGTACCACCAGGTCGCCAATCCGGTCTTCGGGCAGTTCGAATCGCTGGCAGGCCTGCGAACGCGTCAAGACTGCCTCGACACCGGCGATGCCTGCGAGAAAGTCGATGGCATCGCGCTGCGGTACCGCATCGCGCAAGTACACGGTCGCGTAAGAGCCCAGCGCGCCGTGATGCACTACGTAAGGGTCGGTGATCGGCAGTAATACCCGTGTGCGCTGCGCGCCATATTGGGCATCGAGAAGGTCTTGCAAAAACAGGATGTTGGGGCGACCTATCGCATCGGTCTTGGCATTCATGCCGTGATCCGCCGTAATCGCCACGATCGCGCCTTGCTCGTGATAACGCTTGAAGTAGCTGTCCATCATTGCGTAGAACGCATTGGCTTCGGGTGTGCCTGGCGCATGTTTGTGTTGTACATAATCGGTAGTGGACAGGTACATGAAGTCGGGGCGTTCGTTGGTCAACAACGAGAGGCCGGCGGCAAACACGAACTCGGAAAGGTCTGCGCTGTATACCGAAGGCACGGGCATGCCGACTCTTGCCAGGATGTTCTCGACACCGTGTTCCTCCAGATTCACCTGGTCGGCTTTTTCAGCGGAAAAACAGATCCCTTTCAGTTGATGCCCCAGCAAGTTGCGCAACTTGTCCTTTGCGGTCACCACGGCGACGAGCTGGCCCGCTTTGGCCATCTCGGCAAGAATAGTCGGCGCGCGAAGGTACTTCGCGTCGTTCATCAACACCTCCTCTTGCGTCTCCTGGTCAAAAAAGAAGTTGCCGCAAATACCGTGAACGGATGGCGGGGCCCCGGTAACGATCGACAGATTGTTCGGGTTGGTGAACGAAGGCACCACGCAATCGCCAGTCAACACTGTGCCGAAGCCGGTAAGTTCGGCGAGAAACGGTGCCTGTCCGGCTTGAATGGCTTGATTGATGTATTCCTGCTCGCATCCGTCGACGCAGATAACAATCGTCGGTGCCGACGACAGGCGATAGGAGCGCGAGTTCACGCTGATAAGTTGTGTCATGGATAAGCCTTCCCTTCGATGAGTGAGCGCACGGCGCGGTGAGTGACCTGCACTGTTTGAAACCGGCGATTCACCGTATTCTGAGCATCTTTCTCACACAATCGAATTAAACTGGCGATATCTGTGCATGAGGCTCACACATGAGGCAAAAACTTCCGCCGCTTCACGCGCTGCGCATTTTTGAAGTGGCCGCCCGGGCAGGCAGTTACTCGGCTGCGGCCCGGGAACTGAACCTGACTCACGGCGCGGTCAGTCGGCAGATTGCGGCCCTTGAGGAGTGGCTCGGTCAACCGCTGTTTGTGCGTGATGGGCAGAGCATGGTGGCGTCGCCCCATGCCCGGGCGCTCGCCCGGGAAATCAGCGCCGCGTTCGATCACATCGCGGACGCTGCCGAGCGCTATGGCAAGAAGCAGCAGCTGAAAATCATCCGTGTCAGCGCCCCGGCCACCGTCGCGATGCGCTGGCTGATCCCCCGATTGCCTTTGTTTACCGAGACACACCCCGGGGTGGACGTGCGCGTTTCGACCGTGCTTTCGACGCAACCGGCGTTCACGGGAAGTTTCGACATTGCCATACGACGGGGCGTACCAAACGGTGGTCAATTTCAGGCAATACCCTTGTACCGGGAATCGAATACGGTGATTGCGAGCCCGTCTTTGCTCGCCAGGACAGGCATCGAGGCAGTTGAGCAACTGGCCGCCGAAACCTGGTTGACCACCGAAACCCGCCCAGGTGACTGGGAAGCCTGGTTGGAAAGTGCAAATCAACCGATGCTTCGAGCGAGCCGAACCTTGCGCTTCGATCATTTCTTCGTGACGTTGCAGGCCGTCGTCGATGGGCTTGGTTTCGGAATAGGTCCCTTTCCAACGCTTGAGGCCGAATGTGCCACCGGACGGTTGCAGAGACCCTTTCCGGCTTTGCGCTCACTCGGCCCGACTTACTATGCGCTGGTTCCGCTTGACGCCGACAAGCCCGTCCATTTGCGGGCCTTTGTTGATTGGCTGCAATCAGTGAGTGTGACAGGTGAGGAATCGCAGTGATGGTAGTCGTAGATATTGGTGCCGGTATTTAAGGCTCCCTGGCTTTCGTCCCTTCAGTGATCTCAGCGAACCGGATCGACAGTTTTACCGGTTCGAAGTGGATGGGCAATAAGACGCTTAACGGTCCCCCTTGTACTGATTAGTCAATGATGTGCATCGATTTGAGGCTGATTCGGTGGTCATGAAAATGCCCGGAAAATTGCCGTAATGCTGTTCAGTTAAGGAAATTGTAGGAGCGAGCTTGCTCCGGGCGGCGTTCCGACGATGGACTCAAGAGCGCCGCGTTTTGCCAGTAAATACGCGTTATCGTTAACGACCATCGCGAGCAGGCTCGCTCCTACAGAGGACCACATTCGCTTAAGTGAACAGCATTTCGGCAAATTGCCGGGCATTTTCATTCCTCAAACCCCAGGGTGGCGTGGCTCAGCTTGCAGCTTGCGGATGAGACTCAGTGGTCGCGCCGTTGCGGGCGATCACGGTCAGGATCGACAGCGCGGCGATCACCAGCCCCGGTGACGTTGCCAGCAGCACGCCAGTGGTGCCGGCACCGGCGGCGAGGATCTGGCCGGCGGCCAGGGGACCTGCCACCGAACCGAGCCGGCCGATGGCCACGGCCGCGCCGACTCCGGTGGCGCGCACCGACGTCGGGTAGGAAGGAGGCGCCAGTGCATACAGCACAAGCTGTGCGGCCATGACGAACAACCCGACGGCAAACCCGGCGATGGCCATCGGCACGATACCCACTGACAGGCCGACCCCGGCCAGCGCCGCCAACACCCCGGCGTACACGAACAGGACCACTTTCAGGCCGTTGCAGCGGTCCAGCATCACCCCGCCGAGCAGCGAACCCATGGCGCCGCCGATGTTGAACAGCATCTGCACCATGCCTGCCTGGGGCTTGGTGAAACCCTGTTCCAGCAACAGCGAGGGCAGCCAGTTGAGCAGCATGTACATCACGGTCAGGGTGAAGAAGTAGCTCAACCACAAGGCCAGCGTGCAGCGTGCGCGTCCTTCGCCGAACAGCGCCTGGGCGGTGGACGACCGTGGGCTGGCGGTCGTGACGTGTTGCTGGCGAAACGCCGTGGATTCGGGCAGCAGCAGGGCCATCAGCGGCACCACCAGCAAGGGCGTCAGACCGCCGATGATAAAGGTGGTTTGCCAGTGTTCACTGGAAAACATCGCCACCACGGCCGCCAGCGCGCCGCCCAGGGGTACGCCGCAGTACATGACGCTGATGGCGGTGCCGCGATGGCGCTCGCTCACGGCCTCGGCACACAGGGCAATCAGGTTGGGCAGGGCGGCACCCAGGCCCAGGCCGGTCATGAAGCGCACCAGCAGCAGGCTGGAATAGCTCTCGACATAGGCAGTGCAGAGCGAGAAGACGCCGAACAGCAGTACGGCGCCGACGAGGATTTTCTTGCGGCCGATACGATCGGCCACCCAGCCGCCAAAAAACGCACCCGGCAGCAGGCCGATGATCCCGGTGCTGAACACCCAGCCCATCATCTTCGGGTCCAGGGCAAAGCTCTGGCGCAATCCCGCGGCAGCGGTGCCGGCAGCCTGCAGATCGAACCCCTCGATCAGCGCAACGATAAAGCACAAAGCGATTGTCAGCGTCGAGCGACGCGATGGACTGTCCATGGGTGTACCTCATTGTTGTTTTTGTTGTGGAGTCGAGCCATCCCGTTGCACTCCGGCACGCTGGATGTAATGGCTGGCGATTAAGATAACAAATATAACTAAAAAATGAACGACCTCTTAAAAGGCACGATCCTCTGAATTAAAGCCTTTAAAAACAATCGATTAATTGATTTATGATGATCTTGTTGAAAAATAGATAACAATATTAATGTTCGATTATCGGCTATCTGCGATTGACGATCACCCTCGGCTGTTTCCATTCTCTGTCCACGAAGCCGATTGCCCTGTGGTCGTCAGGCATCCAGCACAACAATAAAAATGGATATCGAACATGCCAAAACACCCCGTCAACGCCGATGCAGCGGCGTCAGTTTCCTGTGTGTCCCGTGTTAATCCAGGATTGCTCCTGGCGCTTCTCGGCTTCAGCGTCCTGCCCTCAACATCGCGAGCAGAGGGGTTTATCGAGGACAGTCACGCCAACTTGACCCTGCGCAATTACTACATGGACCGTGACTACAAGGACGGCGGCGCCAAGACGGCTGCACGGGAGTGGGCCCAGGGTTTCATCCTGGGCGTGGAGTCGGGGTTTACCGAAGGCGTTGTGGGATTCGGTCTGGACGTTCGCGGGTTGCTGGGGGTCAAGCTCGACTCTGCGCCGCATCGTAGCGGCACCGAGTTGTTGCCGGTGTCGGCCAGCGACAAGCGCGCGGCGGATGAATATTCACGGCTCGCCCCGACGGCCAAACTAAGATTTGCCCAATCCACGGTGAAGAGCGGCGATGTCTCGATTTTCCTGCCGTTCGCTTTCGCCAGCCCATCGCGACTGTTGCCACAGACCTTTCGCGGCACGACCCTCAGTTCCAAAGATATCGAGGGCCTGACCCTCAACACCGGTTACATCGATCGCATCAACAAGCGCGATTCCACGGACTATCAGGCCATGAGCATCGCCTCGCCAAACCGGCGATTCAACGGCGCCGCCACCACCTCGCATCTGGCGTACGTAGGGGGCGATTATCAGGTCAACAAAGAACTCAGTCTGCGCGCCTACCATGCCGAGGTGACTGACCTGTACCAACAGGACACCCTGGCATTGCTGCATAACCTGCCGCTCGGCGACGGCGTGTTCACCAGCGACTTGCGCAGCTTTTTCAGCCGCGAGGATGGCAGCGCCAAGGCGGGCAGGGTGGACAATCGCAACCTCTCGGCGTTGTTCGGCTACCGCCTCGGCGGGCACCGTGTGAGCCTCGGCTACATGCATTCCAGCGGCGACACGGCGACGCCCTACATCTCCGGCACGGAGTTGATGGGCATGAGCGAACAGACCATGGCTTCGGATTTTCTCAACGCCAGGGAGCGCACCTGGCAAGCGATCTATGACTACGACTTCGTGGCGTCCGGGGTGCCCGGTTTGAAGGGAAGGTTGCGTTACGTACGCGGCGACAATATCGAGTTGGCCGCCTACAACGCCGAGGACCGCAAGGAGCGCGAATTCCAGATGGAACTGGGTTATGTGATTCAGAGCGGCCCGCTGAAAAACGTCGGGCTGTTGGCGCGCAAGGCGATCTATCGCAATGACTTCCCGAGCGGTACGGCGTTTCGTGATGAAAACCAGACCCGCTTCCAGGTGCTCTATACCTTGCCGATCTGGTAAGCCCGGGTTCTTCGATGTTCCCCGCCGGCCGCACCTTCTGGAGCGTGCCGGCAGCCTGCGTTCAGTCCTGGTAGACCTTTCTCAGCAAGCGCAGCAGCTCCTCGCGTTCCTCGCCGGTCAGCGATGAAGTGGAGTCGAAATCGCTTTGCGCGGCGATCTGCTTGAGCTCCTTGAGCAAGGTTTCGCCGGTCTTGCTCAGGAAGATTCCGTAGGAGCGTTTGTCCGGCTTGCAACGCACCCGCACCGCCAGCGCGCGGCTTTCCAGTTTATTGAGCAGCGGCACCACCTGCGGCGGCTCGATGGCCAGGGCCCGGGCCAGGTCGGCCTGCATCAGCCCTGGATTCTGATCGATGATTGCCAAGGCCGAGAACTGCGCAGGGCGCAGGTCGTGGGCCGACAGGCGACCGATCAGGTTCTGGAACAGTTTGAGTTGGGCGCGCCGCATCGCGTAGCCGATCAGGTCATCCAGTGCCGAATCCAGCGGTGCCTGCAGCTCGGCGGTGGCGGACGGGGACTCGCTCTGGTCGGCGAGGGGGGAAGGCTTGGCCATTGCGGGTGAATCCTGAAGAAGTGGAGGTTAACAAGTGTATCCAGTTTGCCGGGGTTGGCCGCTGATAGCTACGCCCGCCGTTCAGGGCGATGGGTTCGGAGGATATTTGCGGGCGAATAAAAATGGTTAATTCGATTAATAGTTAATTGACATAACTATATGAGTCCTTTAATTTCCAGTCATCTTCAAGCCAAGAACAAGAGAGCAATGCCATGAGCAACTACGAAGGTCGCTGGACAACCGTCAAGGTCGAGATCGAAGAAGGCATCGCCTGGGTCATTCTCAATCGTCCGGAAAAACGCAACGCCATGAGCCCGACACTCAACCGGGAAATGATCGATGTGCTGGAAACCCTGGAGCAGGATCCGGCGGCCGGCGTGCTGGTGCTGACCGGTGCCGGCGAAGCCTGGACCGCGGGTATGGACCTCAAGGAATACTTCCGCGAAGTGGACGCGGGCCCGGAGATCCTCCAGGAAAAGATCCGCCGCGAAGCCTCGCAATGGCAATGGAAACTGCTGCGCATGTACACCAAGCCGACCATCGCCATGGTCAACGGTTGGTGTTTCGGTGGCGGCTTCAGCCCGCTGGTGGCTTGTGACCTGGCGATCTGCGCCGACGAAGCGACCTTCGGCCTCTCGGAAATCAACTGGGGCATCCCGCCGGGCAACCTGGTGAGCAAGGCCATGGCCGACACCGTGGGCCATCGTCAGTCGCTGTACTACATCATGACCGGCAAGACCTTCGGTGGGCAGAAAGCCGCCGAGATGGGCCTGGTCAACGAAAGCGTACCCCTGGCGCAATTGCGTGAAGTCACCGTGGATCTGGCGCGCAACCTGCTGGAGAAAAACCCGGTGGTGCTGCGTGCGGCCAAGCATGGCTTCAAGCGCTGCCGCGAGCTGACCTGGGAGCAGAACGAGGACTACCTGTACGCCAAGCTCGACCAGTCGCGCCTGCTCGACACCGAAGGTGGCCGCGAGCAGGGCATGAAGCAGTTCCTCGACGACAAGAGCATCAAGCCCGGTCTGCAGGCCTACAAGCGCTGAGACTGATCGCCGGGTGCCTGTCCGCCCCGGCGCTCTGCATCGCTCGAATGAATTCCCGATAAAGACAATAAAGAGGAATCACCATGCTGGACGTGCCCCTGCTGATTGGCGGCCAGTCGCTGCCTGCCCGCGACGGTCGGACCTTCGAACGTCGCAATCCGGTGACCGGTGAACTGGTATCGCGGGTAGCCGCCGCCACCCTGGAAGATGCCGACGCCGCAGTGGCTGCCGCCCAGGCCGCGTTTCCCGCCTGGGCCGCCCTGGCGCCCAATGAACGTCGCACCCGTTTGCTTAAAGCGGCCGAGCAGTTACAGGCGCGCAGCGACGAATTCATCGCGGCGGCCGGCGAAACCGGGGCCATGGCCAACTGGTACGGATTCAACGTGCGGCTGGCGGCCAACATGCTGCGTGAAGCGGCGTCGATGACCACCCAGATCAATGGCGAAGTCATCCCCTCGGATGTGCCGGGCAGTTTTGCCATGGCCCTGCGCCAACCCTGCGGCGTGGTGCTGGGGATCGCCCCGTGGAACGCCCCGGTGATTCTCGCCACCCGCGCCATCGCCATGCCGCTGGCGTGCGGCAATACCGTGGTGCTCAAGGCTTCGGAGCTGAGCCCGGCGGTACACCGCCTGATCGGCCAGGTCTTGCAGGATGCCGGACTGGGCGATGGCGTGGTCAACGTTATCAGCAATGCTCCGGCCGATGCGGCGGCGATTGTCGAACGGCTGATCGCCAACCCGGCGGTGCGGCGGGTCAACTTCACAGGTTCAACCCATGTCGGGCGTATCGTTGGCGAACTCTCGGCGCGCCACCTCAAACCAGCGCTGTTGGAGTTGGGCGGCAAGGCGCCGTTGCTGGTGCTCGATGATGCCGACCTGGATGCAGCGGTGGCGGCAGCTGCCTTCGGCGCGTACTTCAATCAGGGTCAGATCTGCATGTCCACCGAACGGTTGATCGTCGATGCCAAGGTCGCCGACGCCTTTGTCGAAAAGCTGGCGGCCAAGGTCGAGACCCTGCGGGCGGGTGATCCTGCGTTGGCGGATTCGGTGCTCGGTTCGCTGGTGGATGCCAGTGCCGGAACGCGCATCAAGGGGTTGATCGACGATGCCCTGGCCAAGGGCGCGCGTTTGGTGGTCGGCGGGCAACTGGACGGCAGCATTTTGCAGCCGACCCTGCTTGATGGCGTCAACGAGAGCATGCGTCTGTATCGCGAAGAGTCCTTCGGCCCGGTGGCGGTATTGCTGCGCGGGGAGGGCGATGAAGCGTTGCTGCGCCTGGCCAACGATTCCGAGTTCGGGTTATCGGCGGCGATCTTCAGTCGCGATACCGGGCGCGCCCTGGCGCTGGCCCAACGGGTCGAGTCGGGCATCTGCCATATCAATGGCCCGACCGTGCACGACGAAGCGCAAATGCCTTTCGGCGGGGTCAAGTCCAGCGGCTACGGCAGCTTTGGCGGCAAGGCGTCCATCGAGCATTTCACCCAGTTGCGCTGGGTCACCTTGCAACATGGACCGCGGCATTACCCGATCTGAACCGCAGAAATAACAATAAAAAGGCGGCAGCCACCACCATGCCCATTCGTGCGGCCTGGTGGTAGCGTGCCTTGATGGAGAACAAGCACGTGAGTTCCGAATTCAGATCGCAACCCCACACCGAGGCTAGTGCGCCGCGCTACCGTCACGTGTCCATCGGTCGCGCAGCGGTCGAGGTGAAAGAACAGCAGGGCGCGTTGCACATGCGTTCCCTGGAGCCATTGGCCGACTATCCGCCGCGACTGCTCGACCGTCTGGTGCATTGGGCCCGGGTGCGTCCCGAGCAGACTTTCATCGCCGCCCGACAGGCCGACGGTGAGTGGCGTCGGGTCAGTTACGCGCAGATGCTCGACAGTGTCCGGGCCATCGCCCAAAGCCTGTTGAGCTACGGCCTGTCGGCAGACAAACCGCTGGTGCTGCTCTCGGGCAATGACATCGAACATTTGCAACTCGCGTTCGGCGCCCTGTATGCGGGCATTCCCTACTGCCCGGTGTCGCCGGCCTATTCGCTGCTGTCCCAGGATTTCGCCAAGCTGCGTCACGTCTGCGACCTGCTGCAACCCGGCCTGGTGTTTGTCAGTGATGCCGCAGCCTACCAGCGTGCCATCGATGCCGTGCTGCCGGTTGAAACGCCCATGATTACCGTCCGGGGCGAAGTCGCAGGACGCCACCAGGTCAGCTTTGCCAGCCTGCTTGAGCAGCCGGGCGCTGCCGAGGCCGAAGCCGCGTTTGCCAGCACGGGGCCAGACAGCATCGCCAAGTTCCTGTTTACCTCCGGCTCGACCAAACTCCCCAAAGCGGTGATCACCACCCAACGCATGCTGTGCTCAAACCAACAGATGCTGTTGCAGACGTTTCCGGTGTTCGGCGAAGAACCGCCGGTGCTGGTGGACTGGCTGCCGTGGAACCACACCTTCGGCGGCAGCCATAACGTCGGCATCGTGCTCTACAACGGTGGCAGTTTTTACCTGGACGACGGCAAGCCCACGGCGCAGGGTTTCGCGCAGACCCTGCGTAATCTCAAGGAAGTGTCGCCCACCGCCTATCTGACCGTGCCCAAGGGCTGGGAAGAGCTGGCCTCGGCACTGGAGCAGGACGCGGAACTGCGGGAGATCTTTTTCAAACGCATCAGCCTGTTCTTCTTTGCTGCGGCCGGCCTGTCGCAAAGTGTCTGGGACCGTCTCGACCGCGTCAGCGAACAGCACTGCGGTGAGCGTATCCGCATGATGGCCGGGCTCGGCATGACCGAGGCTTCGCCGTCCTGCACCTTCACCACCGGGCCGTTGTCCATGGCCGGTTATGTCGGCCTGCCGGCGCCCGGTTGCGAGGTGCGCCTGGTGCCGGTGGACGGCAAACTGGAAGGGCGTTTTCGTGGGCCACACATCATGCCCGGCTACTGGCGGTCAGCGCAGCAGACCCTCGAAGCGTTTGACCCCCAGGGCTTCTACTGTTCCGGCGATGCACTCAAACTCGCCGACCCGAGGGATCCGCAATTGGGGCTGATGTTCGACGGGCGCATCGCCGAAGATTTCAAGTTGTCATCCGGGGTGTTCGTCAGCGTCGGGCCGTTGCGCAGCCGCGCGGTGCTCGAAGGTTCGCCCTATGTCCAGGACCTGGTGGTGACCGCGCCGGATCGTGAATGCCTGGGCGCGCTGGTCTTTGCGCGGATGTTTGAATGTCGACGGCTGTCAGGGCTGGCGGCCAGTGCCAGTGACGCCGAAGTGTTGGCCAGCGCGCAGGTACGGGAGTGGTTCGCCGGCTGGTTGCAGCGACTCAATCGCGAGGCCACGGGCAATGCCAGTCGGCTGGAATGGATCGCCTTGCTCGATGAGCCGGCGTCCATCGACCGGGGGGAAATCACCGACAAGGGTTCGATCAATCAGCGTGCGGTATTGCAGTGGCGCGCGGAACAGGTCGAGGCGCTGTATCGCGGGCTCGATCCGGCCATCCTGCGCGCCGGGGCGAAGTCGTGAACACAGACGGGCAGTACTCGGCCTTTGCCGATGCGGCGATTTTCGATGCGGTGCGAACGCCCTGGGTGGACCTCGGCGGGGCACTGGCCGAGGTGTCGCCGATCGACCTTGGCATCAAGGTCGGGCGCGAAGTACTGGCGCGCGCGAAAGTCGACCCGCTGGCGGTAGACAGTGTGCTGGCGGGCTCCATGGCCCAGGCCAGCTTCGATGTCTACCTGCTGCCTCGGCACATCGGCCTCTACAGCGGCGTGGCGCAATCGGTTCCGGCACTGGGGGTGCAGCGCATCTGCGCCACCGGTTTCGAACTGCTGCGCCAGGCCGCCAGGCAACTGGATGACGGCGTGCAATTGGCCCTGTGCGTGGCCACCGAATCGATGTCGCGCAATCCGATTGCGGCCTATACCCATCGAGGCGGTTTCCGCCTTGGTGCGCAAGTGCAGTTCAGGGATTTTCTCTGGGAAGCGCTGTACGACCCGGCTCCCGGGGTGGACATGATCACCACCGCCGACAACCTTGCGCGGCGTTATGGGCTGAGTCGCGAAGCGGTGGACGCCTACGCCTGTGCCAGTCATCAGCGAGCGTTTGCGGCACAACAAGCGGGCTGGCTGGCACCCGAGATCGTTGCCGTGGGGCCTCAGGCATTTGAGTTGCAAGGCTATCAGCCACGGGGCATCCGCCTGTCACGCGGTGTCGTGACGGTGAGTGAAGACAGCCACCCGCGGCCTGGTGAGATCGCAGCGTTGGCCCGGTTGCGCAGCGTGCACGAAGGCGGGGTGCAAACCGCCGGCAACAGTTGTGCGGTGGTCGATGGCGCGGCGGCTGCTTTGGTCGGGCGCGCTTCGGCCTGCCGGGATACACCGTTGACCTTGCTGCGGGCCAGCGCGGTGGTCGGGGTGGCGCCAGAGTTCATGGGCATCGGTCCGGCACCGGCTATTCGCCTGCTGCTGCAGCGCAGCGGCTTGAGCCTGGAGCAGATCGACCGCTTTGAAATCAACGAAGCCCAGGCCGCCCAGGTGCTGGCGGTGGCTCAGGAACTGGAGCTGGATTGTTCGCGTCTGAACGTCCAGGGTGGTTCGTTGGCACTCGGCCACCCCTTGGCCGCCAGTGGCTTGCGTCTGGTGCTGACCCTGGCCCGACAACTGCGTGAGCACAATCTGCGTTACGGCGTCGCCGCAGCCTGTGTTGGCGGCGGGCAGGGCATGGCGCTATTGATCGAGAATGCGGCCTGGCGTGCCTGATGCCTCATCGGTTGAGCGGGGGGGATCCGCTGGTCAGTTCATTTTGTCGTCTTGCCCGGCAATGCCAAGCTAGGTGTTCGACTACTACGTTGAACGGCTACGTTGGGCAGCAAGGAGACATCATGACGGTCAAGCGAATGGACAACATCGGCATCGTGGTAGAAGACCTCGACACCGCCATCGAGTTCTTCACCGAACTCGGCCTCGAGTTCGAAGGGCGCGCGCCCATCGAAGGCGACTGGGCAGATGGCGTCACCGGATTACGTGACATGCGCGTCGAGATTGCCATGATGCGTACGCCGGACGGTCACAGCCGGCTCGAGTTATCCCGATTCCTCGCACCCCCTGTGGTCGCCGATCACCGCAACGCCCCGGTGAACGCCCTCGGTTACCTGCGTATCATGTTCACCGTGGAAGACATCGACGACACGCTCGCCAGGCTCCACAAACTCGGCGCGCAGCTCGTCGGCAAAGTGGCCCGGTACGAAGATGTGTATCGACTCTGCTACATACGGGGGCCCGAAGGCATTCTCATCGGGCTTGCCCAGGAGCTCGGGCAGCACGCTTCTCGATGAGCTCATCGCTGGATGCTCGCCTCAGTGCCTGAAACATCAGCGGCAGACGCCTACCCCAGCGACACCACGCTATTGAGCAAGGTCTTGACCCGTTGTGCCTGGCGCGTGGGTGTTGCTTGTCACCAGAAGTCAGCGCTGCAAGCACCTGACGCGCTCGATCCAATATAGCTTGAACGCAGTCTTATATTCCATAAAGGAAGTACAAACTATTTTTATAGTGCGTTTTAATCTATTCAGTATTTTGAATCGATTGGAGCACTTGTCTGTGAACACTAAGGCGCTTTTACCTTTTGGCTTGGCATTACTCGCTACCTGCTCGACGGCTTTGGCGGGTGCCACGCTGGATCGCGTAACCAGCAGCGGGGAGCTGACCGGCGTTCTGATGGAAAGTTATCCGCCATTCTCCTTTCTCAATGAACAGAACCAACTGGACGGGTTTGACGTGGATGTCGCCAAGGCCGTTGCGCAACGGCTAGGGGTGAAGCTGAAGCTGCAAACACCGTCCTGGGATGTCATCGCTGCCGGACACTGGAACGGTCGGTATGACATCTGCGTGTGCTCGATGACCCCGAGCAAGGCACGGGCCGAAGTGTTCGACTTCCCGGTGGAGTATTACCAGTCACCGGCCGTGATCGTGGTGAATGCCAACGACAAGAACATTGTCACGGGCAAGGATCTGTCAGGTAAAAAAGTCGGTGTGATCAGTGCGTCGACCTATGAAGCCTATCTGAACAAGGATCTGCTGATCGAGGGCGCCGAGGACAAGCCGTTGAGCTATCCATTCGAAAGCGTCCAGATCGCGCCATACGACAACGAAACGGTAGCCTTCCAGGATCTGGCCCTGGGCACGGGCGTGCGTCTGGATGCCATGGTCACCAACCTCATCACTGCTCGCGAACGCATCGCCCAGGATCCTCGCTTCAAAATTGCTGGCGACACGCTGTATGCGGAGCCCAACGTGGTCGCGATCGAAAAGGGCGATCGGCAATGGAATGCCAAGGTCACTGAGGTCGTCACCCAGCTCAAGGCCGATGGCACCTTGAGCAGGATTTCACAGAAGTGGATCGGTGCCGATATCAGCCAATGACAGCCCTCAATCCACACCCGGCCAAGGCGGTTATCGCCCCCGAAACCCAGACGCGTCGTTTCAGCCAGCTATTTGGTTTTCGCACTCGCCTGTATTTGACCTGGGCAATGCTGTTCGGCCTGTGCGTCATGTTTTTCATGAGCTTCGATCTGAAGTTCTCGATCATTGTGCAGAAGTTGCCCAACCTGGTCGGCCTGCATCCGGGGCCTGACGGTTTCTTGCAGGGCGCCGCGCTGACGCTGTTCCTGTGCTTCTGCTCGATCTGGCTGTCGTTGCTCCTTGGCTTCGTGACGGCACTGGCGCGCCTGTCTCGCAGTGCAGTGGCTTTGGGCATTGCCAGTTTTTATGCGTCCTTTTTTCGCGGTACGCCGCTGCTGATCCAGATCCTGCTGATCTATCTGGGGCTGCCGCAGTTGGGTGTGGTTCCGGGCGCGATCAGCGCGGGGATCATTGCGCTGTCTCTCAATTACGGTGCCTACCTCAGCGAGATTTTTCGTGCCGGCATCATGGCTGTAGCACCCGGGCAGCGCGAAGCGGCGATGGCCTTGGGTCTGAGGCCTGCGGCAACGTTTCTGCACATCATCCTGCCGCAAGCCATGCGCACGATCATTCCACCGACAACCAGCCAGTTCATTTCAATGCTCAAGGACTCATCGTTGATATCGGTGATGGGGGTCTGGGAAGTGATGTTCCTCGCGCAGTCCTATGGTCGCTCGTCCTACCGCTACATCGAAATGCTCACCACCGCAGCCGTTATCTACTGGCTCCTGTCCATTGGACTGGAGCTGATACAGAACCGACTTGAACGCCACTACGGCAAAGGTTTCAAGCCTCAGCGCTGACCCATCCGCTCAATGACTTTTTACAGGTACTACGATGTCCGATCCAAAACCTCTGTTGTTTGCGTTATACGAGCAAGCCAGTGTTGGCTGTGGCGGCGCGCCGAGCCTCTGGACGCACCCGGCTGACGAACGACTGGCCATCAACTCGCTGGGCTACTGGTCGAACCTGGCGCGCATCGCCGACCAGGCTCATCTCGACATGCTGTTTTTTGGTGATGTGCTGGGTTTCTACGATGTGTTTGGCGGTAATGCCGACGCGGCCATGAAGTGGGCGGTGGAAGCACCGGCCAACGATCCATTGATGATCATTCCGGCATTGGCCGCCGTGACGGAAAACCTGGCCTTCGGCGTCACCGTGACCACCAGTTACGAGCATCCTTTCACCCATGCCCGGCGTTTCAGCACGCTGGATCACCTGACCAATGGCCGGGTCGGCTGGAACATCGTCACGTCCTACCTGACCAGCGCTGCCCGTAACTTCGGCCTGGAACAGATGATCAAGCACGATGATCGCTATGAACGCGCCGATGAATTTCTCGATGTGGTTTACAAGCTCTGGGAAGGCAGTTGGGCAAACGATGCCGTGGTTGCCGACAAGTCTCGCCAGGTCTATGCCAAGGGCGATCGCGTGCGACCGATCAATCATGTCGGCGAGCATTACCGGGTGGCCGGGCCGCATTTGACGTCTCCGTCACCGCAACGCACACCCTTGCTGATCCAGGCCGGTTGGTCAGGCCGTGGTCGTGAGTTTGCGGCCAAGCACGCCGAGCTGATTTTCATCGCCAAGTCCAACCCGCTGGAGATTCGCCAGGGGCTGGAAGATATATGGGCGCAGGCCCGGGCACGGGGGCGTCACGCCAGGGATGTCAAATCACTGACCGTACTGCGCATCGTCACGGCCAGGACCGAGATCGAAGCCCAACGCAAATATGACGAGCTGCAAAGCAACTATCACTTGCAGGCACAACTGGTGAGCTATGCCGGTGATACCGGTATCGACATCAGCCGCTACGCGGACAGCGAAGCGTTGTCCACTCATACCGAAGGCATGACCTCCTATGTGATGCGGCCTGATGGCAGCGGCAAGCCCTTGACCGCCGGCGATGTCAAACAGCGCTTTGCCAATGTCACCCGGGGCAGTGATCTGATTCTGGTGGGAACGCCGCAACAGGTGGCTGACCGGATCGAAGAGCACGCCCGTATTTCCGGCACCAGCGGCTACATGCTCAACCCGCTGATCAGCCCGGGTAGCCTTGAGGACTTCGTAGAGTTGGTCATTCCTGAATTGCAAAAACGTGGCTTGTATCGCACCCGGCCGCAGAGCGGTACTTTCCGTTCGCGGTTACGGGACGATGGCGCTAGCCATTTACCGGATTCGGCTTACGGCGCCTCATTCCGCTTTGATAAAGGTTTTCAGGACGGGACAGTCTAGAAAAAAGGGGCTCTCCAAGGGCTAATGCCAATCAGTTAAACGTTTGAACACCGCAAACCTTGTGGGAGCGAGCTTGCTCGCGATGGCGGTTGAACAGTCACATAAGGGGTGCCTGACAGTCCGCTATCGCGAGCAAGCTCGCTCCCACAATGTCCGGGGCTTAACTGGCAGGCACTACTCTCCAGGCGCCCTTTTTGTGAGCGCATGTCCTGATCAGAAATATTTGAGCCATCCGATATCGCGACGGCGTGCCTTCAATGCCGCGAACCAGCGCACGGGTAAATACAGGGATAAAGCCAAGAGCACCGCCGTCAGCCACACCGCCCAAATGCTGTCGAAACCGAAAAAAACTCCCTGGTTCAATCCGAACAACGCCGCGCCGACCAGATACAGCGTCTTGAGTACGTAAAGGTGGAGCAAGTAGAAGAACATCGGCGCCGCGCCAAAGACCGCCAACGCATTGACCCACTTGCGTTGTCGGGCCCGTTCCAGGGCTCGAAGCAGTAACAGGCCCACTCCCAGCGTCAGCGAAAGGAACAGCAGGGAAGGTGGGTATTTTGTAATGTTGAAGAAGCTCATGAGGGTTTGCGTGATGCCTTCATGGGCGACCCAAGGCGCCTCGCCATAACCATTGACGGCTCGCAGTGCGACAAATCCGATCAATGTCCCGACCCCTGCAAGCAGCAGAGCACGTTGACGATCCGCGGCCAAGACCTGGCCGGCAAACCAGGGGCCGATGCTGTACCCAAGAGCAATCACACCAATCCACGGCAGTACAGGATACGAGGTGCGCAGACGCAAGCTGTCGGAGAAATCGATCCAGCCGCGATCATGCAGAATCGCCCAAGGTATATGCATGGGCGAGCTTGCCGCGAAGTGCAGATTATCCAGCAGGTTGTGCCCGGCCACGATCACCAGACCCAGACAGCACAGAATGGGCCTGGGTAACCAAACCAGTCCGGCCAGGGCCATCATGCAGATGCCAATGGCCCAGATCACCTGCATGTAAATGGCCGTAGGCGGGAACTGAAAGGTCCAGGCGAAATTCACCAGGGTGAACTCCAGCAGTACCAGGAACAGACCGCGCTTGAATAAAAAGGCTGACACATCGCCCTTGCCCTGGTGCTTTTGGCCGTACAGGCAAGCGGACAGTCCGGTGAGCAGTATGAAAACCGGTGCACACAAATGGGCAAGTGTGCGGCTGAAAAATAACGCCGGCTCAGTGGATTCGATGTCCATCGGGTCTACTACCTGACGGTGCAAAAAGAACGTTTCGCGCACGTGATCCAACAGCATAAGGAGGATGACTAATCCCCTCAGGGCGTCAATGGACAACAGGCGTTGGTTCAAGCTTGTGATGGGGGGGAGGTGATTAGACGTTGTCATCGAATGCCGCAAGCAGGGAGTGGATGGCTCTGTCAGTAACGCCTGACAGGTTATGTTGATATAGGATATAACATAACCTTTAAATCTGCTTCATGGGCATTCACATGGGGTGGCTGATTTCGGCGTCATCGGCACTTGGAGGAGGGCGGCGTTTGCATATTGCCTTTAACGCCGACGAGGAGGGCGAAAGCGGGGCGCCCGTATCCCGTCGACGTTTTTAACCTGCGGGGCGTCGCACTAGCGTCGATGGTAGCGGCGATCGTCCTCGTAGCGGTACCGCATGGCCCGATCCTGGTGGCGCTCCCAGTAACGATGGCGTTCTGCTTCACGGCGGGCTTGCTCTCTGCGCCAGTTATCCCTACGCCAGTCATCCCGGCGCCAATCGTCTCGACGAGAGTGCCAACGGCCGTCATGCCAGTATCGGTCGTCATGGGCAAGCAACGGTCCTGGCTGCTTGCCGGCCATACTGGCCAAGGTCGGCCAAGGGTTGACCGCAGCCTGGACCGGCACCTGAACGACCGCGACTTCAGGTGCCAAAACAGGGGTTGAGGTCTTCATCTGTGTGGCTGATGCCGAGCCCACTGCCGCGAACGCGAACAGGCCGAAGAGCACCATCCGTGGGTCATGGAATTTCATGAGCGAAGACAACCTCTGATTGATTTCTGGACGTGTGGCCATCCGGCTTCGGGGGAGCCTGCGGGTCCGCGCTTGGCGAATGGATGTGCCTATCCACATAGACCGATAAATAGGAAAAAGTTCTAGGAGGCGTTGCTTAAATAGCTAACGGCGTCAGAGTGCGGGGCTTTTGGGGTTTGCTGGCTTGATGTCCGTTCCTGGTCGGTTTTTGCCTGTCGCGAGAGGCAGAAAACGACCCAAAGCGGTCTCTCACATCAAGTAGCTATCGGTCGTAATCTAACTTCGACCTCTGTATCTGACTGGTTAAATGACGGCGGCGCTTCAAACGCCGCCGTCTATTCTAAAGGTTTGCTGCCAGTCACGTTCCCGCTATTAAAAAGGGTCCGTTAAGGCGTGTTTTGCAGTCCCAGGGGATCGAAAATGAACGATCTGTTGCTAGGTTCTACTTAGAAGTTGACGGTGTCTGAGAATTTGACGGGGCGCGGGTTACCTTGGCTCAGGTAGTCGCCTTTGACCAAGGCCCAGTAGTTCTATCCGTGATTTTCTCCACGTTGACAAGAGCTGGTCCGGTGACCGTGCCAATACCATCTAGCTGGCCACCGACCGGGTAAAGCCAATGCTAGCCGGCTAAGTTTCAACGCTGTGCATAATTGAAAATGGCCAGCGCGGTGAGCAACACGATGTGGATGCCTAACAGGCTCACCAGCAGTCGTCTCATACGGGGCGGGAATCGTTTGACTTCATCGATGTCAATCAAACCCCTGCGCACAAAGATCTTCGGTACAGCCAGCACCATAGAGATCAACCCCGTGCGCATAACCTTGCCCAGAAGGCCTGCATGTTGAAATGTATTTTTATTGCCGGTCACGAAAATACAATTCGTAAGAAACGATTCAAAGCGCTCAGTGTATTTATGAGCAATGCAACACTGTACGATCATTGCCAGTATCATGGGTGCAATGATCAGTAACGCGATCAGTCCAGGGTGAACTTCATTCACTCCGATACCTCACTATACAAAAAGTCACCCAGCATCTCGCCTCCCTTGCTCCCGAAATCACCGAAAATCTTACCGCCCGCTGCTCCACCGATGACAGCACAAGCTAGTGCTCCGGGGCCGCCTGTACTGATCCCCAGAACGACGGCACAAACACCAGTCCCTATCATACCGCCCACATACCCCCCCGCGCTGCCGCCCGCCAGGCTACCCATCAAGGTCGAACTTTCAACATATTTGGCGCGTCGACATTGGTCCTCCCGCCCCGTCGTGCAGGCTTTATGAATCGCCAGGCCGGTGGATGCCACATCCAGCGCGGTACCAATATACGTGCCTTTTTTGACCAGATTTGATGCTCTGGCAACCCCAGACACCTTGTCGGCATAGCCCGCGATTTCACCATGATTCAAATAGCTTCGCGTCGAAATACCCAATGCCTGTTTGATCTTCCCTTGATTACGTAAGCCTGAGCCGTATGCGGCAACGCTCGCCAACTGCTTTTCGAGCTTCATGAACAACAGGGTGCGCTTTGCGTAGAACGCGTCGCGCGCACTTAAGGTGCCACCAGCTCCCCTGCCATGACTACGCTGTTGGTAATGTGGGCATTGAGGACATCGAATTTGCCCCGGGCGTGCCCCGAAACCGGTGTGCTGGCTCTCAAAGACTGGTATGACTGAGTTCTGGGGTTGATGAAGCTCCTTGCTTCAGACATCGTCTTACCTCACGCATACGTCTTGTTGTTGATCCGGTCCCAGCCCCCCGTCACATTCCCGCCAGCGCTACCATCGGATCGTTTCTGTCGCGTGTAAGTGGTCTTGATGCGCCCGTAGTTCAACTGAACGACCTCGATGGGAACGCCCGAGCTGGCGTTCTGCGAGTAGTCGGCAATGATCACCTCTTCCAGGACTATTTCGTAGTACTTAAGCTTGTCTGTGCCTGCCCGGCAAAGCGCAAGCTTCACTTCTTTCAGATGCCGACCCGCACAGCTTGCTTCCAGCAGCTTGCAACTGGCGCTATCGAGAAACTTGGTGAAGGTGAAATTGGTCAGGGTCGTACGGCCTGATGTCGCACCGCCAGAAGAGCTTGCGGTAGCAGACGTGCTTTGATTGACGGCGAAGCCGTAGCTGGTGATCTCGATCCAGTTGTTGTATTGCTCATCCAGCGCTTCGCCAGCAATATCTTCGATTTGGATGTAGGCGTCGAAAGCCATAGTTACCTCTCCTTGGTAGTGATTGGGGTGACTCCTGATGGAAAGGTGTGACACTTGCATCAGCAAAATTTTCCATGGTCCGTTAGCGTTCGGCTAACCGTCTATCGCGATTAGACGTAAGCCTTGCCCAACTTACCCTTGAGTGAGTCAGGCCCGCATACGCGCGCGCGGTAGCGGTTGCCCGATTTCAATGGTCCGCTGCGCTGGCAGCCAGGTCAGTACATCTTTGAGATAGACATACTATCGTGCCTATTCATGCGTGCCGCCTGGATCAAACCCAAGCCATTTCTACCTATACATGGAATTGTGTTCAGTTTGCTGGACGTATTTGAGCGGCGGCTCCTGGCCGATTACCGCCTGCCAAAATACAGTTAACCCCAATTGGCACGTAGTGCCTGTCGCCCGCAATCCGTTTCCCGGCGTACGGTTTGCAATCACCGATTGAGAGAGTCTGGTCACCACCGATTGGAATGAAGTAGTGCCTCCCACTGTGGCCCAATGCAGGAGAAGGGTGGGGTAGATCGGTCGTGTTGCCGCGGCCCTCAGTCGCCTGTGGAAAGCCCATGCTTGTGTGCGTAGGCGTAAAGATCTACACGGTTCGTCAGGCCCAGCTTGCTGTAGATCGATGTCAAATGGTTGCGCAGCGTGTGCTCGCTGATGTGCAGCTTCTCGGCCACCAACTTGCCAGGGGCAGAGGGGTCGCTGGCCAGCGATGCAATGGTTTGCTGTTCGCGGCGCGTCAGCTTGGCGATTTTGTGTTGCTCCGGGTCAATATCGCGCTCGACTTTCTTGCGCGCCAGTTCAAGGAAGATACGGCTGGTCGCATTGCGGTCGATCCAGAGTTCGCCTTCATGCACTTTTTCTATGGCTTTGAG
Source organism: Pseudomonas sp. ACN8 (assembly GCF_002303925.1). Classification (GTDB taxonomy): domain Bacteria; phylum Pseudomonadota; class Gammaproteobacteria; order Pseudomonadales; family Pseudomonadaceae; genus Aquipseudomonas. Next base: position 127,361 of record NZ_MRCS01000001.1, read on the forward strand.
CAATGTTGATGCCGATGCCGACTCCCGCTTATCCACCACGCCACGTGCGCCCGCCAGCACCGCACTGTCATGCAGTGCCAAGTCACTCGACCCTGTCACTACCAGAATCTTGGCCTTGGTCCGGCTGTGCAGCTCGGCCAGCGACTCGATACAGTCCTCGCTGTCCAGGTCCAATACCACCACATCTGGTGTGTATTGGTGCAACGAAAGCAGGTATTGCGCCACCGACGCCGTCGAACCCGCCAGCTTCAACCTCGGTTGAGCGCTTTCCACCAGACGCTCAAGGCCCCAGGCCACGAGCGGTAGAGCGACTAACAGGACTTGAATTGGCATGCGGCTCGCTGCCTCTTTAGGCGGGTTGTGTTAGCTGACCATGATAGCAATCGTTGCAGCCCCTGGCTTTTTTCTATAGCGCTTCAGACATCCCCTCCCATGACATTTGTCCCATAAAACACTGTTTTCATGGGTGATTGACTCCCAGAAAAAAGGGATAGCGCGCTCATGTAAAAAACAGAGGCCGTTTTTAGACTGCTGCCATGAAAGACACACACCGAATTGAGCCCCGTGAACAAGTCACCCTGTCGCTGCAACTGATCGGCGGGGGTAGCGGTGTCATCCGTGACATCAGCGCCTCCGGTTTGTATTTCGAAACCGATAGCGAGCAGCAGGTGGGTAGCTTGATTGACTTCGAGATCGAACTCGACACTCCCGGCGGCCCCATGAAGTTCAAGGCGCAAGGACAAATCGTGCGCATTGAACCGCAGGGCGGCAGGGCCGGGGTGGGCGTGAAGCTGCTGGCCAGCCGGCTGGTACCGGTGGAGTGATGGGTTCGTGGGTGGGGGAAGAATCGGCTTGTGGCTGTTAGCGGCCCACAGCGGTTTTTTGCTCAGGGTGACTTCTAGGGAGAAAGACATGGCTAGCACTACAACTACCAGCGGCGGAACCATTACCTCGTTTTCCAACACGCCGCAGGCGAAGGATGACGTCTTTACCACCACTGAAAATCTGTTGGGGGTCGTGTATTGGGACGTCATGTCCAATGACCTCGGCGGTAACGCGAAGACACTCTGGTCACTCGACAATGCGGTGAGCGATCCTACTGCCACCAAGGTTTATGCTCCGGCCGACCTCCTGACCCAGGATACGGCGAGGGCTGAGGCGACGAGTTCTGACACCAGTTTGAATGGTGCAAAGATCTGGATCACCTCGGACGGTAAGGTCGGCTACGACGCCACTACCTTCTTCTCTGCTTTCAAGGCACAACTCCAGGCGCTGGCTACTGGCGAGTTCCTGACGGACAGCTTTACCTATGCGATGCGTCTGGGCAACGGAACGCTCAGCTGGGCCACCGCGACAGTGCAGTTTTCGGGCGTGAATGATGGTGTGACAATCAGCCTCGCCACGCAGGCCGGCATGGTGACCGAAGATGCCCACACCACTGCTAGCACGACCGACTCGCTGACGACCAGCGGCACGATTACCTTCAACGACGTCGACCTGAGCGATACGCACATGGCGACGTTCGCGCCAGCGGGGGGCAACGCTACTTATCTTGGTACATTCGTGCTCTCGCCGGTAAGCGAAGCCGCGAATGCGGCTGACGGTTCGGTGCAATGGACGTACAACCTGAGCAATGCGGCGGCACAGTACCTGGCACAGGGACAGACAGTCACCGAAACTTACCTGGTCACCATCAGCGATGGCCATGGTTCGTCGGTATCGCAGAATGTGACCATCACTATCACCGGCACCAACGACGGGCCGACGGTGTCGGCGGCAGAAATTGAAAGCGGTGCGGTGACCGAAGACGGCACCACGGTAGCCAGTGGCAGTTTCGCCTTCGGCGACGTGGACCTGGCCGATGACGCCCATGTGGCCAGCGTGAGCGCGCCATCCGGTGCGCTGGGTTCGCTGGTGGCCAATGTCAGCGACGAGAGCACCGGCGACGCGGCGGGCAGCGTGGGCTGGAGCTATACGCTGAACAACAGTGCGGCGCAGTACCTGGCCGAGGGTCAGACCAAGACCGAAGTGTTCACGGTGACGCTGACCGACGACTTCGGGGCGACAGTGACCAAGGACGTGACGATCACTCTGACCGGTACCAACGACCGGCCGACGCTGACCATCGACGACACGGCCGGGGCGATGAACGAAGGCAACGGCGCGGCCACCTTGAGCGACAGCGGAGCGCTGAGCTTCGCCGATCTGGACAGCAATGACGGGGTGACGGTCAGCCAGAGCGCCAACCACGATATCGCCTGGAGCGGCGGCACCCTCGGTGCGGCGCAGGCCGCGGCGCTGGTCGCCGGTTTCTCGGTCAATCAGGCCGGCTGGACCTACAGCAGCGGCGAGAACCTGGACTTCCTGAGCGCCGGTGAAACCATCAGCTTCTCCTACACCGTGGTGGCCACTGATGACAGCGGTACGGGCACCGCGACCTCGGCAGCGCAAACGGTGACGATCACCCTGACCGGCACCAATGACCAGCCGATGCTGACCATCGACGACACGGCCGGGGCGATGGACGAAGGCAACGGCGCGGCCACCTTGAGCGACAGCGGAGCGCTGAGCTTCGCCGATCTGGACAGCAATGACGGGGTGACGGTCAGCCAGAGCGCCAACCACGATATCGCCTGGAGCGGCGGCACCCTCGGTGCGGCGCAGGCCGCGGCGCTGGTCGCCGGTTTCTCGGTCAATCAGGCCGGCTGGACCTACAGCAGCAGCGAGAACCTGGACTTCCTGAGCACCGGTGAAACCATCAGCTTCTCCTACACCGTGGTGGCCACTGATGACAGCGGTACGGGCAACGCGGTCTCGGCGCCGCAGACCGTCACCATCACCATCACCGGCAGCAACGACGCACCGGTGCTCAGTTTCGTGGCGGGCAACGAGGCCGGCGCGGTGCAGGAAGACGGCACGCTCAGCGTGAATGGCCAGTTCAACTCGGCCGACATCGATCACGACGCCACAGCGACCTGGAGCATCAATGGCTCCTCAACAGGCACCTACGGTTCGATCGCCGTCGACACCACCGGCCAATGGACGTACACCCTGGCCAATGGCACCGACGGTGTCGCCAGTGCGGTGCAGTCGCTGAAGGCGGGCGAGAGTCACAATGACGTGTTTACGGTGCAGGTCAGCGACGGCCTCGGCGGTGTCGACACCCAACTGGTGACCGTCACCATCACCGGCAGCAACGACGCACCCGTGCTCAGCTTCGCGACGGGCAACGAGGCCGGCGCGGTGCAGGAAGACGGCACGCTCAGCGTGAATGGCCAGTTCAACTCGGCCGACATCGATCACGATGCCACGGCGACCTGGACCATCAATGGCCCGGCAACAGGCACCTACGGTTCGATCGCCGTCGACACCACCGGCCAATGGACCTACACGCTGGCCAATGGCACTGACGGTGTCGCCAGTGCGGTGCAGTCGCTGAAGGCGGGCGAGAGTCACAATGACGTGTTTACGGTGCAGGTCAGCGACGGCCACGGCGGTGTCGACACCCAACTGGTGACTATCACCGTCACCGGCAGCAACGACGCCGCCGTGCTGTCTTCGGCCAGCGTTACGCTGAGCGAAACCAATGCTCCGCTGACCACCGGCGGCAGCCTGACCATTAGCGATATCGACAGCCCGGAAAGCTTCCAGGCGCAAACCAACACCGCCGGCAGCTACGGCCAGTTCTCCATCGGCACCGGCGGTGCCTGGAGCTACGTCGCCAACTCCGCCCACAACGAGTTCGCCGCCGGTACCACCTACACCGACACCTTCGCGGTGAGCAGTGCCGACGGCACTCTCTCTTCGGTCACCGTGCATATCCTCGGCACCAACGATGCCGCCGTGCTGTCCGCCGACATCGCCAACCTCACCGAGACCAATGCCGCCGTCGACATTTCCACCGCCGGCACCCTGACCATCAGCGACGTCGACAGCGCCGCCACCTTCGTCGCGCAAACCAACACCGCCGGCAGCTACGGCCAGTTCTCCATCGGTACCGGCGGTGCCTGGACCTACGTCGCCAACTCCGCCCACAACGAGTTCGCCGCCGGTACCACCTACACCGACACCTTCGCGGTGAGCAGTGCCGACGGCACTCTCTCTTCGGTCACCGTGCATATCCTCGGCACCAACGATGCCGCCGTGCTGTCCGCCGACATCGCCAACCTCACCGAGACCAATGCCGCCGTCGACATTTCCACCGCCGGCACCCTGACCATCAGCGACGTCGACAGCGCCGCAACCTTCGTCGCGCAAACCAACACCGCCGGCAGCTACGGCCAGTTCTCCATCGGCACCGGCGGTGCCTGGAACTACGTCGCCAACTCCGCCCACAACGAGTTCGCCGCCGGTACCACCTACACCGACACCTTCGCGGTGAGCAGCGCGGACGGCACCCTCACTTCGGTCATCGTGCATATCGCCGGCAGCAACGACTCACCGACGATCACCTCCAACGGTGGTGGTGCGACGGCTTCGGTCAATGTGGCGGAGAACACCACGGCGGTTACGACGGTGGTGGCGACCGATGCCGATCTGCCGGCGCAGACGCTGAACTACTCGCTCCTGAATACGGCCGGGACGGACTTCAGCAAGTTCTCGATCAGTTCGAGCGGGGTGCTGACGTTCAACTCAGCACCCGATTACGAGAATGCCCAGGATGTCGGTGGTACTGACGGCGACAACGCCTACGTTGTGGACGTTCAGGTGTCCGACGGCAATGGCGGAATCGACACGCAGACGATTACGGTGAACGTGCAGAACGTCATTGAGACGCCAGTTGATACCGTGGCGCCAACGGTGATAGTGACAGGGACTGCCTTAGAGAATTCGATGGATGCAACGTCGACGGTCACATTCCAGTTCAGTGAGACGGTGAGCGGTTTCAACCTGTCTGATGTCGCAGTGACGACAACGAGCGCAACGCCACGCGCAACCTTCAGTAACTTTACCCAGGTTGACGGCGATACCTACACGGCAACGCTGACCAGAACGCTGCTCGGTAGCATAAAAGTCGACGTTGCCGCGAACAGCTACACCGACCTGGCGGGTAATCCGGGTGCGGCCGGGAGCAGTGCAAACCTTCCGGCAGGCGTTGCCGGCGAACCCGTCAATCTGGCCCTCAACGTTCCACTGGCCGATATTAGCGGCCCCGTGACGGTGACTATCAGCGGTGTTCCTTCGGGGTGGGTGTTCAATGCAGGAACCGACAATGGCGATGGCACCTGGACCGTGCAGACCAGCGATCCCGGCGCATTGACTGTGACAACGCCATGCGAATTCGCCGGTGCGTTGGTGCTCGATGTCAACATGTACTGGAGCAACGACGACGGCAGCACCGCAAGCGCCTACGTGTTCAACAACATCGAAATCTATGCCCCAGGCGCACCGATCTTCGCCTTGTCCACCGACGACAACCTGACCGGCTCGTCCGGTGCCGACACCTTCGTGTTCGCCCGGCCGATCGGCAACAACGTCATTTACAGCTTCGATGCGGCGGCCGACAAGATCGATTTGATCGGCTTCACGGGTGTCAACGATTTTGCGGATGTGACTATCGCCAACGATACGAACGGCAACGCCGTGCTCAGCATCAGCGCCGACCAGACGATCACGGTCAAGGGCGTGGATGCGGCGGCGTTGGGCGCGGGCAACTTGCTGTTCGATGTGGACCCGGTCACGACCAATACGGGCACCATCACCATTGCCGACGGCGCGATCATGCCGTTTGGTGGCAGCATCGACAACAGCGGCACCATAGCGCTCGGCTCCACCGGCAGCGGGACCGATCTCGAGATTCTGTTCCGTGGCGCGACATTGAGCGGTGGCGGGCAAGTGGTGTTGTCCGACAGCGCGCAGAACGTGATCTTTGGTGGTAGCGCGGACACGGTGCTCACCAATGCCGACAACACCCTCTCGGGTGCCGGCCAGTTGGGAGCGGGGCAGATGATGCTGGTCAACTCGGGCCTGATCCTTGCCAGCGGTGTCAATGCGCTGGTGATCGATACCGGCAGCAGCGCCGTCACCAACACGGGTGTGCTGCAAGCCAGCGGCAGCGGCGGACTGGTGATTGAAAGTGCGCTCCTCAACAGCGGCAGCCTGTGGGCGAATGATGGCAACATCACCGTCCACGCAGAGGCCAGTGGCGCGGGAAGCGCGACTATCAGCGGTTTGGCGATACTGGAGTTCGGTGCAGCCTCCGATCAGCATGTGACGTTCGACAGCGGCGCGGCAGGCACGCTCAAGCTCGATGAGTCGACGGCGTTCAGTGGCAGCGTCAGCGGTTTTGCCGAAGGTGACAAGCTGGACTTTGGCGATGTTGCGTTCGGCGCCAATACGCAGATCACCTATGCAGCGAATGACACAGGCACCGGCGGCATGCTGAGCGTGAGCGACGGTGCGCATGTGGCGCAGATCGTGATGAATGGCCAATACGCGGCGGCGGGTTTGCAGGCGAACGCCGAGGGTAGCGGCAGTGAGCTGGCCTACGACGCAGCGGCGGCAAACCACACGATGCTGGGCGGCCAGGCCAACGACACTCTGGTCGGCGGTGCGGGTGACGATCTGTTCTTCGGCGGGCTGGGCAACGACACGCTCAACGGCGGCTTCGGCAACGATACCTTCATGTTTTCCGCGGCAGGTTTCGGCAACGACTCGATCCAGGGCTTCGATATCAATCCGGCCGGAGGGCAGGACTTGCTCAATATCGCGGGGCTGGGGATCAGTAGCGAGACGTTCGCTGCCAACGTGAGCATTGCGGGTGACGGCGCGGACACAGTGATCGGGATCGGAGTGGACACTATTCGCCTTGTCGGTGTTAACAGTGCAGGTATCGATCAGACGGACTTTATCCTGACGACATGATGTTTTTGCCGCTGACCGCACGTTGCCATGCGGTTGCAGACCCCATCGCGAACAAATTCGCGATGGGGTCTGTTGGCGGTAAAGTTCTGGCTGCGGTGGCCTTTGCAGCGGGAACTTCAGGGTACTGCCCGGGTCAATGGGGGCCCTGTATCGCAGATGCCGAGCAGCGCTTTGGCCTGTTTTACTTCAGTGCCGTCCGAGATCAGCCGAGTTCGCCCCCCTGATGCCAACCAAGAGTTTTCTGTCGGGACTCATCCTGGCGTACTGCGCCGTCGCGTCGCTTTGTTCGGTTGCTGCCGAGCGAAGAGCACCCGCGCAAAGCAACAGCGCATCAACCACCCTGATCGAAACCGCCTCGCGGCAGTATGAAAATGGCCAACTGGACCAGGCCGCTGCCACGCTGGAGCGTGCCCTGCATATTCAGCCGAACAATCCCGCGACGCTGCATTACCTCGGTGTGTTGCGTCTTCAGCAGGGGCAGTACCAGCAGGCTGAAACCCTGGCGGCGCGCTCGAACTTGCGGGTTGGTCGCAACGTCGCGTTACGCAACCGCAACTTCCAACTGATACAGGCGGCGCAGCAGGCCCAGGCTTCGGGTACCCCACCCAATGCAAAAGAGGATCTGGTCGCAGTACAGAAGGGGCTGGAAGAGGAGACCCAAAGGCGCCGCGATGCGGAAATGGCGGTTGTTGAGCAATCCACTCCGGACACTGGGCGCGACGCTGGCAACTTCGCTGGCGCAGAGACAGGTGGGGTTTCGGATGCGCCAGCGGCTGGCAGGGCCGGGCCCGAAGGAAAATTACAAATGGCTAATGTCGAGTCTGAGCGGGCGTACGCTGAGGTTGAGATTCCCCGCGGCCATATGCCGCCTCCGGGTAAATGCCGAATCTGGTTTCCTGATCGTCCGCCGGGGCAGCAGCCTGCACCCGGCAAATGCAAGAAGCTGCGATATCGGGTTCCCTCAGGAGCCTACCTGGTGCGCGGTTGAGGTGCTGAGCGTCCCTTCTGGCTGGGGCTGATCGTCGCGAATGGCTGCACAACCCATTGCAGCCATTGCCCACCGACGCTGATCGGGACAAAGCTACCTGCCGAAAACGGTACCCAATGCGCACTGACCGATCGTCACCTATCGGATCAAAGCCAATACAGGAGCGCAATGGTATACAGCCAGCCGATGCCGAGGGTGATAGTCAGGTAAATCACCACGAGCACCAGAGAGTGATTCCACATGACACTGACCTCCCATAACCACGGTTTGAGGCGCGTCAGGGGCGTCCGATAAACCGAATAAACCTAGATCAAGCCCGTACCACAGCATCCGCGCTGCTCCTGAATCGGCGGGCACTTCACCGTGCCAAACGAACAGAACACACAGCAGTCACCGGGGTTCGGGCGTAGCAGGGCTTTGCAACTGCCACATTCGTAGAAAAACTGACAGGCATCTGTGGGCATGGCTTCCTGCTTGGCAAAACCGCAATGTGGGCAGGTCAATACGGATTCGAAGATGACGATGCTCATGGTTGCCTCACGTGTGAACGGTAGAAGGACAACTGCTCCAGTGAACTCTTGATCGCGATCGGACAGACCGGACAGGTCATGTTCCGAGCGTCGAGCCTGACGGTTTGCACTGGAGCCTGAGCCATCGTTTTCTCCATCGAACTGATCTAACCTAGGGTCACTTTACACTCCGTACCCGGGTACAGAATCAAGGGGCGTGTGATGGTGACAGGGCTGAGTATCGGCAAGTTGGCGGAAACTGCCGGGGTGAACATCGAGACTATTCGCTATTACCAGCGACGCGGCTTGCTGGATGAGCCGCCAAAGCCGCTCAGCGGTTATCGATGCTATCTACCGGAGCAGGTCAAACGGCTGCGCTTCATCAAGAGGGCGCAGGCGCTGGGATTCACGCTGGATGAGGTGGGCACACTGCTGACACTTGATGCGGCTTGCACTTGTCGCGAGACTCGGGCACTGGCCGTGCACAAGCTGGCCCTGATCGATCAAAAGATGGCCGACCTTGCCGCGCTGCGGCAGGTACTGGGCGCACTGGTGCAGGAGTGCGATGCAGGCGACGGCGGGGCCGCTTGCCCTATCATCAATGTGCTGAACAGGGAGTGATGCCTGGTTGCAGCCGTTCCCGACTGGCAGAAATCAACCAAAGGCAGACGGCCAGCCGTGTCCGCCCAGTCAACACTCTTGGTAAAACAAGGCCGTGATTGTCAGCTGCTGCCGTATCGAAGTGCGGACCTGAAGAGTATTCCTACTGATCAACTTGCCCCTTTATCGCCAAAACATTGCAGGGCACCTGATACAGGACGTGCTCTGTAGTACTGCCAATCAGCTTGTGCAGCCCTTTTCGATGTGTACTTCCCATTACGATCACATCGGTTCGGCTATAGGCTGCGAAGTCGGACATCGCTTTGGTTGGCGACCCTTCAATGAAGTGTTGTCGTTCAGAGGGTATGTGGTAACTGTCAGCCAACGTAATGAATGACTTATGCAGTGACCGACGTACGTCGTTGCTGAAGCCTGGCATCGTCACTGCTCCGGCCCCCGCGTCAGAGATATGTGTTTGCGATGGATCGAAGGCGTGCAGCAGGTGCAACTCTGCATTGCACTGCATTGCCATCTGCTGTGCAGCCAGGATGATGCGATCGTTGATGTCAGTGATCTGGTGCTCTGGATGCGATAAATCCACTGCTGCCACTATCACCCGTGGAAGTGGACACCTGACTTCGCTGACCAGATGAACAGCAACCGGGAGATCGCGCACCAGATGCCAATCCAGAGGCGTGACGAATACGCGTTTGATTGCTGATTCGTAGTGTACGTCCTTGATAACCAGGTCCGGTTTCAAGTCCGCCACATGCTGAAGGATTTCTTGAAGTACGTCCCGAGCCAATACAACTTCGGTGGTGACCGTAATCCCATTGCCGCGAATCAGTTGGGCTTCATCTTGCAACCACTTCCGGTTCTCTTGCTGACAGATCTCGCGAAATTGCTCATTCCCGCTCATCAACCCCAAGATGTCGACATCTTCGATAAACACCGTGATATGCAGTACTGCGCCAGTGGCTTTGGCAAGTGCGACTGCGCGCTCTAGCGCCGGCGTGTGACGCATGGCTGGACCGACAATCAGAAAGAGGCGTTGATATTGGCTCATGTCGCACCTCCAGCATTCAGGGGTATTCGTCAGTTTCCGCCGGCACTCTCGTTCGCCACACTATTGGCGACCACCTACCGCCTCAGCTACCCGGATCGACAATATCAATATACGCCCACATTCAATGAACGCGTACGGGACGAGTCGCTCTGCCTGCGCACATATCTACCCCACAGTTAATTATGTGGGGCGCACAACATCAAAGGTGAATCGGAGCCGCGGTCCGGAAAAGAAACCGCGGCGACCGATCAATCAGGCGGCGGGGAGCAAGCCTTTCTGTTTGGCGACATGGGTCGCCAGTGCGTCCATCAAATCCGGGGACAGGCAGTCATAGGGTTCCAGGCCGATCGAGCGCAGACGCTCGCGGATAGCCTTCATTTGCTCTGGCGGTGTGCCGGTTTCGATGATGGAGGACACGAACGCCGCGAATCCCGGCGCAGCCCATCCGCTCTGTGGCGAAAGCTCGGTGTGGACGAAGTCCAGGCCATAAAACGCATGGTCCTTGTTCTCGATACGCCCAAAGAGATGGGCGTGACACTGTTTGCAGGCGTGGCGCTGGATGGTGGCGGATTCGTCGACAATCGCCAGTTTTTCGCCGTGGGCAATGACACTGACCTTGTCTCGAGGCACCACGGCGATGACGGCGAATGTCGCGTTTTGTGGTTTCCAGCATTTGCTGCAGCCACACGCGTGGTTATGCAGAGTTTGTGCGTCGATCCTGACCTCGACCTTGTCGGTCGCACACAGGCATTGCAGGGTGCCGCCTGTGAAATTCGCGGCGGCGGGCTGGATACCATTGTCCAGTGCAGGGTGAAGTTGCAAGGTGCTCATGCTGGCGTCTCCGTTTCAGGGTGTCAGACAAAAGTGCCTGGGGCGTGCCCCAGCCCGGTAGTTCATCGGAACTCCATGACCGCGCGGATCGATTTGCCATCATGCATCCGATCGAACCGCGGCGGATTTCGAAAAGGACACAGTGCATAAACGAGTGACCTCCTTCGGTGCGACCGATCGGTTACCCAGATCAAGAATAGTCTGCGATGACGCCTCGAGCGCGGCCAGGGCCAGCGCTCGGGCGAGTGTGCCGAATTCAGATGGAATCCACACCGTGTTTGATATTGCTCCAGGAGCGTGTACGGACACGATCCACTGCATGGGACTGCGGTTGCAGGGTGAACAGAGTGGCTATCACTTGCGCAGTGAGGTAGATGTTCGGGTTGTCGTTCACCAACGGTAGCCATGCCCGGCAATCTCATGCCCGGCAGCGCAGAGCGCATGGCCGATCGCTAGGGTGAGTTCCAGCGCCCGGCCGACGGCGAAGGCGGTCAGCGGCAGGCCTCGGGCGCTGAACAGCTCCAGAATGCGCCACACACCTGCGCGCGATCCGTATTCATACATGCCCTCGACGCTCAAGTCCGGTTCCCCCACACGCGGCGGGCGGCCCGGTAGCTCGTGAAGCCAGGCCTGCGACTGTGCATCGCCATTGAGGATGCATGACTCGGCGCCTTCTTCGATGTTGAGGACGAACTGGACCGCGACGCGCGCCTCACCGGGCCATCGCGGATGGGGTGGGCAGCCGCCGTAACCGATGAGGTCGCGAGCGGACATCAGCCCAGCTCGAAGGTCGTGACGCCGAACACACGTTCGTGCGCGATCGCCGGAGGAGGGCCGAGGTACATGCGTGCGCAGCCGAACACCTCGATCATGCCCTGTTGGTGCACGAGCGCCATCGCGGCGGGGTTATTCTCCGGGGCATCGAGAAACAGCGGGCCACCCTCGGCAAATTCCGCCAGGCGGGCGTAGAGGGCATTGGCTGCCAGGGCGTCATCGGCGAACAAGGGGCCGATCTTGTAGCCTTCCCGGCAGCGCCTGACTACGCCATAGCCGCTTAGTCTGCCTTCGCGTCGGCAACCCACGGCGAGTGCATCGGCCTGGGCTGTCCACCCGCTCAGGAAGTTTGCGCGCGGGGCGGGGAAGCAGGTGCGGTCGTAATCGACAACCTGACTGAACGGGAAGGAGGCCAACGGGACGATGTCCTGGTCGCCTACCTGCGAGGTCGTCGGACGGGTGGTGAGATTGGCACGAAAACGCAGGTTGCGATGGGAGAAGACGAAACCGCCCTTGGCGTAGTAGTCCTGCATCGCAAAGACGCCGTCCATGCCGATGCTCGCGCCTGGGCGCAGGCGGGCGAGAAGTCGCTCGCGGCGTGCGTGCCAGAGGGTATCGCCCAGACCTTGACCGCGATATTCAGGCCGGACGATGAAAAAGCCCATGAAACCGAATTCGCCATCGTAGGAGGTGATGGCCCCACCGCCGATCAATTCGCCGCCCTGGTACGCCGCGATGAAGGCGGCAGAGTCCGTAGCCCAGAACAGCTCGGCATCGTGAAGGCCGGGATTCCAACCCTCACGGGCAGCCCACTCGACGAGCTCGTCCAGCTCGGGACGGGTCATGTTGCGTATGACCAGCTGATTCGACACCGTGAAGTTCTCCTCAGTCGCTATTGACGGTAAGCCCGACCAGGGTAAAAAAGAGGGTAGCAGGGCACCACCTGTTTGCCATTGACCTGTCTACCGACCGCTTTGACCCAGAGCATCGGAGGGTTCTTCGCGGATAAACAGCGCGAGCATGCCCAAACTGAACGGTCTTTTGTCCCAGTATCACAATATTGTGTCCTGAAAAGCTGAGTGCAAGGCGCCCTCTGAGGGCTACCTTCAAGCCGACTACTGAAAATAGATGGAGGTAGAAAGTGGATGCACTCACTGCAATGCGCATTGGTCAATCCTGACCGCCGACCCCCTGCTCAAGAACGTTCCGCCGGGCAACAACATGACCCTGGCCATGTAGATGCACTCCCGTGCGGGCTTTGAAGAGACTATCGCTCGCCGTCCGGCTACACGCTTGATAACAACAATAAAATAAAGACTTCGAGGAGGCTGCATGGCCTTTCATCCAATCGCCGCCGACGATGACGACGCTGGTTGCGTCAGCGTTTCGCGCCAATATGCCTGGATCGTTTTTGCACTGACGTTCGGCCTGTTGATTTCCGATTACATGTCGCGTCAGGTACTGAACGCGGTGTTCCCGTTGCTCAAGACCGAGTGGGCGTTGAGCGACGGACAGCTCGGCCTGCTCAGTGGCATCGTTGCCCTGATGGTGGGCCTGCTGACGTTTCCCCTGTCGTTGCTGGCCGACCGTTTCGGCCGGGTCAAGAGCTTGGCGCTGATGGCATTGCTGTGGAGCGTAGCGACCCTGGGTTGCGCGTTGGCTCAGGACTACCAGCAGATGTTCATTGCGCGATTCATGGTCGGTGTCGGTGAGGCGGCCTATGGCAGCGTCGGCATCGCCGTGGTGATCTCGGTATTCCCCAAACACATGCGCGCCACTCTGACCAGTGCCTTCATGGCCGGCGGTTTGTTCGGCGCTGTATTAGGGATGGCCCTGGGCGGCGCCATAGCGGCCAAGCTGGGCTGGCGCTGGTCGTTCGCCGGCATGTCGCTGTTTGGCCTGGTGCTGGCGATGCTTTATCCGCTCATCGTCAAGGAAGCACGCATTGCGCCGCCACGTGCCGCGCAAATGGCGAACAAGGCAACGGTGGCGGTCAAGCGTCCGCTGCGCACGCTCTGGTCCAGCCGTTCGGTGGTCTCGACCTACATCGCCAGCGGCTTGCAGTTGTTCGTCGGCGGTACGGTGATGGTGTGGATTCCCAGCTACCTCAACCGCTACTACGACTTGCCTACTGACAAGGCCGGTGGCATGGCGGCGGGCATCGTGCTGTGCAGCGGTGTGGGGATGATTGTGTGCGGCATGCTCAGCGATCGCCTGTGTCGGCACTCCCCGGAGCGCAAGGTCAGCCTGGCCATTGGTTTCTGCCTGGGCAGTTGCCTGTTGCTGTCTTCAGCCTTTGCCTTGCAAGCGGGGCCAGTGCAATTGGCGCTGATCTGCCTGGGCATGTTGATTGCCACCGGCACTACAGGCCCCAGCGGCGCGATGGTCGCCAACCTGACCCATTGCTCGGTGCACGGTACGGCGTTCGCCACGCTGACCCTGGCCAACAACCTGCTGGGGCTGGCGCCGGGGCCGTTCATCACCGGCCGGGTGTCGGACCTCATCGGTCTGCATGCCGCGTTTCAACTGGTGCCATTGATCAGCCTCGTCGCGGCGGCGGTGTTCTTTTATGCCAAGTGTCATTACCACAAAGACATTGCCCGCCTTCAGGGGCAGAGTGTTCCTGAGTCCATGAGCGAATTCGGGCTGGAGGTGAAACTGTGAGTCGTCGTTAACACCCCGACCTGTGCCACAAACACCGTTTTTTGCGGCGACTGTACCAGCAGTCGCCGTTTTTTTGCCGTGTGTTCAGAATGACTTGGAGGCGGCAGCGTCCGAACCGGACTGTTTCTGCGCGCTGCGCCACACCGCCGGCGGCATGCCGAACTGGTTGATGAACCAGCGGGTGAAGGAGCTCGCCATGGAGAAACCGAACATGTCGGCAATGTGGCTCAGCGAGTGGTTCGGGTTTTCCATATAACGCAGTACCAGGGCGCGGCGCACATCGTTGATCAGGTCGCTGAAGGCACAGCCGTGGTCCTTGAGGCGACGTTGCAGGGTGCGCACGTTCATCCCCTGGTGCTGGGCGATCTGCTCAATGGTGGCGCGGCCCATGGGCAACAGCAGGTAGATGGCCTTGCGCACTTCGAACAGTGTCGAGGTGGTCTCGGGGCCTTGCAGCGAGTCAAGGTAGCTTTGGGCATGACGGGCCATGGTCGGGTCGGCATTGAGATTGATCATGTCGAGACTGACGGCAGGGCAAACGATGCCATTGAACTCGCTGCCGAATTCCAGATTGCAGCCGAACACGCGCCGATGCAGGTACAGGTTGTCCGGTGGCTGGTGCATGAAGTTGACGCTGCAAGGGCGCCAGTGCGAGCCGAGCAGGGCCGAGCACAGACCGAACGTCACGCCGATGGCCAGTTCCGTGGCCTGGCGACTGGGCATCGGCGATTCGGTGACCATCTCTTCACGAATGATCACCATCTTGCCGCACTCTTCAACGAAGATGGCCAGCGAGTCGTTCATCAGATGACGGTAGCGCACCATCACCTGCAGCGCTTCGCGCAGGGTGCGTTGATGGCTGAGCAGCAGGCTGACCACGCCGAAGTCCGAAAACTGGCGCGACTCGGCCATGCTCAGGCCGAAGGTCTGGCAACCGCTGGCGATGGCCGAATCTTCCAGCAGACGCACGGCGGCATCGATGGGAATGCGCGATTCCGGGGCTTGCAGCTGAGCCTTGTTCAGGCCTGCGACTGCCATGACGTCGAGCGGGTTGAATCCCAGGTCCTGGCTAACTTCCAGGTATTTGGTCAAAACGGCGGCGCGAACAAGCGTGGGCATGCGTAGGACTTCCCTCGGCCGATGGTGACGTTTCATTTCCATTGAAGATGTGTTGCGCGATCAGGCGCTGTTCTGATGACGTTTGCGTGGCTTGCGCGTCGATCCCGGTGGAGGACTGCAAGTGGCGCGATCAGATCCAGGATCGTATTTTTGCATCACCATCGAATGGGTTGCTGGACCCGAATTCACGAACCGCTGGAGCCATCAAGGACCCAGGATCCTGGGCGGTCTACGTGTATCCGGTAGGTGTTGTGGCCCCCATCAACGGAGCAGGGATCACTGACCCATAGTAGGTTGCACGAGCGTCATGAAATAAGCATTGCGGGACATAATCTTCGCGTATTGGGACGCTTGCCCAGGGATGGCGGGGTCAGATACGTCGGGTGTGCTTGGCTCAGGCAATGTGGCTGGCCAGCAGGCTTGAGTCGGCCATTAACCTGCTTTCTTATTCAGGCGACAGGGGCCCGGATGCCATCTTGCTCGCTCGGTAGGAGACGGCCCAAGCCGAGGGTGTCTTGCCAAAACGGCTGCGGAACCAGCGTGAAAAGTCACCGGCAGAGGAAAAGCCGAGGAGTTCGGCGACTTCATACAATCGGCGCTTGCTGTTGGCCAGATACTCTTCGGCGAGTTCGGCGCGAACGGCATTGATGATCGTCGTGACACTCTCTCCCTCTGCCGCCAGGTGTCGGTTGAGGGTGCGTCGGTGCATACCCAGATGCTGGGCCACGCCATCGACAGAGCACAGTCCGCTTGGCAGCAGCATCTTGACGATCTGGCGTACCCGCTGCGCCGGTTCGTCGCGCAGATTGGCCAACTGCATGTCCAGCGATCGCTTCACCTCGCGATGCAACGCGGGGTCGGCCGTGGGAATAGGCAGGTCCAGATCATGCCGACGGCATACGATGGCATTGAATTCCTGGGAAAACTCGATATTGGTGCCCAACACGCGCTGGTGCACTTCAAGGCTGGAAGGTCGCTCGTGAGTGAAACTGACCCTTACCGGCCGGAAGGCATGGCCGCTCAGGATGCTCAACGTGCGAAGCATAATACCGGTTGCCTGTTCAATCGCCTGGCGCCAGACGCCACGATGGCCCTGCATGTTTACACCCACATGCAGCAGGGTCAGGTCGCCTGCATCCTCGAGCCACATTTGCACACCGGCGTTATGCAAGCGCGTATAGCGGAAGCACGATTGCAACGCTGCACGAAGTGTTGGCTCTTCGCGGATGAGCAGCGCGAGCATGCCAAAGTTGGAGAGGTGCCGGGTTTCCGCAAGCAGCAGCCCGAAGGCCTCCTGACCGGACAGGCGGGCTGACTCCTCCAGCAGCCAGCCTACCGAATCGCTGCTGATCATGATGTTCGGATCGTCGAGGACACTGGCCGGTAGCCGGGTCATGCGCAGCATGCGAAATGGATCGAGCCCCACTGAACGGGCCACCTGCTCAAAGTCGGTAAGGCTGGCGCTTCGCGTCAAGGTATACATGCTTGGCCTCGTGTCCCAGTTTCACCAGATTGTGTCCCGGGAAGCTTAGTGCAGGACGCCAGCCCAAGGCTACCTTCACGCCGACAACGACAACAAAGATGGAGGTAGATAATGGGCACGCACACCGCTACAGGTATCAGCCAACCGCTCGCGGCAAGGGCGCAGGTGGACGCCGACGACCCTGATGCATTCAACCACTGCTTTGCCGAACTCAACGGCATTCGCATGCATTACATCGACGAGGGACAAGGGCCTCTCGTCATCCTGCTGCACGGTTTTCCTTACCTTTGGTACATGTGGCGGCGCCAGATCGCGGTGTTGGCCGAGGCCGGTTATCGAGTCGTGGTCCCTGATCAACGGGGTTTTGGCCAAACCGATCGACCCGATGCCATTGAAGCCTATGACATGAGTCAGGCCGTCGGCGACATGGTCGGCTTGATGGCGACGCTGGGCGAAACATCGGCTGTGATCATCGGGCACGACCTGGGCGCCTGGGTGGCCCAGGCGGCGGCCATGCTGCGGCCGGATCTGTTCCGTGGCCTGGTGATGCTCAATACGCCGGTGCCACCTCGGGGCAAGGTCAAGCCGACCATAGGCTTGCAGGCAATGGCAAAGGGCAGGGTGTACCACCACCTGTATTTCCAGCAGCTCCACAAGCCGGACCGTGAGTTGGCCAGCGATCCGCGCAAGACCTTGCGCAGCGTGTTTTACTCGATCTCCGGCAGCGCTGTCGGGGCTGAACGCTGGCGCCTGTTCGTCGAACCTGGTGAACCCATTCTCAACGCGTTCACTGAGCCGAAGGGCGAGTTCCCGTCATGGCTTAGCGCGCGGGCGCTCGACTACTACGTCGCTGAATACACGCGCACAGGGTTTACCGGTGCCTTGAACTACTACCGCTGTCGCGACCGGAACTGGGAGATCACCGCGTTTCTTGACGGTGCGGTGGTACGCCAGCCGAGCCTGTTCATCGGCGGTGCCGCCGACCCTTCGCTGGAGCCGGTCGAAATCCGCGGGCTCTACGAACAGCTCGACACTTATCTGCCCGGGCTGCAGAAGAAGGTCTTGCTACCCGGCGTGGGCCACAGCGCCGCGGAAGAAAGCGTCGATCAAGTCAATGAATTACTCCTGACCTTTCTCGAGCAACTGGAGCGCTAGAAACAAGTGCACTGTGTGTGGTCGCGATCACTCGCGGCCACGCACAGTGCTTGCACTCCTTCAGCCGGCAGCCTTGACCAGCAGATGGTCACCGAACTGCTCGCGCAGACGGTTCTTCTGGATCTTGCCCGTAGCACCCAACGCAATCGTGTCGACAAAGATCACATCATCCGGCGTCCACCATTTCGCGATCTTGCCTTCATAAAAGTCGAGCAGTTCTTCGCGCGTCAGTGTTGCTTGCGGCTTCCTGACAACGATCAGCAACGGGCGTTCGTCCCACTTGGCGTGTCTGGCGGCAATGCAGGCCGCCTGGGAGACTGCCGGATGGGCCATCGCAATGGTCTCCAGTTCGATGGAGCCTATCCATTCGCCACCGGACTTGATCACATCCTTGCTGCGATCGGTGATCTGCATGAAGCCATCGACATCGATGGTCGCTACATCGCCGGTTGGGAACCACCCTTGGCCCGCGTGCTCGAGCAGCGGTGAATTGTTTGCTTCGTTCCTGAAATAATCGCGCACTACCCATGGCCCACGCACCAACAACTCACCCGAGGTTGCGCCGTCCCAGGGCAATTCCATGCCATCGACGTCAACGATCTTCATGTCGACGCCAAACACCGCCCGGCCTTGCTTGGATTGCACGGTATGACGCTCTGCCGGGGACATTTCGAGATGCCTGGCCTTTAGGGCGCCGACGGTTCCGATAGGGCTCAGTTCCGTCATCCCCCAGACGTGCAATACCGCTACGCCGTAGGTTTGCTCAAAGGTGTGCAGCATGGACGGGGGGCAGGTCGCGCCACCAATGATGCTGCGTTTCATGCTGGAGAATTGCCGGCCGGTTTTTTCCAGATGACCAAGCAGGCCTTGCCACACGGTCGGGACACCCGCGGACAGTGTCACGTGCTCGGCTTCGAGCAGTTCGAACAGCGATGCTCCATCCAGGGCCGGTCCGGGAAATACAAGTTTTGCCCCGACCATGCACGCGATGTAGGGAAGTCCCCAGGCGTTGATATGGAACATCGGCACAACGGGCAGGATCACGTCGTGCGCCGAACAATTCAGGGCGTCCGGCAGCGCGGCGGCATAGGTGTGCAGCACCGACGAGCGATGACTGTACAAAACCCCTTTCGGGTTGCCCGTCGTGCCGGAGGTGTAGCAGAGCGTGCTGGCGGCATCCTCGTCGAATATCGGCCAGGCGTAGCCGGAGGATCCCTGCTCAAGCAGATCTTCATAGCACAGCAGGTTGTCGATGCCGGTGTCTTTGGGCATACGCGCCTGATCGGTCATGGCGATGAACGCCTTGACCCCATTGCAGCGCCCGGCGATGGCCTTGATCAGTGGCAGGAAGGTCAAGTCAAAGAAGATGTACTGGTCTTCCGCGTGATTGGCGATGTAGGCGACCTGGTCTTCATGCAGGCGAGGGTTGATGGTATGGACAATGGCACCCATGCCGGCAACGCCGTAGTACAACTCCAAGTGCCGATAGCCATTCCATGCCAATGTGCCGATCCGTTCGGAAGGCTTGACACCCAGTCGGGTCAGCGCGCTGGCCAGTTGGCGCGCGCGGCGGTGGCAGTCGCGGAAGGTGTAGCGATGGATATCGCCCTCCACCCGACGGGATACGATCTGCGTATCGCCGTGATGGCGGTCGGCATGTTCAATGAGTGAGGAAATCAAAAGCTGCTTTTGCATCATCAGGCCTTTCATGGCATCGCTCCGTTCGCTTGTCTGTGATTGGGGAGCGAGCAGGCGGCCTGGCCCGGGTCAGATGTCGCGTCAAGACCGCGACCCGACACAGCCTGTTTCCCTCCCCTTAATGATTGCTAACCGGCAACTGGCCCGGTCGCCCCGAGGCGCCGGGTTTTCCCGTGAAATCCGGGTCAGTTGAATGCCGTCAGGTCTTTCGGCGCGATGTCATGCTGCTCGCAATAAGCAAGATAACGTTGCAACCCGGTCTTCCAGTTTTCCAGCGCGACGATGTTGTCGTTGCCGTCCAGGAACGCGAGATCGCCATTAACCTGAACCAGCGTGAGCACATACCCGTCTGTGCTTGCCGTGCTGACGACTTCCGGCGTGTGAGTCGATCCGGCCGTCTCATAGACGATGCTGCCGGGGCCGGCGATCCAGTCATGCTCCTTGTATTTCCATTGGCCTTCGATCGTGTAGACCATCACCGTACCCGTGTGGTGATGCTTGGGCAGTTGCATGTCGATCGGCGACTTCATCATGACGATCCATTCACCACGGATGGGGTCAAGCTTGAAGTACTTGAGCAGGACGTTTTCGGCATAGGGCGTAAAGGGAATCCACGGCAGTGATTGGCCATCGATGACGGCGGTGTCGACGTGTTCATAGAGCATGTCATTTCTCCAATAATGCGGTTCAGATCGAATATTTGTCGGCAGTCAGGACCGTCCGACGATTTCTGCTGGTCGGGTGCCCCGGTTGCTCTGGGGAGACTGTCCGGATCAGTTGAGCGGGGTACCCGCGAGGGTCGCGCGCAGCATCTTTCTGGGTGCATTGCCGTAATCAGCCACCGCGTAGTGCTGGACTTGCAGGTTGTCCCACATCGCAATCGTGTTGGTTCGCCACTTCAGGCGAACCTGGTACTCCGGAATGGCGGCCTGAGACATCAGGTAGTTCATCAGGTGATGAGCCTCTGGCATGAAGTCCTGGCCGTAGCGGATATCCTCGAAGTTGAAGAAATTCGAGAAGTGGGTCGTGAACGCGGAGTTGACGAACAAGACCTTTTCGCCGGTCTCCGGATGGGTAAGCACCACCGGGTGTTCAGCGGCGGGGTTCTTCGCAGCCATTGCATGACGATCTTCGCGTGGCAACTGGGCGCCGAAAGTCTGCTCGGCGCCATGCTTTGCATACAGCCCGTCGATTCGTTGCTTGATGGCCTGCGGCAGGTTTTCGTAAGCCATCACCATGTTGGAAAACAGGGTATCGCCGCCGGCCTCCGGCCCCATCTCGCAGCGCAATACCGCTCCGCGGGGCGGCGCCGGCTTGTAGGTGACATCGGCATGCCAGAGGTTTTCGCGGCTGGCCTTTTCGACATAGCTCTTGGGTTTACCCGGATCGAGATTGCGATACAGCATCAGCAGCTTGTCCGCCTCCGGATGGCTCGGTGCCAGGGGGTGGGCTTCCAGTTCGCCGAATTGCGCGGCGAAGTGCTGTTGCTCCAGGGGGGTGATGTCCTGGTCGCGGAAGAACAGCACTTTGTGCTTCAGCCACAGCGCCCTGATTTCTGCGATCAGTTCAGGATCCTGGGCGGCGTCGGCCAGGTTGACGTTGCTGAGCTCGGCACCGATGGCGGGGGAGCAAATCTGCACCTTGATCGAATGCTGGCGCACTGACGACCGGATAATGGCGGGTGCCGAGGTGGGAAGAGGTGAAGGAGCGTCTTGGGTTGCGGCGACTGTTGTCATTGTTGTCTCCAATCCGTGCTTGTGCACATCCGGTATAGGTAGCGGGTCCCTGCCAGTGGGGCAGGGATGCCGGTCCAATAATAGGTGTCGAAGTCGCGATGTCATGGGCATTGCAGGACAGCTTCTTCGCATATTGGGACGCTTGAGGGGAGGGGAGCGATCAAAGTCGCTCGCAGGCCGCAGTACCCAGGCGGTCTGCATCAGGCTGCGCAATTGGAGAATCGCCTGCGCAATCGGGGAGGTTGGCGGGCAGTGCAATCGCTAGCTTAGGGCTCATCCAACAACAAGACCTCGCTAAAGGAAGGCTTATGCAATTCAGGCTTGCCATCTCCCACTGTGTGCCCCGCGCTTTTGAGTCGACTAAGGGAAACCTTTAGCCGGGTTGAAGTTTTCCCCCCAACGGATGCTGTTCATCTCGATATCGGCGCGGCGCCTGCTGGCTTACCTTGGGTAGGCAAGAGGCGTGTCGTCGTGGCGGACTGTTCCATCGAGCCCGCCTGGCGTTTTACCCCATAACAACAATAGGCCTGTCAATGCTCGAACCCACCGTTCTTTATATCCCTGATGCAATCCGCCTTCCTGCGCAAGAAGGCTCGGTGTTCGGCTGCCGGCATTTTTAGTTTTTAGTTCGAATCTGCTCCTATAAATACAGTGCCCAGCACATACAAGTGTGGAGAAGTTAGATGTATCAGGTAAAACAATCTTGCCGTGGGCTCGGTATTGCCGGCGTGTTGGGAATTATCTGTTCGCCATTGGCAGCCTATGCCGATGTCGTTGATGACAGTCACTTGAAAGTGGATACACGCAACTTCTACTTGCACCGTAACTACACCAATAACAATGCGCCGGTTTCTGAAGTGCATAGTTGGTCTCAAGGTTTCGATGCGCAGTTTACGTCCGGGTACACCGACACGGCCCTGGCGATCGGCCTTGATGTGGATGCGCAGTACGCCGTACGCCTGGATTCATCGGGCAACGACGGTTCGCTGCCCTACAGCGTCCGTGACCAGCAGACGGCCGCTGACTACAGTCGCGCCGGTGCAACCTTCAAGATGCGCTACAGCAAGACCGAGTTAAAGGTTGGTGACCTTCGTCCACAATTGCCGGTGGCGTACGATGACACCAGCCGGCAACTGGATACGATCTATCAAGGGGCGGTGGTCGAGTCCAGGGAAGTCGATGGATTGACGATGACCGGTGGCCGGTTCTGGTCTGCCGTGACACGGGAATCTTCCAACCACGAGAAACTGTACAAGTTTGGCTCCACCGATAATCTCGACAGTGATGGCCTGGACTTCGGCGGCGCAACTTACGACATTACCAGGAACCTGCAAGCCAGTTATTTCTACGGCGTGTTGCACGATATTTATCAGCAGCACTATTTCGGCCTGATGCATATGGCTGACTTGGGTCATGGCTACAAACTCAAGACCGACTTGCGCTACTTCAATAACAATGAAGATGGCAATGCCTTGAACGGTGAGATCGACAACCGTTCTTACGGTGGCTTGTTCACCTTGCTCAAAGGCGCCCACATGTTTGGCCTCAGTTACCAGCGCATGCTCGGTGACAGCGTGTTCCCGACGATGAACGGTTTTATCCCGCAACCTTACCTGGTGCACTGGTCGTCCCTGGGGTTTGTTCGCCCGGATGAAAAGTCCTGGGGAGCGCGCTACAGCTATGACTTTGCCGGGATGGGCATGCCGGGGCTGAAGCTCTACACCCGCTATATCAAGGGTACCCACTGGGACCGTGGCAACAACCTGAGCGACAACCAGGAAAGCGAACGCTTCCTGGGGCTCAGCTACGTGGTCCAGAGCGGGGCGCTGCAAGGCCTGGGGCTGGACCTGCGCAACATCGACGTGAAACAGAAGTACGGCTACGACTACAACGAATTCCGTGTCGCCACGACCTACACCTGGAAATTCTGGTAAGCCCGTCCATCCAGGGATTGACCCCATAACAATAAGAGGCCTGACCATGTTCGAACCCTTTGTCCTTTGCATCTGCCCCGCAACTTCCCAATCGGTGTGCTGTGCACCGTTACCCGGCGCGCTGCGCCCATGAGCGGATTCCAAGAGGAGCAAACACTAGTGAATATCCAGGTCGATAACGCGGTCCTGCAACAGCAGAAGAAGAAAACCTACATTTACGAGTGGTACGTGGTCGGCCTGTGCATGATCGCCTACATCTTTTCATTTGTGGATCGGCAGATCCTGGCGCTGATGATCGAGCCGATCAAAGCCGACCTGCAGATCAGCGACACCCAGTTCAGCTTGCTGCACGGGCTGGCCTTTTCGTTGTTCTATGCGTTCATGGGCATGCCCATCGCTTATCTGGCCGACCGTTTCTCCCGGCCGAAGATCATTGCCGTCGGCGTGGTGTTCTGGAGCCTGGCGACGGCTGCCTGTGGCATGAGCAAGAACTTCCTGCACATGTTCCTCGCCCGCATTGGCGTCGGCGTCGGTGAAGCGGCCCTGTCGCCCTCGGCCTACTCGATGTTCAGCGACATGTTCCCCAAGGAAAAACTCGGTCGCGCAGTGGGTATTTATTCGATCGGCTCGTTCGTCGGTGGGGGCCTGGCCTTCCTGGTGGGCGGCTATGTGATCGCGATGCTCAAGGACATGAACACCATAGAGGTCGCCTTCCTCGGTGCGATGAAGGCCTGGCAACTGGCGTTCTTCATTGTCGGCCTGCCCGGTATCGTGGTCGGCCTGTTGATCTGGCTCACCGTGCGCGATCCGGCGCGCAAAGGCCTGCAGGTCGATGCGCAGGGGCGGGCCAAGAAGGTCGCGATGAGCGATGGCTTGCGCTTCCTCGGCCGCCACCGTGCCACCTTCACCTGCCATTACCTGGGCTTTTCGTTCTACGCCATGGCCCTGTTCTGCATGATGAGCTGGAGCCCGGCGCTGTACATCCGCAAGTTTGGCCTGTCGCCAATGGAGGCCGGCTACATGCTCGGCACCGTGCTGTTGGTGGCCAATACCGCAGGCGTGCTGTTCGGTGGATGGCTCACCGACTATCTGGCGAAGAAAGGTCATCAGGACGCCGCCATGCGCACCGGTGTCATCGGTGCCCTGGGCATGGCGGTACCGGCCGTGCTGTTCCCGCAAGCCGATCAACTGTGGCTGTCGGTGACCCTGTTGGTGCCGGCGATGTTCTTCGCTTCGTTCCCGATGCCGGCGTCCACGGCGGCGATGCAGATCCTCGCGCCGAATCAGGTGCGCGCACAGGTCTCGGCGGTGTTCCTGCTGATCAGCAATCTGCTGGGCCTGGGCCTGGGCACCACGCTGGTGGCGCTGTTGACCGACCGCTACTTCGGATCGCCCGCGGCGGTGGGTTCGTCGATGTCGCTGGTAATCGCCGGTGCGTCGGCACTGACCGTGTTGCTGCTCTTCCGTGGTTGCCGTCGTTTTCGCGAAAGCTATGCCCGGGAGTATCCGACCCGGGCTTGATTGGTCATAGTCCACGATCGGCGCCTCGGCCTCGCTCCCTTTGAAGGGCGCGGGGCCGAGGCGCTCCAGGTCAGGAGAACCCTTGATGTTGAATGATGTACACCTGCTGGAACGGCACAGCTTGCTCAGCTCGGCCGATTACCGCGAGATCAAGGACAAGGTCAGCCAATACCTGTGCCCGCACAGCTTCAACGTGCTGCGTGACGAGCCGATCCATACCCGGCTCAACGGCGTATTCTTCGGCGATTCGGCGCTGCTCGACCTGCGCTATGGCGCGCCAGTGGAGATCACCATCGGCGACATTGCCGATCAGTACCTGTTTCGCATCACTTTGCAGGGGCATTGCGAAGTGGTCCACGGGCGGCGCAGCGCGGCGATGCAGTCGGGCTACCTGAGCGTTTCCTCGCCGTTCGCGCAAAGCCGCATCGTCACCGATGGCGAGTGCCGCAACCTGATCCTGCGCGTCGACCGTGATGCCCTGGAGACGCAACTGCAACGTCTGCTAGACCGCAGTCTGCGCCAATCGGTGATCTTTGATATCAGCGTCGACCACCTGGGCGCCGGCGTCGTCAGCCTCTATCACACCCTGGACTACATCTGCCGGCTGTACGGCAGCGGCGTGGACGGTTCGCGCCTCGCCAGCGGCCTGTCCGAATACCTGATGCAACTGCTGCTCACACAGCTGCCCCACAACTACTCGGCGGATCTGTTGATCGACTCGCGCGCGCCGCTGCCGCACCACGTGAAAAAGGCCCGTGACTACATCGAGGAACACCTCGACGAACCGATCAGCCTGACGACCCTGAGCGAACTGTGTGGCGTCTCGGTGCGCACCTTGCAAAACGGCTTCAACCAGTTCCTTCAGCAGGCGCCGGTCGAGTACATCCGTGACCGTCGCCTGGCGGTGATCCACGAATCGCTCAAACAGGGCAATGCCTACGAAACCGTCACCGATATCCTGTTGCGTCACGGCATCAACAGTTTCGGGCATTTCTCCAGCGCTTATCGGCAACGCTATGGCTGTCTACCGTCGGACACCCTGCGGCGGCAGAAGCATTGAGACTCCTGCGCAATCCGTCATTCGGCTGCGCAATCGGATGAGTCCGGGGCGGAGCGGCTCGATAGGATCGAGTCTCTAACAAAAGGAGTATCTGCATGAATATTACCGTGCTGGGTGGTGGTCACGGCTGTTACGCCGCTGCTGTCGAAATGGCTGAAAAGGGGCACCAGACCCGTCTGTGGCGTCGAGACTGCGCCGCACTCAAGGAGCTGCTGGCCATCGGCAGCCTGACCATCAAGGACTACAAGGGCACTCGCAAACTGTCCGTCGGCCAGCAGGGCGACAAGCTCTCGTTCACCGACGACCTGGCCGAAGCCCTGGGCGATGCGCAACTGGTGATCATCCCGCTGCCGTCGACCTCCCACGAAGACCTGGCCAAACATGTTGCGCCGCACCTGCACGACGGTCAGGTGGTGTTCCTGCCGCCGGGCACCTTCGGCAGCTTCGTGTTCGCCAAGGCCATGGCCGATGCGGGCAACCGGAGCAAGGTCGCCTTCGCTGAAACCGGTACGTTGCCGTACCTGGTGCGCAAGCATGGCGCCAGCGACCTGGTGATCAGCGGCTACGCCACCCGCCTGCCGACCGGTGTATTCCCCGGCAACCTGTCCGAGCATGCTTTCGCGGTACTGCGCGAAGCCTACCCGAGCGTCGAGCCGATTGAAGACGCCCTGAGCGGTGCGCTGATGAACGCAGGCCCCATCATCCATCCGCCGCTGATCATGATGAACGCAGGTCCACTGGAGCATTTCGAGGCCTGGGACATCCACAACGAAGGCACCCAGCCGTCGATTCGTCGCGTGACCAACCAGCTCGATGCCGAGCGCATGGCCGTGCGCGAAGCACTGACCTACGGTGCTCCGCACTTCCCCCTGGCCGACCACTACAACACCACCGAAGGCGACGAGTGGATGTACGGTCGCGGTGCCCATGGCAAGCTGACCGACAGCGGTGACTGGCGCGAAGAGATCGACCTGCAGAAACACCGCTACATGCTCGAAGACACCCGCCTGGGCCTGTCCTTCCTGGTGTCCGTCGGCCGCTGGGCCGGCGTGCCGACCCCGGTTGCGCAGGGCCTGCTGAGCATTGCCTCGGTCGTCGCTGCACGGGATCTCTACGCCGAAGGCCGCACCCTGGAAAACCTCGGCCTGGCCAAGCTGAGTCGGGCGCAGATGACCGAGCTTCTGACCAAGGGCTACAACTGATGAACGCCGCGCTGCCCCAAGTCAGCGTGGTCGGTGCCGGCCGGATGGGCGAGGGCATTGCCCTGGCGTTCATCCATGCCGGTCTGCCGGTGACCCTCATCGACATCAAGGATCGCGCCGAGGATGAGCGGCACGGTTACTTCGAGCGTGTGTGCAACAACATCCGCAGCGAACTGCAGAGGCTGGTACGCCTTGGTGTGCTCGAGGGGGATCAGGCGGACATCGCGATAGCCCGGTTGACGCTGCAATCGAAATCCCAGGCCGCAGCAACACTGACTCAGTGCGACCTGGTGTTCGAAGCGGTGCCGGAAGTCATCGCGGTCAAGCAGCAGACCTTCGCCTGGGTCAGCGAGCATGTCCCGGCGTCGGCCATCATCGCGTCCACCACCTCGACTTTCCTGGTCACCGAGCTGAGCGAAATGGTCAGTACGCCTGCGCGCTTCGTGAACGCGCACTGGCTCAATCCGGCGTACCTGATGCCGCTGGTGGAAGTCAGCCGCAGCGAAGCCACCTGCCCGCAGGTGGTCGAGCGGCTGCTGCAACTGCTCAAGCGCATCGGCAAGGTGCCCGTGGTGTGCAATCCGGTGGCCGGCTACATCGTGCCGCGCATTCAGGCACTGGTGATGAACGAAGCGGCACGAATGGTGGAAGAGGGCGTGGCCAGCGCAGAAGATATCGACACGGCGGTGCGCGTCGGCTTTGGTTTGCGCTTCTCGGTGCTGGGCCTGCTTGAGTTCATCGACTGGGGCGGCGGCGACATTTTGTACTACGCCTCGCGGTACCTGAGTGGAGCACTGTCACCGCGTTTCGAGTCGCCGCAAGTGATCGCCGACAACATGCAAAACGGTCGCAATGGCTTGCGCGATGGCCAGGGTTTCTACGATTACCGAGACATGGACGTGGACGCCTACAAGCAGCAGCGCCTTGGCGACTTTGTGCGCAAGCTGGAGTTGTCGGGGCTGACGCTCGCGTTCGATGGCGCCCTGGGGCAGACCTGAGCATCAGGGCCCGGATGCCGGGCCCTGACACGTTTCACGCTTGACGATTTCCCGGTCCTACAGGCGGTACTGACTGGTGGGCAGCACGTCGATCTTGTCGAAATCGATGAAGCGGCTGCAACTGTCCATCATCGCGGCCAGGTTGCGCTGGAATTTCGCTTCGTCGCCCGCCGCATCGAAAAAGGCCATGGGGTCGGTCATGGCCGCTGGCGGAAAACATTCTTCGACGATGGCATCGATCCGTGGGGCGCCGTGGGTCAGTGCCGACACCACCAGGTTTTGCACGTACTGGAAGTTGGCTTGCGTGTCCACGGCCACCGCCGTGTGATGGTTGCGCCAGATGTCCAGCCAGGCCTCCGGGGTCAGGCGTGGAGGGCGGGTCAGCAGGGCCAGTTGGGCAAACCCGTGGGTACGCTCACCGGGGGTTGAAGGGAAGCGGGTATTGGCGATGGCGACCGATTCGCAGACCAGGTAGGCGGCCATGCGCGCCGTTGCCGTGCTGATCAACTGGTCGAACGGGCGACGAGCCGGCCCGTTGGCACTGTCCAGCCACAGCGACAGGCTGCCATCGGGCAATGGCCGGTTGTTCTCCTGACGCAGACCGGCGGCTGGCTGCACATCGGCATCGCACAGGTTCAATTGCACACCATGGGCACCGAGTGCCTGCAATTGCCCGGCAACCTCACTGCGCAGGCGATGGGCGAAGGTATCAGGACTGACTTGAGTATCACGCCACAGCAGATAGATGACTTTTTCCATAGCTATCAAGCTCCTCGTTGCGGTTGATGGATGGGGCAGCGGTCGTGCTGTCTGGTCCATCCGGATGACCGAAAATCCCTGGCGTCATAGTCAATCAAGGTCCGCGCCGGGTAATACCTCAAACAGACTATTGACCAACAATATGAGGGCGATGGCTGCGCCGCTCGACGCCGGGCAGCCCTGGAGAACCGCAGCCAGGCTTTCTTGCGCTGGGGCGGCAGAGGAAGTGTTGCCTCGGCATACCCGGCGCCAACAGCCGCCTGCGCAGCACCAGCGTGGTCGCCCATTACCACGCAGCCCTGGAAGGGCGGGCGCTGGCCATCCTGCCCTGCTTCCTCGCCGGCCCCGATCCCCGCCTGTGCGAAGTGCTGCCGGGTGAAGTGGAGGTCACGCGGCAGTTCTGGATGTATTACAGCGAAGACCTGCGCAAGCTGAAGCGGATCACCCTGGTGGCCGAGTACCTGCGTGCCAGCGCGGAACTGAATCGCCCGCTGCTGATGGGCGAGTCACGTGTGATGGGCTATCTGCCGTCACCCTGAGGGGGGAGTTGTGCAGCCAGAAGTAAAACGCAGTGCAGGTTGGCGAAAAGACTTGAAAACAGCGTAGTCAGTTAGATGTGTTTTCGAAATCAGAGGCTACTCACACCACCGCAGTCAGCTATGAACACTCAATCGTCATGGTTTTACTGCGTGATCATTGTCAATGTGGGGAACGTCCGCCGGTTTCTTCTGCGGAACGATAAAGCTCACTGTCGTACTGGTGAGGATCTTGTGAGTCGGGTCGGCCACTTCAAGAAGAACCTTGTGAGTGCCGGGCGTCAGTCCGACCAGGATGATCGGGTCTTCGCTGGTGTGCGCCCATGTGCCTTTCCAGTCGTCGACGGTCACGTGGAGGTGGCCGAGACGTGGTGATACTTCAACAGCCGTTTTGCCAAATACCGGCATGATCCTGGCGTGTTCCGTTCGATACTGGATAATGACAACACCGCGGGCGAGTGGCTCGGCAAGCGGGGGGTAGGCAATGAGTGTTGGCGCAGTCTCGGATTCCAACGGAAGTATTGCCGGAGGGGAATCGGTGTCCGCTACCCCTTGTCCGCACACGGCTGTGCAAAAGAAGACACCCAAAGCCAGGGCCAATAGATTTCCGGGAGCGAGGGACATGGTTTTTTCCCGCGTGATTTCATTCAAGCCTAGATCAAACCGAGTATTTCCCGGTGTTTATTTGAAATCGGAATCACTCACGTATTTCATCCGTGCCATCCAGGCATCTTGACCATGGATGACTCAGCGCTTGTAACGCAGAGCGTCCACCACTACGCCGAACGCTGAAGAATGCTCACGGCGATTGGGGTAGTAAAGGTGGTAACCGGCAAAAGGCGCCGGAGGGCGTTTGTTTAAAGGTGTTTAAGGTTACTTCATGCAAGCTACAAGACCTTGCGCCGTTGCCTACGGTTACGTCAGAGTCCGCCGGCTTGTGCGCCTCGGGGGCCATCGGTAACTTGATTCGTATCACTGCCCATTAGTGATCGGGTTTAGTCGCCCGGTGGTTTCACGAAGCGTATTTGCATCCAGACAGTCAGGTCATTTCATGCCTGCACTTCATGGTAGCTGTGCGCAGGGCGCCTTCGTGCGAGCCGGTTTCGTGTCTCCCCGGTCGACTAACCTGCGTACAGCTGCCACCCCCTCGATTGCCGATATCAAAGCCACACCGCGCACGCCCGGCACCTTGTTCACCGTGGACCCGCAGGCGAGTCCCGAAACCTTGATGGTTTATCTGGTCGAAACCCTCGCGTCGGTCGATGTGATGGTCCATCAGTTGGTGGATCACCTGGACGGTGGGTCGCGCAATGCGCTGCTGGGCATTTCCAACAGTGTGATGCTGGCGGAGATCACGGCGAACCGGGTGCTGGATCAAATCGACCCGTAGGAGCGAGCTTGCTCGCGATGGAGGGTAACGATGACGCGGGAAACCAGACGGCCCGTGGCGCCCTTGGGTTTTTCGCGAGCAGGCTCGCTCCTACAGGGGGCGGCATGTGGTTTGGAAGTGAAAGGAATGGACCCGCCAGGGCGGCGGGTCCGAAGGGGGATCAAAGCTTCGGCAATTGCCCGATGCGGCCCATCATTTCGGTCACGATCTGCAAGTCCAGCAGGAACTGCTCGGTGGTCTTGAACTCGTTGTCGTTGTGACCGGTGTATTTGACGTTCGGCATCGCCAGGCCGAATTGCACGCCGTTGGGCAGTTCATGCACGGAGGTGGCGCCGGCGGAGGTGCCGAACTTGTGTTCCATGCCGAGGTTTTCGCTGGCCACCGCGAGCAGGGCCTTGACCCATTCACCCTCGGGATTGCGGTACATCGGTTCGGCAATCGACAGGTCAAAGGTTGGTGTGATGCTGGTTTGCTTGCTCCAGGCGTCCAGCTTTGCGGCGATTTCGGACTTGAGCACTTGCGGGGATTTGCCCTTCGGCACGCGCAGGTTGACCGCGAGCCTGAAGGCTTTGTCGTCCATCCCGACATAGGTCAGGGAGGTGGTCAGCGGGCCCATGAATTCATCGGCAAAACCGATCCCCAACCTGCCACCCAGGTAGTCCAGCCCCCAGTTGTCGGCGGCGTAGCGGGCGGCGTCCGTAATCTGGTTGTGCTTGAGCGCAACCTTGCCGTCCAGGCCATTGATGAAGTCGAGCATCCTGGCCACCGGGTTGACGCCGGACTCGGGCTCGGAGGAGTGGGCGGACACACCGGTGACCGTCAGTTTGACGTCCTTGCCGTCGACCTTGGCGGTGACCTCGAAATTGCCGCCGTTGCGCTTGGCATACTCGGTGCCGGCCTTTTGCAGGCTGGCGGCCAGCTCGGCGGGCTTGTCGGTCACCAGGGTCGCGACCGATGTCGACGGAATCTGGTTGGTGGCCAGGCCGCCGGTCATCGAGGTGATTTGCGCGCCCTTGCCTTGTGCGGTGCGCTTGGCGAAGCTGGCCATGACCGTGCCGTAGCCTTTCTCGGCGATTACCACCGGGTAGCCGCCATCCAGCGCCAGGTTGTAGTTGGGCGTCGGGTTGCGTTCGAAGTAGTAGGGGATGGCGTCACCCGTGGTCTCTTCGGTGGTGTCGACCAGCAGCTTGAAATTGCGGGCCAGCGGCAGTTTCTCTTCCTTGATGATCTTCATGGCGTACAGCGCCACCACGATGCCGTTCTTGTCATCCTCGGTGCCGCGGCCATACATGCGATCGCCGATCAGGGTGACCTTGAACGGGTCGAGGCGGGTGCCGTCCTGCAGCACCCAATTTTCCGGCGTCACCGGCACCACATCGGCATGGGCGTGAATGCCCACGACTTCATCGCCGCTGCCTTCCAGGGAGATCTCGTAGACGCGGTTGTCGATGTTGCGAAAGTTCAGGTTGAACGCCTGTGCCAGCCCCTTGATCTTCTCGGCAATCTTGAGGAATTCGGGGTTGTCGTGCTGGGCCACCCCGTCCACGTTCACGGTCGGAATGGCCACCAGCTCCTTCAGGGTTTCGGTGGCCGCGCTGCCGTATTTCACCCGGGCATAGAGGCCAAGCAAACGATGGATTTCGTTTTGCTGTTCAGCGCTAAGCGTCTTGTTGTCGAGGAAGGCACGGATGGCCGCGCCGAGGTCGTCGGTCTTGGCGATATCGCTCTTGGCCAGGCTTGCCAGGAACTGCCGGAAATCCTTGACCGATGCATCACTGAAGGTCTTGAGGATGATCGCGCTCTGTTGCGGGGTGATGTTGGCGTGGGCAGCGGTGGTGAACGACGAAAGGCTGGCGAGCATCAGGGTGGTCGCAGCCAGGTGCTTGAGGGAAAAATCCATTGCTGGGGGCATTCCTTTGCAGGCGGTTTGTAAGAAATATCTGATCGGTCGATCAGAAACCTTTCAAAACTAACACCGCGAGCGTGTGAAACGGGAGCCCCTGAAGTGGGATCTGTCGCACAGAAATGCAAAAGCGACGCAGAAATGAAAAACCGCTCTATCAATGCTTACATTCCGCCATCACCACTTTGCAGGTGCTTGGCGTGCCGCCGGATCGGCCGGAATAACGTATGCAATTACTCAGGGATTTCTGGCGAGCCATGTCCAGGGTGTCGCCCCAGGCGAGGCCACCTTCGCCGACAGTGGGGAGGGCTTTTGCATAGCAGGCCGAGCCGGTGCCGGGGGCTGAATACCGAGCCGTACTGGCTTTGCCCGAACAGCCGGCTATTAGCGCCAGATCGACGGCGAGCAGGGATAGCAGGAGCCATGACGACCATGGGGGCGCAGTGTGTCCCGTCATCCCGGTTCCCCTGTAGCAAGAGGCGCATTTGAGATCGTGCCTGGCCGGATCAGGGCTGGGGCACACTCTATCTCTGAGCCTATCCTTGCGGCATTGATCCTGCTGCGCCTTTCGTCCGCTTTCCTGAGTTCGGTGTGTCTGGCCGTCCGAGAGTCGAGCCGACGTCGCTACAGACCACTGAACAGGCTGATGATCACGGCATTGACCAGGTCAATGAAAAAGCCGCACACCAGCGGCACGATCAGGAAGGCCTGGTGCGCCGCACCGTACTTTTGCGTCACGGTCGACATGTTGACGATGGCCGTCGCCGTGGAGCCGAGGGCAATCCCGCCGAATCCGGAAGCGATCACGCTGGCTTCGTAATTGCGCCCCATAAAGCGGAAGACCACAAAGTACGTATAGGCGACCGTCAGCAGGATTTGCAGGGTCATTGCGCACAGAATGAACATCAACGCGCCGTTGAGTTGCCATAGCTGAAGCCCCATCAGAGCCATGGTCAAGAACATGCCCAGACAGATGTCGGAGATCAGCGACAGGCCCAGGCTGGCACCGCTCCAGGTTTTCAGTCGCTGATCACCGACAAAGGCCAGAACGAGGTGGTGAATGACGATGCCTGCAAACAGGCAGCTGACAAACCTGGGCAGAGTGATGCCGGCATCGACCAGCAGCAGGTTGAGTCCATAGCCGAGCATCAGGGTCAGGTTGAGCCACATCCAGGCCCAGAGCACGTCGTAGTAGTCCAGCGCCTTGCCCGGTTGTTGCTCGAGAATGCCGACTTCCAGCTCCGCATCCCTGGACGGCGTCAGTTGATAACGGCGAATCAGCTGGTTGGCGATCGGGCCACCGATGACGCAAGCGGCAATCAGGCCGACGGTGTTGCTGGCGATGCCCAGTTCGTGGGCGTTACCGATGCCCAGTTTTTCGACGAAGAGCGGTGCCCAGGCCAGGGTGGTGCCCACCCCACCGGTGAGGGAAATGGAGCCCACCATCAAGCCCGCCTTGGGATCAAGCCCAAACGCCTGGGCCACGCCCACGCCCAGCGAGTTCTGCAACAGGATGAACACGGCGGCGAGCAACAGCAGGATCAGCAGCGGACGCCCACCCTTGAGCAGTTGGCGCATGTCCGACTTCAAGCCAATGCCGGCAAAGAAATAGAGCAGCAGGGTGTCGCGAACTTGCAGATCGAATTCGATCTGGATATTCAGGCCGAAGTACAGCAAGGACGTCACCGCCGCACAGACAAAGCCGCCGACCACAGATTCGGGGATGCAGTATTGACGGAGAAAGGCGTTGTGCTGGACGAGGGTCTTGCCGAGGAAAAGCAGGAGGATGGCAAGGGTAAAACTCACGAGGCCGTGAACCTGGAAGAGCTGTGAAGTCATTTAAGGCCTACCTGAAAACCGGAAAGTCATTATCAGGATTCGTTCGTCCAATGTTTAGACCTGTATCAATGAACGGTCGAAACAGCCTTGCTCGTCCAGATAGCTTCCCAATCATCAGGTGCGTCTGTGCGCCAGGGGTGAGGACAGCCTGACCTGAACGGGAAAACCCATCCCGGTTGGCACAGGCTGCCATCACGCTTGCGATGGGCAGTCAGACACCTGACTTCAGCGCTTGATCAGCGAAATCTTCGTTCCTTCGATACTGACCCCCGCCATCAATCCTTGCTGGTCGAAGATGAATGCGTAGGCGTCGTCTTTGAGCGTTGAGCTGGACAGGTTCTTCGCAACCCCTTCATCCACAAACACAACTGTTGGCCCTACACCGATTTCCCAGCCCTTTGTTTTGGCGACATAGTCCACGGCTTTGTCGGTCATCAGGAAAACCACATAGCCATACGACTGGGCGCCGGCCTGAAGCCCCCATGAACCGCTGACGGAGTTGTAGTAGTTCTCGACTTTCGTGCCCTTCATTAGAACGCCTTCGCCATAGCTGCCGCCGAACACGAGACCCGCCTTGATGATGTTCGGGAAAACCAGCACAGCCTTGGCTTGATGCGAGATGGTTTCGGAGAATGGGTTGGTCTTGTAGAGCGCCTGCAAGGCTTGTCGAGCATCGGTATTCAGATCCTCGGCGGTGGCCGCTGCGGCATTGTTCAGGAAACCGGCCGATGCCAAGGTTGCAATCGCGAGGAAGAACGAGAGGAAGAAGCGCATTGATTGAGTCATTTGCGTACTCCGCCGAGGGAGCAGGGGATGAGAGCAGCGGCAAGTACCTGCATCAGGCAGGAACCGAACCCACTGAGGTTATCCGGCGCACCCTGAAAGGTGTGAATTGCAGGCATCGCTCGTGAATGAAGTTGGCCTGAGGCCACTGAACATTTGCGTTGCCATCAGCTGTTGTGACCACGGCGTAATGGCCGGGTTCGCTGTCAGTTCAGGTTCTGGCCGTCAGTTTCACCTTACGAAGGATTGAATCGGTTCGTCATGCGATCAATGCAGGCAGCAAAAGGCCCGCGCAATGGCGTAATGCTGTTCAGTTAAGGAAGTTGTAGGAGCGAGCTTGCTCGCGATGGACTCAAGAACGCCGCGTTTAGCCAGTAAATACGCGTTATCGTTAACGACCATCGCGAGCAAGCTCGCTCCTACAGAGGACCACATTCGCTTAAGTGAACAGCATTACGCGCAATGGCGGGCCTTCTGTTTGGGGTCAAATCCTTTTGTGCTTCCAATCTGCGCCCCATCTTGTGAGCGTTTCGTGAAAAGCATGTCGTAGCAATGAAAAAAGCCCGGCGTCGGTCGGACTCTCTGTAGATGGGCCAAATCCTTTTGGCTGATCCCATTGTGATGGGTAGATGTGACGACGACATGACAGCGCTGACCGGAAAAGCTGATCGCTGCCAACACCAGGCTTGAGTTCCAACGAGCTGTGGAATCGAACGGTCCATGCACTTTTATAAAGCGCCATGGGCAACAACGTGCACCAGTCGGAAGCGCCGCAAAACGCGTTCGCCTGCGGTAGTTCCAGCGTCGTGACAATCCTCCCGGGCTCAAGAGTCAGTGTTTCCAGACAGTTGAAGTCTCTCTGTCGCAGGCTGGCACAAAGGCTGCAAGGCTGACATCAGGTCCACCTGGAACGCATTCGTGTGGACAGCCCCCTCGGTCAACGACGATCGATTGGCCGAACAGGTCGTGGGCAGCATCGGTGGACCGGGCATAGATGCCTGATTTCAACACCGCAAAAGAACAGGCAAAGACGCCTGGAACCGCAAGGTTTCAGGCGTTTTTTTTTGCTTTTAAAACCGTGATTGGCTCGGGCTGGGTGCTTTCTATGAATTCCAATGTTGCCACGTTGAACAAGATGCAAACGTTGATCGTGATCGGTAATGGCATGGTCGGACATCATTGTGTCGAACAGCTGATCGAGCGGGGAGCGCTGGAGCATTACCGGCTGCACGTCTTCAGTGAGGAGCCGATGCGGGCCTATGACCGTGTGCATCTTTCCGAGTACTTCGCAGGTCGTGATGCCGAGTCGCTGGCGCTGTCCGATGCGTCGCTTTACCAGACGCCCGGCGTTACGCTGCATCTGGGTGTGCCGGTATTGGAAATCGACCGCGTCCGTCGTCAGGTGGTCACCTCGCAAGGTTGCGTCACGTATGACAAATTGGTTCTGGCCACCGGGTCTTATCCGTTTGTTCCGCCAATCGAAGGCGCCGAAGGTCAATCGCGCCTGGTCTATCGCACCCTGGAAGACCTCGATGCCATTCGGGCGGCGGCGGCCAATGCCCGGCGTGGCGTGGTGGTCGGCGGGGGCTTGCTGGGTCTGGAAGCCGCGAACGCATTGAAGAGCCTGGGCCTTGAAGCCCACGTGGTGGAATTCGCGCCGCGCTTGATGCCGGTACAACTCGATGACCTCGGTGGCCAGGCACTCAAGGCGCAGATCGAACGATTGGGCGTCGGTGTCCACCTGTCCCGCGCCACTCAATCGATCAGTGCGGGCGAGCAGTACCGCTATCGCATGAATTTCGCCAATGACGAGTTCCTCGAAACCGACCTGATCGTGTTTTCCGCCGGTATCCGCGCTCAAGACGCGCTGGCTCGTCAATGCGCGCTGCAGATCGGTCCGCGCGGTGGCGTGGTGATCGACGACACGTGCCTCAGTTGCGACCCGAACATCTACGCCATCGGTGAATGCGCTTCATGGAACGGCAGCCTGTTCGGCCTGGTCGCGCCGGGCTACCAGATGGCGCGCAGCGTCGCGGCCCGGCTGTGCAACGAAGTCGCCGAGCCGTTCATCGGTGCCGACATGTCGACCAAGCTCAAGCTGCTGGGGGTGGATGTCGGCTCCATCGGCGACGCCCACGGCAACACCCCGGGCGCACGCAGCTATCAATTCATCGATGAAACCAGCGCCAGCTATCGCCGCCTGGTGGTGGATGCCAGTGGCAAACACGTCCTCGGTGCAGTGCTGGTCGGTGACAACAGCTATTACGACACCTTGCTGCAATACATGCAGAACGCCATTGTCTTGCCAGCGGAACCCGCCAGCCTGATTCTGCCGTCCTCCGAAGGCGCGCCGACCCTGGGCCCGGGTGCGCTGCCCGAGTCGGCCACGGTGTGCTCCTGTCACAACGTCACCAAGGGCTCCATTTGTTCGGCCATCGACGGCGGCTGCACCGACCTGGGCCAGCTCAAGGCGCAGACCAAGGCCTGTACCGGCTGTGGCGGTTGCGCCGGGTTGCTCAAGCAAGTGTTCGAGCATGAGCTGATTGCCCGTGGCGTCAGTGTCGACAAGAGCCTGTGCGAACACTTCGCCTACACCCGCCAGGAGCTTTATGCGCTGGTCCGGGTAGAGGGCGTGATCACCTTCGACGAACTGTTGGCCAAACATGGCCGGGGCCACACCGGCTGCGACGTCTGCAAACCGGCGGTGGGCTCGATCCTCGCCTCGTGCTGGAACCAGCCGATCATGGACACGTCGCTGGTGCCGTTGCAGGACACCAACGACACCTTCATGGCCAACATGCAGAAAAACGGCACCTATTCGGTGGTGCCGCGCATCGCCGGGGGCGAGATCACCGCCGACAAACTGATCGCGATTGGCGTGGTGGCGAAGAAATACGACCTCTACACCAAGATCACCGGCGGACAACGCATCGACCTGTTCGGCGCTCAGTTGCATCAGTTACCGGACATCTGGGCCGAGTTGATCGAGGCCGGTTTCGAAACCGGGCACGCCTATGGCAAATCGACCCGCACGGTGAAGTCCTGCGTCGGCAGCACCTGGTGCCGTTACGGCGTGCAGGACAGCGTGCAAATGGCCCTGACCCTCGAGGATCGCTACAAGGGCCTGCGCTCGCCGCACAAGCTCAAGTTCGCAGTCTCCGGCTGCACCCGTGAGTGCGCCGAGGCGCAGAGCAAGGACGTGGGCGTGATCGCCACCGAGAAAGGCTGGAACCTCTATGTGTGCGGTAACGGCGGTATGCGCCCGCGCC
The DNA here is from genome assembly GCF_002303925.1 of Pseudomonas sp. ACN8. Classification (GTDB taxonomy): domain Bacteria; phylum Pseudomonadota; class Gammaproteobacteria; order Pseudomonadales; family Pseudomonadaceae; genus Aquipseudomonas. The sequence goes on from NZ_MRCS01000001.1 coordinate 166,042, forward strand.
ACGCCGAACTGTTCGCCACCGACCTTGATGACGCCACCCTGATTCGCTACATCGACCGCTTCCTGATGTTCTACATCCGCACCGCCGACAAGTTGCAGCGCACCTCGGTCTGGCGCGAGAGCCTGGAGGGCGGCCTGGATTACCTCAAGGACGTGATCATCAACGACAGCCTGGGGCTTGGCCTTGAGCTCGAATCGCAGATGCAGCTGGTGGTCAACCGCTACGAATGCGAATGGGCCAACGCCCTGAAAGACCCGGAAAAACTCAAGCGCTTTCGCACCTTCGTCAACGATCAACGCCCGGACCCGGACATCCATTTTGTCCAGGAACGCGGTCAGCGCCGGCCGATCATGGCCTCTGAACTCCACCTTATCCCTGTCATCGAGGAGATTGCCTGATGAGCCAGTCCGATACCCAGCGCGCTTATTCCAGTTTCTCCCTGGTCAATCCCGATGCCTGGCAAGCGGTGTGCAGCCAGGAGGATCTGGTGAGTAACTCCGGCGTCGTCGTTTGGCTCGACGGTGCACAAGTGGCGCTGTTCTACCTGCCGGCTGCCGAGGGCAAGACCCTCTATGCCGTCGATAATCATGACCCGCAATCCGGGGCGAATGTCATCGGTCGCGGGCTGATCGGCAGCATCAAGGGCGATCTGGTGATTGCCTCGCCACTCTACAAACAGCATTTCCGCCTTGAGGACGGCAGTTGCCTGGAGTATCCGCAGCAGCGCCTGCGGGTCTGGCCGGTGCGCCTGAACGCAGGCCGGGTGGAGGTCGCGGTGGCCTGACCACCTGCGGGGGCTGAACGCTCATTCAATCAATGATTCATGCCAGGCTCCGGCGGAGTCGATGATCAATGACAAACAGTATCGGAGGCTTGTATGAAAACAGCTGCGCAACTGCTGAAGCTCAAGGCCGTGCAGAACCGGCGGGTGCATAGCATCGCGCCAGACCAGACGGTGCTTGAAGCGTTGAAGATGATGGCGGAAAAAAATGTCGGTGCTCTACCCGTCATGGAGGAGGGACAGGTGGTCGGCGTGATCAGCGAACGCGACTATGCGCGCAAGGTCGTTCTGCAAGGGCGCTCTTCGGTCGGTACGCCGGTCCGGGCCATCATGAGCGCGCCAGTCGTGACAGCAGACAGTCAGCAAAGCATCGAGCGTTGCATGGCGGTCATGACCGACAGTCATCTGCGCCATCTACCGGTGGTGGAGGGCGACCAACTGATCGGCCTGTTGTCGATTGGTGATCTGGTCAAGGAAGCCATCGTCGAGCAGACCGAGCTGATCCGGCAACTGGAACACTACATTCGCGGCCATTAAAACGACCGGGGGCAGGGTGGATCACCTCACAGAAATTCAGCGATGCCAGCCTTGATAGTCCGGGCTATGAGATAGGCCGGAACAAACGCAAATCCTGCGAGCAGCAAGCAGGCGTAAACCCTGACCATGAGGCGAACGGCTTCAGGTGGCTCGTCGGTGGCGATGAGATTGCTCATGGTTCCCTCCAGTCTTGAATCCTTATAGCCAACACCGGCCCGGTGTTGGCGCCGCCTGCATGTTCTATGGCATTTCAATTATGGATAAAAATTCAACCTTCTGATGAGAGCTTCTTCAGGAAGTCGAGTAGCAGCTCATTGACCTCTGTCGCGCGCTCTTGCTGTATCCAGTGACCGGCACCTTCGAGAATATGACACCCGCGCAGTTCCGGCAGTGTCTGCGCGAAGGCTTCGATCTGCCGCGGGGAGCTCGGAAACTTCAGCACGCCGTCGCGGCTCCCGGCAATGAACATCGACGGCTGCCGGATAACGCAACCGCGCCAAGGTGCCAGCAGTGCCCATGAGCGCGTCATGTTGCGGTACCAGTTCAAGCCGCCGCGAAATCCGCTGCGGTTGAATTCGCCGGTGTAGTAGGCAATATCCTCGAGGCTTAGCCAGTCTGGCAGGGTTTCGGGCTCGATCATCGCGCCCAGGAAACCCTGGCCCGGCTGCAGCCGGCCGAACACCGGCCAATCGGGGCCGTCACCCGAGCCACTGAAGTAGATGCGCCGGATCGACGACTCGACGTCCCTTTCCAGCTCGGCCTCGGCCACGCCCGGCGTCTGGAAATACTGGATGTAGAAGTCGCTGATACCCCGCGAGGCCAGCGCGCTTAGGAGATCAACGCGCGCCGGTGGCGAGAAGGGAACGCTCATGCCGACCACTGCGCGGAACAGATCGGGTCGCATCATTGCCGCGCTCCAGGCCACCTGCGCGCCCCAGTCATGGCCGACGATCACGGCTTGCTGTTCGCCGAGTGCGTTGACCAACTCGACCATGTCGCCGACCAGGTGGAGCGTGGTGTAGGCGTCGGGCTCGGCTGGCGCATCCGTGCCGCCATAGCCGCGCATGTCGGGCGCTACCGCTCTGTAGCCGGCGGCCGCCAGCGCAGCAAGCTGGTTGCGCCACGAGTACCACAGCTCCGGAAAACCGTGGCATAGCAAGACCAGCGGGCCGCCACCTTGCGTTGCTATCTGCATGCGGATGCCATTGATGTCGAGCAGTTCGAGGTGTGGCTCGTTCATATGCGCTTCCTGAGATTCAAGCGATGGACCCCAGCAACCGTGGCAAACTCGCCTGAGCCTGCTGCCTGCTGACAGAGAGCCGATGCAGCTGTGCCAGTTTCTCGGTGTCGGTTTCTTGCAAGCCCCTGACCACCGCCGTCATAAAGTACAAACGCGACTGCTTGATCCAGCGGGTCAAACCTTCATGTCTTCCCCAGCGTAGTTGGTTACCCAGGTAGACCGCCCAGATTCTGATCCAGTCCGTGGGGACGTGAGGCGGGGGGACCATCATGCACAGCGAGTTCATTTGTGCCGGGTCGACCATGTGGCTTTCCACATAGGCGATCAAGGCCGCGCTGAACACGGGTTGGCAGCTGCTTACCATCAACAGGTTGATCTTGCCGCCGTCGAACACCTTCATGTCAGGGAGTGTCGGGATGGCACTGGCGCTGCAATCAATGTGCAGAGCATTTGGGCTCGTGGCGATGCTGCCTTGCTCGAGCACGATGCGCATTGGCTCGATAACGCGCACTCTCCCCAGGCGCACAATGTTGTCGATGCGTCGCAGCTCGCGTAATTCCGCTTGAGTGACGGTGGCGCAGCGGTAAGCAGTGGGTTCGACGGACGTATCCATGCGCAAGAGCTGACCCGCTGCCTCAAGCCTGGAGAACAGGTCCGGGATCGAGTCTGCGGCTGCGATGGCCTCGAACTGTGCCGTGAGGCCGCCGATTGTTCGTTCGAAGCTGTCGAGGCCGGGTTGCATGTTGGCCCGGTCGATCAGCCACGGATCGTTTGGCATGATCCAGCAGATTGTTGCAGGCGCAACACCGTTTTGCAGCAACCACAGGCAGGCGTCGATCCCGGTCTTGCCCGATCCCACCACTACGTAACTGGAGTAGGGGTGCCGGATTTCCGGCAAGTCGTTCAGTGGCACGCATTGCACGCCGGGCTCCACCCTGTACCTGGGCGGGTGGGTCGAGGGCACGGCTGTCTGGGCATGGGTGGCGTCCACCACCTTTTTGTACACCCGGACCTGATGGTTTTCGCCGCTGACGAGCGAGGTAAACCGGTGGTCGTCAATGCGGTCGCCGGTGTAGTTGCACATGGGGAAGTAACGGACTCGACCTGATGGCAGAAACTGCTGATTCATCACCTGGTCGAAATAGCTCACCACCTCGGCGCCGGAGGCCAGCTCATACAAACCCTCGTTCAGTTCCGTCGTGTCCTTCGTGCCGCTGCCCAGTTCCCGTGAGTTGACGCCATAGAAGGCCGAGGGCTGGTGCAATCGGACAAAGGGGTAGGCATCATTCCAGTGCCCGCCAGGTCGACCGTGTCGATCCACCATCACGATGTGTGCATTCGTTTCCTTGAGTAGCGTATCGACGAAGGCCATGGCCGTCGCGCCAGCCCCGATGATCAGGTAGTCGGTTTCGATCGGATTTGCGTCCATATGGTTGCACCCTCCTGACGATGGCCCCCCTCAACCTCCGTAGATTAGCCACCCATGCCGCGCGCCATAGAACGAATGCTCCTCACCCACATAACCAATGGAATTAATGGCAGCAGCCTGAATGTCCATACTCAAGCCGGCGTGCGCGAAGAAACATCCAACTGCGCGGCCCGGATTTCAGTTAAACGGTAGTCAATGACCGCGAGGTAGAAAATCAGGCTGCCAGTAGAAATTTTTACGTAAAATTTACGGGGCCTTGTGGTTGAGTATCCAATACTGCCCGGTGCTAATCTGGAAGGCTCTGTTATGTCCCTCGCAGCAATTCGACTTATCGGCTTCATCCTGGGCATTTTTCTGATCACGCTGGCCATAAGCATGGCTATTCCCATGATCACACTGGTGGCCTATGAGCGTAGCGACGATCTGTCGGCCTTTCTCTGGTCGAGTTTGATTACCTTCATCTGTGGCTTGTTGTTGATTGTGCGGGGGCGCCCGGATGCTGCCCAGCTTCGCCCCAGGGATATGTACCTGCTGACGACTGGCAGTTGGGTGGTTGTGTGCACCTTCGCAGCGTTGCCAATGGTGTTCATCAGCCATATCAGCTACACCGACGCATTTTTTGAAACGATGTCTGGCATCACAACCACGGGCTCGACCGTACTCACCGGTCTGGATAGCGCATCTCCCGGCTTGTTGATATGGCGCTCCATGCTGTGGGAGGTATCGGTTTTATCGGCATGGCTGTGGCGATCCTTCCACTGTTGCGAGTAGGCGGCATGCGTCTGTTCCAGACAGAGTCCTCAGACTGGTCGGAGAAAGTGACGCCACGTTCCCATGTGGCCGCCAAGTACATTCTTTTGCTCTATCTGGGGCTTACCGGCATCGGCGCTCTGGTGCTCTGGCTCGCTGGGATGACGCCATTTGAGGCAGTCAACCATGCAATGTCGTTGATCTCTACCGGTGGGTTCTCAACATCGGACGCCTCACTTGGGCATTGGACGCAACCCGCGATTCACTGGGTGGCAGTGGCCATCATGATTCTGGGCAGCCTGCCGTTCACCTTGTACGTCGCGACATTGCGGGGCAATCGGCGTGCGCTGATCAAGGATCACCAGGTACGTGGATTCATTGGATTCTTGCTCGTCACATCGCTGGCCGTGGGTACCTGGCTGTGCTTTCACAGCGATTACGGATGGTGGGATGCGTTTCGTATCGTGGCGGTCAATGTGACCTCGGTCGTTACGACCACCGGAATTGCGGTGGGTGACTACACCTTGTGGGGCAGCTTCGCTGTCTTGCTGTTTTTCTATTTGACCTTCGTGGGTGGATGTTCCGGCTCCACTGCAGGCGGTCTGAAAATCTTCCGTTTTCAGGTGGCTGCCGCTCTACTGGTCAGTAGTTTGAAGCAGTTGATCCATCCTCGAGCCGTCATTCAGAAGAAGTACAACGGTCATCCCATTGACGAGGAGATCGTGCGCTCGCTTTTGACCTTTTCGTTTTTCTTCACCATCACCATCGCGGCCATCGCCTTGGGCCTGGCTCTCATCGGGCTTGACTGGACAACAGCGTTGAGCGGTGCCGCTACTGCGGTGTGTAACGTCGGGCCGGGGCTTGGCACGATCATTGGGCCGGCCGGTAATTTCTCATCATTACCGGATGCTGCCAAATGGCTACTGACCGTTGGAATGCTTCTGGGAAGGCTGGAAATCCTGACAGTGTTGGTGCTCGTCACTCCCGTTTTCTGGAGATATTGATTCACTTTGTCAGGCTCTGAGTCTAAAAGGCGCATGCCGCTGGTTTACGTCATCTCGCCAGCGACAATGTTGTGTTTTAGAGACGCGGCGAAGACAGCGTCACGACTGACCGTTATTGGCCTCACGGAGGGTCGCTAGGGGTCGATAGCGACCGGTGAGCGTGGAAGTTCGGTTGAGCCATTCCCCGCCCGGCGTATTACCTGTTCCAGGTTATGCGCCCTACGGTACTCGCGATGGTTGCGATAGCGTTCGGTCAAGGACTGCACGAGGGTGACGTAGGATTGCGTCTCGGCGTAGGGAGGCACCCCGTTGTACTCGACCACGGACGCTTCGCCCGCGTTGTAGCCTGCCAACGCCAGCACCTGGTTGCCGTTGAAGCGCTTGAGCAGCCAGGCCAGGTAGCGCACGCCGCCACGAATGTTCTGTCGTGCGTCGAACGGATCGTCCACGGCGAAGCGCTCGGCGGTGGCGGGCATCAACTGCATCAGCCCCTGGGCGCCGGCTTCGGAAATGGCGTTGGGGCGAAACGCCGATTCGGCATGTATCACTGCGCGGACCAGCGCCCTGTCGACACCATAATGACCCGAAGCGGCTTCGATCTCCTGCCGATAGGCATGGGTGTCCAGGCGCAGTGAGGCGACCTTGAAATCCTTCGGCGCCATGCACAGATAGCAGCCCTTGATGTAATAGAGCTCAAGGACATCGACCCGTGCGGAGATCCCGACGGGGCGTCGGCTCACAAATTGACGAATACCCTTGTGGATGAAGGTGAACACCCGAATCCGCACTGCGCCTGAGTCGTTGTCCCGTACAACCCGTGGCGTGGCCGTTGCCTTGGCGCCTCTACCTGCGCCCGTCATGCCATTCAGGCGAGTGCAGCGGGCGCTGGCGATGGCTTGGCTGGTGTAGCTGATGGCTTCGTCCCTGGCCTGGCACTTGAACGTGGCGCTGGCGCACAGTGGAGCGACCAGCAAGGCCAGCTCGATGCAGCCAAGAAGGCTCTTGCGAGCCCATCGCCATGCTCTGGATCTCATCACATCGCTCCGCGCCGCAGGCGCCGATCAGGCCTGGGGTGCCTGGCCCGGGCGCTACCTTTGGAGGGCCTGTTCTGGGTGCCCCGCCTTTTGTTCTGATAGTTATACCCCTTGTAACCGGCCTTGGAACTTGTGTTGACGTACGGGCTGCCGGCGTTTCCAGGCGAGGCGCATGGTGCCTTCGAGGGTGTGGCACATCTCGTCGTCGCACTCGCCTCTGTGGGCGAAAGGACAAGCGATCTTATGCAGGGAAGGGAGCAGGACAGGGTTTGGCTTCGCGAAACCGGCCCATTCGGCCGCCAAACCCCGGAAACGACAAAGCCCTGAATAATCAGGGCTTTGTCGTATAAAGATGGCGGAGGCGATGGGATTCGAACTCATGGACCTGTTACAGTCGACGGTTTTCAAGACCGTTGCCTTAAACCACTCGGCCACACCTCCGTTTGCGTTGCGGGCGCCATAATACCTGAATGAAACACACTGTCAAACTCTCTGCATAGCTTGTTACAGGGCGTCTGTTATGATCTTTGCGACTGAACGTTTCAAACCAACAGGAGTGTCGCCATGCGCGAACAGGATTACGCAGTTAATAACAGCGTGCAGGCTGAGCAGCTAGAGGTTAGCCGCGTCCTGCGCAACACATACGGCTTGCTCGCCCTGACCCTGGCTTTCAGCGGTGTGACAGCCTACGTTGCCCAGCAGATGCATGTTGGCTACCCGAACATTTTCGTGGTGCTGATCGGCTTCTATGGTCTTTTCTTCCTCACCAACAAACTCCGCGATTCGGCCTGGGGCCTGGTGTCGGCATTTGCCCTGACCGGTTTCATGGGGTTCCTGCTTGGCCCGATCCTCAACCGTTACCTGGGAATGCAGGGCGGCGCTGAAGTGGTCAGCTCGGCGTTCGCGATGACGGCGCTGGTGTTCGGCGGTCTGTCGGCGTATGTGCTGATTACCCGCAAGGACATGAGCTTCCTCGGCGGTTTCATCACGGCAGGTTTCTTCGTGCTGCTGGGTGCAACGCTGGCGAGCCTGTTCTTCCAGATCAGCGGCCTGCAACTGGCGATCAGCGCAGGTTTCGTGCTGTTCTCCTCGGTCTGCATCCTGTTCCAGACCAGCGCCATCATTCATGGCGGCGAGCGTAACTACATCATGGCGACCATCAGCCTGTATGTATCGATCTACAACCTGTTCGTCAGCCTGTTGCAGCTGTTCGGCATCATGGGCCGCGACGATTAATCGTTGGCCTTGAAGTAAAAAACCCGCTCAGGCGGGTTTTTTTTACCTGAAATTCAGGCTCACTCTGCAATGACAATGCTGCCGTCGGCTTGCTGGCGGTAGATGGTGTAGGGCAGCAGCAAGGTATCCATCGCCCCGGACACGACCACGTCGAGCAGCACGATAGCGGGGGCGGGGCCATGTACCTGCGCATCCCGACCGTCTTCGAGGGCCGCGTTCAGGTAGCAGAAATCGTAGGTCACGCCGCTGTAGATTCGTGGTACCGCGCCGCAATAACTCTTGTGGTCCTTGAGGCTTTTTGCGGCCGCTTCGTCACTGCGTACGACCGTCTGAATCGTGCCGCAACCCGCTAGCATCATTGCCACGAGTAGCATTGCCTGAGTTTTCATGCCGTCAATCCTTCGCCGGAAACCATCAATCTACTTCAGTCTGAAACAAATATCACTCACGCCATGGGCGGCAACCGGCGCTTGACCGGGGTTTTCTTGACGATTGCCGTATTGGTTTCAGCGTGGGTGTTGAGGCGGTCGAGCAGAGTGTCCAGTTGTTCCATCGAGCGCACATGCAGGCGCGCAATGAAACAGTCGTCGCCGGTCACCTTGTCGCACTCGGTGAATTCGGGAATGGCCATGATTTGCCGTTCCACTTCCTGCAATTGCCCCGGCAACGGGCGAATGCGCACGATGGCCTGGAGTTGATAACCAAAGCATTTCGGGTCGATTTCTACGGTGTAGCCCTTGAGCACGCCGCGTTCTTCCAGACGGCGCAGACGCTCGGCAACACTGGGGGAGGACAGGCCGCTGATCTGCGCCAGGGCCTTGAGCGAACGTCGCGAGTCTTCCATCAGCGCCGTGATCAGCACTTGGTCGATGTCATCGGTCATGGCGAAATCCTCTGTTAGGCGTTTTTCCGAAACAGCCTTGATAAAAAAGGTAGATTCCGAGTTTAGCCTGCTTTTTGCTCTGGAGTAGCGCCAGGGTGCATTGGCATACTTTGGCCACAAACACAGGAGTCTGATGATGGACAAAACCCTACGCCGCGGTTCGTTCGAAATGACGGCCGCCATGTTGATTTCCGGCACCATCGGCTGGTTCGTGCTGGTGTCCGGGCAACCGGTGCTGGATGTGGTGTTCTGGCGCTGCCTGTTCGGTGCCGGCACCTTGCTGCTGATTTGCGCGGCCTTTGGCTTTCTGCGCCCCGGCATTCTGACCCGCACCACGTTCCTGCTGGCTGTGCTCAGCGGTGTGGCGATTGTCGGCAACTGGGTGCTGTTGTTCGCGTCCTATTCCCGGGCATCGATTGCCATCGGCACCGCCGTCTATAACGTCCAGCCGTTCATGCTGGTCGGGCTGGCGGCGCTGTTCCTCAACGAAAAGATCACCGCGCAGAAACTGACCTGGCTGGGCGTGTCGTTTCTCGGGATGCTGGCGATTGTCAGCGCCCATGGCAGCCAGGGCGAGAGCGGCAGCGATTACCTGGTGGGCATTGCCTTGGCCTTGGGCGCGGCGTTTCTCTATGCGATTGCCGCTCTGATCATCAAGCGCCTGACGGGAACCCCGCCGCATTTGATCGCGCTGATCCAGGTCGGCACGGGCGTGTTGTTGCTCGCGCCATTTGCGAATCTTTCGGTATTGCCGCAGGCACCGAGTGCGTGGGCCAGCCTGGTGACGCTGGGCATGGTGCACACCGGTGTGATGTACGTGTTGCTGTACGGCGCGATTCAAAAACTGCCGACTGCGCTGACGGGGGCGCTGTCCTTCATCTACCCGATTGCGGCGATTTTCGTCGACTGGTTTGCTTTCGGCCATCGCCTGGAGCCGCTGCAATGGATTGGCGTCGCGGCGATTTTGCTGGCGGCTGCCGGCATGCAACAAGGCTGGTCAATGAGGTTTCGGCGCACGGTGACGCCCTGAGCGTCACCCAGGGGCGTCAGATGTTCCGGCGATGTTCGTCGGCGGTAATGGCCTGACCGTCCAATGACTCAGAAGATGTAGTCGGTGGTCAGGAAGCTCGAACTGCGGCCGCTGATGATCTCGCTGATCAGGTCCTTGTTGGTCTCCTGGAATTTGGTGGCCACCAATGTGCGGATCGAAAACACCCGCAGTGCGTCATGGACCGACAAGGTGCCTTCGGCCGAGTTCTTGCGACCATTGAAGGGATAGGTGTCCGGGCCGCGCTGGCACTGGGCATTGAGGTTGATGCGCCCGACCTGATTGGCGAAGGTGTCCACCAGCCGGCCGACCGCCACCGGGTTGGTGCCGAAGATGCTCAATTGCTGGCCGAAGTCCGACTCCAGCACGTAGTCGATCACGGTATCCAGATGACGGTACGGCACGATGGGGATGACCGGGCCGAACTGTTCTTCCTGATAAACGCGCATCTGCGGCGTGACCGGGTACAGCACCGCCGGGTAGAAGAACGACGCACGAGCCTCGCCACCGTTGGGATTGACCACTTTGGCGCCTTTGCTTTCAGCATCCGCCACCAGAGAATGCAGATAGTCGACCTTGCTCGATTCGGGCAGTGGTGTCAGGGCTACGCCGCTTTCCCAGGGCATGCCGGGTTTGAGGTTGGCGAGCCTGGCGTTGAATTTGTCGATGAAGGACTCGACCACGTCTTCGTGGACAAACAGGATCTTCAGCGCGGTGCAGCGCTGGCCATTGAACGACAGCGAACCGGTCACCGCTTCACTGACCGCATTGTCCAGATCCACTTCCGGCAGGACTATCCCAGGGTTTTTCGCATCCAGGCCCAGCGCCGCGCGCAAGCGGTGGGGTCTCGGATGGAGTTTTTTCAGGTCACTGGCGGCCTTGTTGGTGCCAATGAAGGCAAAGATGTCGATCTTGCCGCTGGCCATCAACGCACTGACCGTCTCGCGGCCGCTGCCGTAGATGACGTTGATCACTCCGGTCGGAAAGCTGTCGCGGAAGGCTTCCAGCAGCGGGCGAATCAGCAGCACGCCGAGCTTGGCCGGTTTGAACACCACGGTATTGCCCATGATCAGCGCCGGGATCAGCGTGGTGAAGGTTTCGTTCAACGGATAGTTGTATGGCCCCATGCACAGGGCCACGCCCATCGGCACGCGACGGATCTGGCCGAGGGTGTCCTGTTCCAGTTCGAAACGGCTGGAGCGGCGGTCGAGTTCCTTCAGCGCGTTGATGGTGTCGACGATGTAGTCGCAGGTACGGTCGAATTCCTTTTCCGAGTCCTTGAGGTTCTTGCCGATTTCCCACATCAGCAACTTGACCACGGCGTCGCGCTGCTCGCGCATGCGCCCCAGGAAGGTTTCGACGTGCTGGATGCGTTCGGCCACGCGCATGGTCGGCCACAGGCCCTGGCCGCGGTCGTAGGCACGGACCGCGGCGTCGAGGGCGGTCAAGGCGGTGTCGGCATCCAGCAGCGGCGTGCTGCCGAGGATCACCTGCTCATCGCCATTCGGGCCTGCCACGTACACCGGGCTGCGGACCTGGGCCAGCGGCCCGTTCCAGGTTCTGAGTTCGCCATCGACCAGGTACTCGCGCTGCTCGGTCTGGCCGCCGAGGCGGTACTTTTCCGGGATCTCGGCGGGGCTTGGGAACAGGTTCTGGAGAATATTGGCTGTGGTCATGTCGCTACCCCTCTGGATTGGGTGATGCACTGATGAATCGTTTTAGCAGACCTCGGCAACGCTTGTCATGACTCATCTCAGCGTTTTTCCGCACAGCGTGGTGTTCGGGGATTTATCGGGCCTTGCGTCATGGCCTCAGAAGCTCCCCTTGTTGGCCCCCAATGCCCTCAACCCGCCCGCGCGGGGTGCCTTAATGTTGACTCTCCTTGATCACAACAAAAAAGGCTGTGCCCGACTGGCCGGGCAGCCAATGAGAGAACAGCCATGCGGGCATGCCGATTAACTGAAAAGCCTAGCCTTTGTTTGGCCTTGGTGGGGTGCGTCTTTGCGGCGTTGCTGGCGGGGTGCGGCGAAGCGCCGGACAACCCGCCGACCCGCAGCGAAGCAGGCACCGCGAGGCCCGCCGACGCCGAGCTGGCGCAGGTCTACGACAACAGCTGCAAGCTTTGCCATGCCAACCCGGCGGCCGGGGCGCCGCTGACCGGCGACATCAAGGCCTGGCAACCACGGGTATTGCAGGGCGCCGACACGCTGCTCGACCACGCGATCAACGGTTACAACGGCATGCCGCCGATGGGCATGTGCATGCAGTGTTCGCAAGAACAGTTCCTGGCGCTGATTGCCTTTATGTCCGGCCAGCCCATCCAATGACAAGAACGGCAAGGTGCGATTCATGACGATGGACCTGACACGGCGTCAGTTGTTGCAACGGGCGAGCGTCATCGGCGCCTTTACCGCGCTCGGCTCAACACCGGCACTGGCCGAGCTGCTGCGCGCACCGCGCCTGATTCCCTGGCGCAATTGGTCGGGCGGCCAGAGTTGCCTGCCGGCGGCGCGGCTGGCGCCCAAGAACCTGGATGAGTTGACACACGTGGTGCGCCAAGCCCCCGGCAAGATTCGGCCGGTGGGCTCGGCGCATTCCTTCAGTGCGCTGGTGCCCACCGACGGTACCTTGCTGTCGCTGAGCTATTTCACAGGTTTGCTCGATCACGATGCGCAAACCCTGCAGGCCGAGTTCGCCGCCGGCACGCCGATGTCGCGCATGGGCACGCCGCTCAAGGACATCGGCCAGGCCCTGCAGAACATGGCCGACATCGATTACCAGACCCTGGCGGGCGCGATCTCGACCTCGACCCACGGTACTGGCAAGCACTTTCAATCCTGTTCGGCGCATGTCTGCGGCATGCAGTTGGTGACCGCCAGCGGCGAGGTAGTGGACTGCGACAGCACGCGTCATCCTGAAGTGTTCAACGCCGCCCGGGTATCGCTCGGCGCGCTCGGGGTGGCCACGAAAATTCGTCTGCAAAATCGCCCGGCCTATCGCCTGCGGGAGCGCCAATGGATCGCTAAAACCGAAGAGCTGCTGGAAGACCTGGACAAGAACACCCGGGAAAACCAGCACTGGGAAATGCTCGTGGTGACCCATTCCGACTACGCCTTGTCGATCGCCCTGAACGAAACCACCGACCCGGCCACACCGCCGGTGCCGGCGGATGAGGAGGGCGGCAACGAATTCGTCACGCTGATCGAGAAAATCGACAAATACGCCAGCGACTTCCCGGACCTGCGCCGCACCCTGCTCAACAGCCTGCGCCACCTGGCCAGTTTCGATGATCGGGTGGGCGACTCGTTCGACATCTACGCCAACGTGCGCACGGTGCGTTTCAACGAAATGGAATATTCCGTACCGGCCGAATACGGCCCGGCCTGTTTGCGCGAGATCCTCAAACTGATCCAGGACAAGGACCTGCGCACCTGGTTTCCTATTGAATACCGGTACGTCAAGGCCGACGACATCCCCCTGAGCATGTTCGAAGGCCGCGACAGCTGTTCGATTTCGGTGCACCAGCATTACCAGATGGATCATCACAATTTCTTCGCCGCCATCGAGCCGATTTTCTGGAAGTACAACGGCCGGCCCCACTGGGGCAAGTTGCACACGCTGAACGCGAAAAACCTGCGGCCGCTGTACCCGCGCTGGCAGGAATTCAGCCAGGTGCGGCAGGCGCTCGACCCCAGCGGCAAATTTCTCAACGCGCATCTGTCTTCCATTCTGGGGGTGAACTGATGGCCGTCAATCGCCGCAATTTCTTGCTTGGCAGCGCAGGCGTCGGCGCCTTGTTGGTGGGTGTCGGGGCGTGGCTGCGGCCGGGTGACCGAGGCGCGCCGTACAGCGATTACTTCCGTACGCTGAACCGCGAACTCAAGGACCACGGGCCGATGCGACCGGTGATGCTGATCGACCTTGATCGGCTGGATCACAACATCGATGTGGTGATGCAATCGGTCAAGCGCGCCGGCAAGCACCTGCGCCTGGTGGAAAAATCACTGCCGGCACCGGGGCTCCTGGCCTACATCGCCCAGCGCGCCGGCACCCGACGGCTGATGTCGTTTCACCAACCCTTTCTCAATCATGACGCCGTGCAGTTTGCCGAGGCCGACATTCTGTTGGGCAAGCCGCTGCCGGTGCGGTCAGCCGAGCTGTTCTATCAATCGCACAAGGGGCCTTTTGACCCTTCCAGGCAATTGCAATGGCTGCTCGATACACCACAGCGAATGCAGCAATACCTCGCCCTGGCGCAGGGGCTGGGCACGCGAATACGGGTGAACATCGAACTGGATGTCGGGCTGCATCGCGGTGGCGTCAGCGACCTTGGCGTACTCGGGCAGATGCTGGCGCTGATCAGCCAGCACCCGCAGCACCTGGAATTCGCCGGGTTCATGGGCTACGACCCGTTCGTGGGCATGGGTGTGCCGGGGATTCTGGGCTCGCCCGAGGAACTGTTCGCCAAGGTGATGGTGATTTATCACCGCTGCGTCGATTTCACCCGTCAGCAATACCCCGGTTTGTGGCGCGAAGGGTTGACCCTCAACACGGCCGGGAGCCCGAGCTATCGCATGCATGAGCATGAACAACTGAGCAGCGAAGTGTCGGTGGGGACGGCGATGCTCAAGCCCACTCACTATGATTTGCCGTCTCTGGCGGAGCATGTGCCGGCCGCTTATATCGCCACGCCGGTGTTGAAAAGCACCGGGGAGGTGAATATTCCGGCGCTGGATGAAAAGTCCAGGCTGTTTTCCTGGTGGGACACCAATCAGCGCGAGACGTATTTCATTTATGGCGGTAACTGGATGGCGGAGTTCGAATCGCCAGCGGGGTTGCAGAGCAATGGCGTGTATGGCCGCAGCTCGAACCAGGAAATGGTCAATGGTTCGGCGGCGGTGGGGCTGACGGTAGAGGACCAGGTGTTCTTGCGGCCAATCCAGACCGAGTCGGTGTTGTTGCAGTTCGGGGATTTGCTGGCGGTTCGGGGTGGGAAGATTGTGGAGAGCTGGCCTGTGTATTCCTGAAGAAGATTCTGAGTCTGTTAAACCGCTATCGCGAGCAGGCTCACTCCTACATTAGGAATGCATTCCAATGTGGGAGTGAGCCTGCTCGCGATAGCGTCAGCTCAGTCAAAACGCATAGGGAATACTGACCTTCGCCCAAAGCATTTCCCCTTCAGGCCGGTTTTCCACGTCGAACTCCTTGGCCCAGCGAATCTCCGCGCTGGCGTATTCGAGAAAGGTCCAGTGCAGCGCCGGGCCAATGGCAAACACCTGGCCGCGCACCCCGTCGTTCACGTCCTGGCCATTGAACTGCACGGTGTGGCCGAATTGTTTGTCGTCGGTGGTTTGCTTGAGGTAGTAGCCGTTCAAACCGAGCATCAGGTTGTCGGTGATCTTGAAACTGGCCGAGTAATCGAAGTGGAAAATCTGCCCCGACTTGTAATCGGTGTCCTTGTTTTTCCCGTTGAAACTGTAGGTGGTCTTCATCGACACCTCGGTTCTGTCCGTCGGCAGCCAGGTGAAGGAGAACAAGGGTTTGTAGGTGTAAAAATTGTTGCTGGTGTTGGCCAGGCGATCGACGCTGTATTCGCCGGTCGGCACGGTGACTTCAATGGCGGCGCCGAGGGTCAGGTCTGGGCCCATGTCCCAGAGAATGATCGGCGCAAACGTTGTGTCACCCATGCCTTCACGGGTGTCCTGCGGCAAGCCGAACACCGAGACCTCCTGCTTGAGCCAGGGCTGCGCGATATAGCCCGCCAGCCGGCCGCCAAACACTCGCACCGGGCTGAGGTAGTCCAGGCGCGGAATGACCGCCGTGGACTCGATCTCGACGTTCGGCACCTTGCCGCCGAGGGAGCTGATGTTGAGCTTCGTGGCTTTGTAGTGGTTGTAGTAGAGGTTGAACGCAACCATGTTCTCCGGAAGGCTGTCGGGCGAAAGCGGCAACATGAAAAAGCCGTCGGTGCCGGTGCCGATGTTGTCCACGCCAGCCTCGGTGGCCAGCGCCGGTTGCAGGGCACAGACGCCGGCCAGGCCAATGACCATCAGGGGAAGTGTCGTGCGGGTCGGGATCATGGGTGTACTCATTATTATTGTTAGCGGGCTGTCCGGCATCCATACGAGGGCCGCAACATAGAAATAAGCTGTCTGCGCCCTGCAAGGCAGGGTATTGGCGGCCATTTAGGGGGACTTCTGCGGACAGCCGTCGAACCCTGTGCTAACTTCCTTCGACATAACCGGTTACAAAAATAAGAATGCAGCTCGACCCGGAATGTATGGCCCCATGCAAATGAAAGTGACCGATCCCACCTTTGAACTGGCGCTGGTGTCGCCGTTTCTCCTGCAGACCCTGGCCGAAGTCGCCGAGCAAAAAGGCATCCACCCACAGAGCCTGTGCCGAGGGTTGGGGTTTACCTTTGAAGACCTGCAGGACCCGGCGCAGCGTATTTCCTATCGCCAGGCCGTGGCGATGATTCAGCGCGCGCTCAAGGCTTTGCCCAATCAGGGGCTGGGCTTGTGGGTCGGCGCGCAGAATGTGCTCGGTACGCTGGGGTTGTTGGGGCATGTGTTGTCGCTGTGCAAGACCCTGCGCGATGCGTTCGAGCTGGGCATTCGCCATCAACACACCTCTGGCGGCATTGTCGTGTCGAGTGTGGAGGAGGCGGGGGATCGGGTGTTTGTCGACGTTGAATGCCGCTTGCCGTTCGCCGACGTGCAGTTGTTCGCGGTCGAGGAGTTTTTCGCCAGCCTGCTGGTGTACGGCCGGGCGCTGGTCGGGGCGGATTTCAAGCCGATGGCCGTGGAGTTCATGCATGCCGCGCCGGACTATCTCGGCGAATATTCGCGCCTGCTGGGGGCGGACGTGCGTTTCGGTTGCCTGCAAAACCGCATGGTGATCGAGGCGCATTGGCTGGGCGTTCACCTGCCCAATCACCACTCCCTGGCCCTGCGTCAGGCCGTGAAACTGCTCGAACTGGAAGCCGCGCAGGTGCACCAGAAAATGGATCTGATCCAGGCCGTGGAGCGGGCGATTGCCCGGGACCTGACCGAGGGCAGCCACATCGAGAAAATCGCCGGCGACCTGAACATGAGCAGCCGCACCTTGCGCCGCCGCCTCACCGAACACGCGCTGACCTTCGAAACGCTGCTGGAGCAAGTGCGTCAGGCCCGCACCATGAGCCTGTTGGCCAACCCGGACATGTCCATCGAACGTATCACCGAAGAGGTCGGCTACAGCGACGTGCGCAGCTTCCGCCGGGCGTTCAAGCGCTGGACCGGCATGAGCCCGAGTGCGTTCCGCAACGAAAGCCCCAGCGCGGTTTGATCTTTTGTGGCGAGCGGCTTCTGTGGTCTCTGACGGCACACAAACCCTCGTACTCCGGTTAAACTCTATGCTCTTTTTCAAGGAGTTCATATGAGCCATTACCAGCCGGGCATTCTCGCCACCCCCGTTCCGCCTCAAGCCCGCCATATGTTCTTCGCCCTCGAATCCGCCGAAGCATTGCCGGCTGCACTCGACAACTTGATGCAACGGGTGGACGGGAAATCGGCGGTCGTCGGCTTCGGCGAATCCCTGGTCAAGGCACTGGAGGGGCAGATCGAAGGCCTGCGCACTTTCCCGGCACTGACTGGTGTCGGCGTCGACAACCCGTCTACCCAGCACGCGCTCTGGTGCTGGTTGCACGGTGAAGACCGTGGTGAGTTGCTCAACCGCAGCAACGCCATCACCGCGGCACTGGCCCCGGCGTTACGCCTGGTACAGATGAACGAAACCTTCCGCCACATGAGCGGCCATGACCTGACCGGCTACGAAGACGGCACCGAGAACCCCCACGACGCAGCCGCCGTGGCCGCCGCCCTGGTGGGTGAGGGCGCGGACGGTCTGGTCGGGGGCAGCTTCGCCGCGATCCAGCAGTGGCAGCATGACTTGAAAGGATTCCATGGGCTGTCGGCGGATGAAAAAGACAACATCATGGGCCGCCGCTTGAGCGATAACGAAGAGATTGACGACGCGCCGGTTTCCGCCCACGTCAAACGCACCGCCCAGGAAAGCTTTGCGCCCGAGGCCTTCGTGGTGCGCCGTTCGATGCCGTGGATCGAAGGCGACCGCGCCGGCCTGATGTTCCTGGCCTTCGGTTTTTCCCTCGATGCCTTCGAAGCCCAACTGCGCCGCATGAGTGGCCTGGAAGACGGCATCACCGACGGTCTGTACCGCATCAGCCGTCCGATCACCGGTGGTTACTACTGGTGCCCGCCGCTCAAGGACGGTCGACTGGACCTGCGCGCATTGCGTGTCGGCTAAGCAGCAAGGAAAACCTATGAATGTGGTGCGCTGGGGCATGATCGGTTGTGGCAGCGTCGCTGAACGCAAAAGCGCGCCGGCCTTCTACAAGACGCCCGGATCGGCGTTGGTGGCGGTGATGGGCCGGCGCCTTGAAGCCGTCACCGACTACGCCGAGCGCCACGGCATCGTGCGGGTCTACACCGATGCGCAGGCGCTGATCAACGATCCCGAAGTCGACGCGGTGTACATCGCCACGCCGCCCGACAGCCATCACGCCTATGCCTTGCAGGTGGCCGCCGCCGGCAAGCATTGCTGCGTGGAAAAACCGATGGCGCTGAATGCCGGGCAAAGCCGTGAAATGCAGCAGGTGTTTGCCGATGCCGGGCTGCATCTGTTCGTGTCCTATTACCGACGTTCGCTGCCACGCTTCCGGCAAGTGCGGCAGTGGCTGGAGGACGGGCGGATCGGCGAGGTCCGGCACTTGAGCTGGACCCTCACCAAAGCCCCGTCGGCAGCGGATCAAAACGGCAGCGATAACTGGCGCACCGATCCTGCGATTGCCGGTGGTGGCTACTTCGCCGATCTGGCCAGCCATGGCCTGGACCTGTTTCAGTACCTGTTCGGCGATATCGTCGAAGTCGCCGGGTTCACCGCGCGGCAGGCCGGTTTGTACGCGGCCGAAGATGCCGTCAGCGCCACTTGGCGGTTTGCCAGCGGGGCACTGGGGATGGGCTGCTGGAACTTCGTTGCAGACCGTCGCGAAGACCGGGTCGAAGTGATTGGCAGCAAAGGCCGGATCAGCTTTTCAGTGTTCGATGAACACCCGATCGAGCTGCACGCCGATGAGCACCTCAGCCTGAACATCGAGCATCACGCCCACATTCAGTGGCACCACGTATTGGGCATGAATGCGCATATTCGTGGCGAAGCGCAGCACCCGGCCGTGGCCGAGCAGGCGCTGAAGACCGATTGGGTGATGGACCGGATACTCAAGCGGCACTGAATCTTCAGATCACACAAATCCCCTGTAGGAGCGAGCCTGCTCGCGATAGCGGTTTCACATTCAACATTGAAATCGACTGACCCGCCGCCATCGCGAGCAGGCTCGCTCCTACAGTTTTGGATTGCGTTGCACTTCTAACCTTATGCGCATTCGGTATTTCTCAAGTCTGTCATGACTTCTCTAAGATCACGTCATAACTCGTTATAACAAGTGATCCGCCATGACCGATAACGTTCTATCCCTGAGCAGCGTCCCGTTGCACACCCAGCTGCGTGACGTGCTGCGCGCCCGCATCCTCGACGGCGAATACCCGCAAGACAGCCAGATGCCTTCCGAAAGCGAGCTTGGCACGTTGTTCAAGGTCAGCCGCATCACCGTGCGCCAGGCCTTGGGTGACCTGCAAAAGGAAGGGCTGATCTTCAAGATCCACGGCAAGGGCACTTTTGTCGCCAAGCCGAAAACCTTCCAGAACGTCAGCACCCTGCAAGGCCTGGCCGAGTCCATGACCGGTCGCGGCTATGAGGTGATCAACCGCCTGCGCAGCTTCAAATTCATTGCCGCTGACAAACTCGTCGCCGAGCGTTTGCAGGTGGCTGAAGGCGAGGTCGTGGCGCAGATCAAACGGGTGCGCCTGATCAATCGCGAGCCGATTTCCCTGGAAATCACTTACCTGCCCAAGGCCATTGGTGAACGCCTTGAAAAAGCCGACCTGGTCACCCGCGACATTTTCCAGATCCTGGAAAACGACTGCGGCCTGACCCTGGGGCATGCCGACCTGGCCATCGATGCGGTACTGGCCGACAGCGACCTGACTCGGGCGCTGAGCGTCGAACCCGGCTCGCCGATCATGCGTATCGAACGCCTGACCCACGATGTCGACGGTTGGCCACTGGACTTCGAACACCTTTACTACCGTGGCGATGCTTTCCAGTACCGCCTGCGGATCGACCGGCAAAAAGGGGAGCAGGCATGACGCGCAGCACGCTGGAGCAGGAATACGACATCGTTGTCATTGGCGGCGGCACCGCCGGCCCCATGGCGGCGATCAAGGCCAAGGAACGCAACCGCGACCTGCGGGTGTTGTTGATCGACAAGGCCAACGTCAAGCGCAGCGGCGCGATCAGCATGGGCATGGACGGCCTGAACAACGCGATCATTCCCGGCCATTCGACGCCAGAGCAGTACACCAAGGAAATCACCATCGCCAATGACGGCATCGTCAACCAGGCCGCGGTGTACGCCTATGCCACCCACAGCTTCGAGACGATCGAGCAACTGGACCGCTGGGGCGTGAAATTCGAGAAGGACGAAACCGGCGACTACGCAGTGAAGAAGGTCCACCACATGGGCGCCTACGTGTTGCCGATGCCGGAAGGGCACGACATCAAGAAAGTCCTCTATCGGCAGTTGAAACGTGCGCGGGTGAGCATCACCAATCGCCTGGTCTGCACCCGATTGCTGACGGACGAAGAGGGCGCGGTCAACGGCGTGATGGGCTTCGACTGCCGCACCGCTGACTTCCATGTGATCAAGGCCAAGGCGGTGATCCTCGCCTGCGGTGCCGCCGGACGCCTGGGGTTGCCGTCCTCGGGCTACCTGATGGGCACCTACGAAAACCCGACCAATGCCGGCGACGGCTACTCGATGGCCTACCACGCCGGGGCCGAGCTGGCGAACCTGGAATGCTTCCAGATCAACCCGCTGATCAAGGATTACAACGGTCCGGCCTGCGCCTACGTCACCGGCCCCTTGGGTGGCTACACCGCCAACAACAAGGGCGAGCGCTTCATCGAGTGCGACTACTGGAGCGGGCAGATGATGTGGGAGTTCCATCAGGAACTGGAAAGCGGCAATGGTCCGGTGTTCCTCAAGCTCGATCACCTGGCCGAGGAAACCATCCAGAACATCGAAGAGATCCTGCACAGCAACGAGCGTCCGAGTCGCGGCCAGTTCCACGCCAATCGCGGCACCGACTACCGCACGCAGATGGTCGAGATGCACATCTCGGAAATCGGTTTTTGCAGCGGGCATTCGGCGTCGGGGGTGTGGGTCAACGAGAAGGCCGAGACCTCGGTCAAAGGCCTGTACTCGGCCGGTGACATGGCCGCCGTGCCGCACAACTACATGCTCGGTGCGTTCACCTATGGATGGTTCGCCGGCCACAACGCGGCGGATTTTGTCGCCGGGCGCGAGTTTTCAGCGCTGGATGCCACGCAGGTCGAAACCGAAAAGCAACGGGTCTATGCACCGCTGGATCGCGAGCATGGCCTGCCGCCGGCCCAGGTCGAATACAAGCTGCGGCGCTTCGTCAACGACTACCTGCAACCGCCGAAAGTGACGAAAAAGATGCAGATCGGCCTGCAACGCTTCAGCGACATCCAGCGCGACCTCGACCAGATCAAGGCCCACAACGCCCATGAACTGATGCGCGCCATGGAAGTCAGCATGATCCGCGACTGCGCCGAAATGGCCGCCCGCGCTTCATTGTTCCGCGCCGAAAGCCGCTGGGGGCTTTACCACCATCGCGTCGATCACCCACAACGCAACGACCGCGACTGGTTCTGCCACTGCCACCTGAAGAAAGACGAAAACGGTTTGATGAGCAGCTTCAAGAAAGCCGTCGAGCCTTACATCATCCCGCTGGATGCCGACGAGATGCAGGCCTACGACCGGCTGCGGGTCGGTGCGGATGCCGCCTGAGCATCACCCAAGAGAGAGACCGTGAAATGGCCTATCAAGCCCATGAAATCTTCTTCCGTTCCAACGCCCCCGTCACTGTCGACGAGGACAAATGCATCGCCCACAAAGGCTGCACCGTGTGCGTCGACGTTTGCCCGATGGACCTGCTGGCCATCAACCCGGCCACGCAAAAGGCCTACATGGCGTTCGACGAATGCTGGTACTGCATGCCCTGTGAAAAGGACTGCCCGACTGGCGCGGTGAAAGTCGAAATCCCGTACCTGCTGCGCTGAACACAAATCAATGTAGGAGCGAGCCTGCTCGCGATGAAGCCAGCACTGGCGACATCTCCATTGACTGAAAGGACGCCATCGCGAGCAGGCTCACTCCTACAGTGGATCGTGGGCTGCTCAAATAATATTCAAAGCCATCCGGCCACCACCGGACGCCTGATTCACAACACCCCTCGTTTCCCACCACGCCCTGATCGTGGCGGAGACGAACATCCAATAAATGATTCGAGGGGAAACACTCATGATGTTGCGTGCAGCTTTGGCCGGTCTGGTACTGGCTTCATTCACCCTGTCGGCTTCGGCCGAAACCATCCGCATTGCCATCGGCACCCAGGACACCACCATCAACTGCGCCGCCGGCGGATTGTTGATTCGCGAACTGGGGCTGCTGGACAAATACCTGCCCCACGATGGCCCCTACAAAGACGCCCAGTACGAGGTGCAGTGGAACAACTTCACCAGTGGCGCCCCCCTGACCAACGAGATGGTGGCCGGCAAACTCGACTTCGGCGCCATGGCTGACTTCCCCGGCGCGTTCAACGGCGTGGCGTTCGAAACGGCGGGCAAGCACAGCCTGTTCATCAGCGTGCTGTCGGGCAGCATCAAGGGCAGCGGCAACGGCATCGTGGTGCCAAGCGCATCGGGCGTGCAGTCGCTGGCAGAGCTCAAGGGCAAGACCATTTCCGTGCCGTTCGCTTCCACCGCCCATGGCATGCTGCTGCGCGCCGTCGCGGCCCAGGGCTGGGACCCGCTCAAGGACGTGAACATCATCGCCCAGCCGCCGGAAGTCGCCGGCTCCGCGTTGCAGGCCGGCAAGATCGATGCTCACGCTGACTTCGTGCCCTTCGCCGAGCTGTTTCCGAGCCGGGGTTTCGCCCGCAAGATTTATGACGGTGCCCAGGCCAACGCGCCGACCTTCCACGGTGCACTGGTCGATCAGGCCTATGCGAAAAAGTACCCGGAGATCGTCGTCGCTTACCTGCGGGCGAGTATCGAAGCCAACCAGCTGCTGACGGCTGAGCCGGAGAAATATAGCGAGTTGATCGCCAAGGTCACCGGGGTCGATGCCGAGGTCAATTACCTGTTCCATGGCCCTCTCGGTGTGCAGACCCGCGACCTGAGCTGGAAGCCGGAATACCGTCAGGCCGTGGGCACCGCCATCGATACCCTCAAGTTGTTGAAAAAGGCTGATCGCGGTCTGGATCTCAACACCTTCATCGACGACCAATACATCCGCGCCGCCTTCAAGGCCTCGAACCTGGACTACAGCGCGCAACTGTCCAGTTACGGGCAAGCGCCGCTCAAGGCCGTTGATGCCGCCAGCGGCCAAGCCATCACCGACTTCAGCCACGTGGCGGAAATCTGGGTGCGCGGTGAGCCGAAAGTCCGCCAGTACGCCTCGGCGGAGTCGGCATTTACCGCGCTGACAGCGCTGAAACAGGAAGGCAAGAACATCCGCGCGGTGTACGCCCAGGCCAGCGACAGCGGGATCAAGTTGCTGGCGGATCAGGCGTGGTTTGCCACTGATGGGAAAGGGCAACTGAGCGCGTTCCTGCTCAAAGGCCAGGCCCAACAATTTGCCACGGCGCAGGGCGGCAAGGTCTTTGACTTTACCGATGCCACTGCCCAGGCCGTGGCTGTTCGCTAACCGAGAAAGCACCGCAGTCCCCTGTAGGAGCGAGCCTGCTCGCGAAAAACGTCCGGATAACGCGATCCTTCAGACAGCGCGCGTCATTGTTGGCGTTCTTCGCGAGCAAGCTCGCTCCTACAGGAGGCGGGTTGAGAGGAATAATTGTGTACCGATCCTATTCACGCTGGATTCCCAGGGCCGCATCCTTGCTGCTCTGCCTGCTGTTCTGGCAACTCGCCGCCAGCCACCACTGGAACCTCGGCCTGGTGACCTTCGCCAACGTTCCGACACCTTTGGCGGTCATTGAAGCCGCCCTCGGCCTCGGCGACTCCGGCAAGCTCGCGCAGCACCTGGGCAGCAGCCTCGGCCGGGTGTTCGCCGGCTACCTCGCGGCACTGATCATCGGCGTGGCGCTGGGTCTGGCCATCGGCCGCTCGAAATGGGCCGAGGATCTGTTGCTGCCGCCCCTGGAAGTGCTGCGCCCGATCCCGGCCGTGGCGTGGATTCCCCTGGCGATCCTGATGTTTCCCTCCTCGGAACTGTCGATGGTGTTCATCACCTTCACCGGCGCACTGTTCCCGATCCTGCTCAACACCGTGCACGGCGTCGAAGGCGTTGACCCGCGGCTGATTGCCTCGGCGAAAAGCCTCGGGGCAGGGCGCCGGGCCATCCTGCTGGAGGTCGTTCTTCCGGGCGCTGCGCCCAGCATCATCACCGGCCTGGCCATCGGCATGGGCACCTCGTGGTTCTGCCTGGTGACGGCGGAAATGATCTCCGGCCAATTCGGCATCGGCTATTACACCTGGGAGTCCTACACCATCCAGAATTACGCCGACATCGTGGTCGGCATGTTGCTGATCGGCGTGCTCGGGATGGGCAGCAGCCTGTTGACCAAGCGTCTGGGCGGGCTGTTCACGCCCTGGCATCGACCGCGAGGAAAAGCCTGATGAGCGTTTTTCAACACCTGGAAGGGCGTATCGATATTCGCGGGCTGTCGATCAGCCTGGGCGAGGGCGACACTGCCTTCGAAGCGGTGCAGGGCCTCGATTGCCAGATCGAACCGGGTCAGTTTGTGTGCATTCTCGGGCCGTCCGGTTGCGGTAAATCCACCTTGCTCGGCGCGCTGGCCGGTCACCTGCAACCGCGCACCGGCATCTTGAGCGTGGATGGTGCGCCGGTATCGGGGCCATCGCCACAACGCGGCATGGTGTTCCAGCAGCACACGCTGTTTCCGTGGCGCACGGTGCGTGACAATGTGGCGTTCGGCTTGAAAATGCAAGGCATCGGCAAGGCCGAACGGCACAAGGCGGCGGATGAAATCCTCGCCCTGGTGGGCCTCGAAGGTTTTGCCGGGCGCTGGCCCGATCAGCTCTCCGGCGGCATGCAGCAACGGGTGGAAATCGCCCGGGTGCTGGTCAGCCGTCCGCGCCTGTTGCTGATGGACGAACCCTTCGGCGCCCTCGATGCCCTGACCCGATTGAACATGCAGGAACTGCTGCTGGACATCTGGACGCGCATCCGCACCACCGTGGTGTTTGTCACCCATGACATCGACGAAGCGCTGTTCCTCGCCGACCGCTTGCTGGTCATGAGCTCGCGCCCCGGGCGAATCATCGAAGACCTGCACCTGGACTTCCCCCGGCCGCGCAGCACGGAACTGATGACCCGCCCTGAATTCTCGCACCTCAAACGCCATTGCCTCGAACTCCTGCGGCATGAAGACGGCCGGCAACTGCCGCGTCTGAACCCGCTCGGACTTCCCCCTGAAACCAAACTGCCGCGATTTGCCCTATGACCTCACTATTCGATGTAACCGATAACGACGACATCCTTGCCCTGCAACCGCGCCTGACCGATGACGACCCTGGTGTGCGCCGGATCGCGCTGATCGAACTGGCCGATCTCGAGGAGCCGGACGGCCTGCTGTGGTTGACCGATCGACTGGCCGCAGACCCGATTGCAGAGGTTCGCGCCGAAGCCGCGCGGTTGCTGGAAGCCTGGGAGGACGAGCCAGTGGTCGAGGCGTTGTGCCAGGCCCTGACGGATCCATCCCCGGCTGTGCAGGTGGCCGCTGCGCAAAGCCTCAGCCTGCTCAAGAGTGAAGCGGCGGGCCGGGTCATCCTGCCGTGGACCGGGCACGCCGACAGCGGCGTACGCATCGCCGCCTTCAGGGCGTTGCGCGAGTTGCGTTGCCCCGATGCCGCCGATGCGGCTGCCCGGGCACTGATTGATGAAAGCGCCAGCGTGCGCCGCGAGGCGGTGGGCGTGCTCGGCTGGCTCAAGCAACTCGATGCCTTGCCGGCACTGGCGCGCTTGGCCAGTGACGACCCGGACACCGACGTGCGGCGTGCCGCCACCGGGGCCCTGGGCCTGGCGTCTGACGCACAGGTGCTGCCGGCCCTGCGCCAGGCCTTGCGCGACGATGCCTGGCAAGTCCGCGAGGAAGCCGCCGCCACCCTGGGCAAGGTCGGCCACCTCGACGCCGGCCCGGCCCTGATCGACGCCCTGAACGACGATTACTGGCAGGTGCGCCTGCGCGCCACCCGCAGCCTCGGTCGCTTGCGTTTTGTGCCGGCGCTCGAAGCGCTGATCGACACCCTCGGCCACCCCATCAGCAACCTGCGCAAGGAAGCCGCGTTGGCCCTCGGCGAATTGAACGATCCACGGGCCATTGCGCCATTGCAGGCCGCGCAGGACGACGGCGACCCTGAAGTGCGCAAGGCCGTGCGCATTGCCTTGAGCCAACTGCAATGAACCCGCTGGAGATTGGCAACTCCCGCAGTAAACAGCAGTTGCGCCTGAACTGGCCGGATGGCCGCGAACAGCTATTGGATCATGCGCAATTGCGCCGGCAGTGCCCGTGCTCGCAGTGCCGGGCATTTCGGTTGCGGGGGATGGTGCCGTTGGTGGATGCGCGGGTTCAGGTGATCGAACTGAATCCGCAAGGGTATGGCCTGCAACTGGTGTTCAGCGATGGGCATGAGCGGGGGATTTATCCGTGGGCTTATCTTGCTGGGCTTACCGACTGAATCGAACTCCATACCTCATTGGGAGCTGTCGCGGTCTGCGGTAGCTCCCCCGTGTGCGTTTCCAGTTACTTATGTTGCGAATACAACCCGCTTCGGCGTTAAAACCCAAGGCAGCAGCCGTATGCGGTAATTCCGCACGTATGGATCTGTGCGGGGGGTGGCAGGTGACTGCCATTCCTACCGCGACCAGTTGATCTCGCGTCCTGCGGTTATGAAACGCGGATCCATGAAAACCGCGCACAGAGTATAGAGTGGAAGCACATTGTCCCAGCCTGGCAGTTTGATCATCAGCGGCAACGCTGGCAAAAACGGGTTAAGTAACTTCCCTCTCGAAAAAGAACGCAGTCTCCCCAAAAGCCGGTTTTAGTTGATCGAACCACGTAGCATCGGGATCAAATCGTGCGAAGAATGGCCTCTGCACCCAATCCGGGTTTCGTGCTTGGATAAAACGTAAAACAAACACCTTTTCTCCTCGAATTTCAGCTAAACCGCAGACCTCAACTTTCCCCGGATCTGCGCTCATCGAAGGTCCTCTGGCAGTCCTGGCAATACCTGAAACTTGTTTGACCGCGTCCCGGTAAATTTCCCACGCACATACAAGAGGGACTTCAAAATACCGGCGGGCCCCAGTATCACGCTCGATAAACATATAGTAAGGAATAATGCCTAGTTGAATTTGCGTCTGCCAGAGTCGCGCCCAGACGTCAGCTGAGTCATTGATATGAGCCAGCAACGGGCCCTGGCTACGTATTTGAGCGCCTGTTTGTCGAACACGAAGAATAGCCTCTCGAGCAATGGCAGGCTCAAGTTCCGCCCAATGATTATAATGAGCCATTAACGCTAAGTGTTTACCGCTGTTGATGATCTTCCTAAATAGATCAAGAAGTTCACCTGCGTCGCTGTCAGTCACAAATCGCTGAGGCCAGAAAGAAAGCGCCTTCGTACCAATTCGGATAGTGTGGATGTACTCGAATTCAGGCGTCAAAAGAGGTTCTAGGTAAGCACATAGATTGCTTGTCTTCATAACTAGCGGATCTCCGCCAGTAATTAAAACATCAGTCACTTTAGGGTTGGCCCGAAGATAATCCAATAGCTGGGCGTTTTCCTTAGCAGCAATCTTAAGCGATTGGTCACCCGTGAATTGGGCCCAACGGAAACAAAAAGTACAATAGCTATGGCAAATCTGACCAGCGCTTGGAAAAAACAGCACAGTTTCACGATATTTGTGCTGGACACCCGTTACTGTCACGCCAGACAGTGAAGGAATATTACGCTCCAGCTGTCCTGCTGGATGGGGATTGAGTCTAGCTCTGACCGCTTTTATCGCGACCTCACAGGATGAGCGGTCGGAGTTCCTTAAAAGTAAAGATGCTATTAGATCAAAAGACTCGTTATCCAGCATGTCCTTCTGGGGGAAGGTAAGCTGGTATATAGGGTCGTTTGGAATATTGTGCCAGTCGATCAATTCTTTGATGACATATTCATTGACTCGAAATGGCAGAACGCTTGCCACCACTTTCATCGCCCAAATAGTCCGGCTGTCTAATTTAGCAAGCTGAGGAATCTTGTCAATTTGATTCAAAGTATAAACCTTGAAACGTTCGACCTCGAATTTTTCTGTGAGGCTTTCAACACTTACCGCTATATTTTCAATAGTATACATAATTAGTGACCAATAAAATTTTAGGCCGGAACATAGGTCGCTGTAAGATATGGGGCTGTCTTGGCCTAGAATAAATGCCGCGACCAACTATAATATCTGATGAAACCATGGAACCTCCAAGCGACAACGGTTTCCACACTAGTAACAGCAGTCGTATGAGAATCAGCGATGGTGGACAAGATCAATAATTCTCCCGCACGCTTCTTTAATTTCAGCTTCATTAACGGAAGCAATAGAGATGCGGATATGGTCCTTCATACCGTAAGAAGACCCTGGCGTGGTCGAAACGGATTTAACATTGAGGAGGTCGTCTACAAATTGGGTATCCGAATTCCAAGTAGCACCCAATACTCGGGAAATGTCAGGAAATAGAAAGAAACCACCCTGCGGCCGTACAATGTCAAACGTAGTGCTTAATAATTGATGGCAGTAATAGGCTCGGTGTTGCAACTCATCAATACGTTTTTTAAGGATGCTCTTAGGCAACGCTGTAGCTGCCAAGGCACCGTGCTGCGCAAATGTACACGCATTGTCCGTCATGACGCCCTGAAGCGTGGAGCATCGGTCGATGATTTTTCTATCCGCGAACATATAGCCTATTCTAAAACCAGACATAGAGAGCAGTTTTGAGAACGTACGTGTAACCACCAGCAGGCTAGAGTCCGCCATAAGATCCAGAGGGCTAACATATTCACCGCTACCGAAAATGATGCCTTCGTAGGCTTCATCGGAGATGAGTAGAAAGCCAAACTCTTGAGATAATGCCGTCAACTCTAGAATATCTTGTCGACTGAGAATCAAGCCAGTGGGGTTGTGAGGTGAGTTAATAATCAACGCCTTGGTTTTTAGAGTCACCAACTTACGAATTTCAACTATGTTGAGACCCTTATTTCCCATTTCGTAATCGACGGGAATACCTCCGTTAAGTTCTATATAAGATCTATAGGCGGGCCAGCATGGATTCGGAATCAGAACCTCGTCTGCGTTGGATAATATGCATTTCATCAACATAAACAAAGCCTGGCTTGAACCATTGGAAACTAAAATTTCGGCCGGGTCGCACAACTTACTATGCTGTTGAAAGCATCTCTCGATCAACGCGTTTTTTAAAACATCTATGCCAGTAAGATTACAATAGCCAGTGTGCCCATTTATTAAGGCGTCAATCGTCGCGCGAGAAACTTCCTGCGGGACCTCAAGGTTTAGCTCACCGTCGTGCATCTGAATTAAGTCACGTATTTTAGGACCTTCACTCAAAACCTTCGATAACTGCTGGCTCGGATTTGACATGATTTTCACCAACTGTAATTATTTTAAGTGTCGCAGCATCTGCCGCGAGTAGACTTCAGTGAAAAACGCTTTCGCCGACGGGCTCAGGTCCCCAGGCCAGAAATCAAACATCAGATTTACACGAGTACACTCACTATGGTTCCAAGACTCATGCTGAAAAGTCGTGTCAATGATTGCTATTTCACCCGTTCTCCAACTGACGATCTCTTCCCCGATTCTCAGTCCAGATAATCCATCGTCAGAACAAAGGATAGGAAGATGTAACGTCAGCATAGGATAAACATAATCCAGATGCGGCTCGATGTGACCGCCCGGTTCTAGGCTTGAAAGCACAACCTCTCTGATAGTAGCGCCTTGCACAACATCCTCGACAAAGCGAATCGTATTTGGAACGAGGTCAGCGTATACAGCAACTTTTTGACCTCCTTTATAAAGTGGAACTGATTTCCACAAAGGATCGCCATGAAAGGGATATTTTTCCTGGGTGTTCTTGTGTTTTTCATAGAGCTGGATTAGTTCCTGCGTCATCTCGGCAAGAAGCGTATCAATGCCTGAGAGGAAGCTGAAATCGTCTTTAGACCAAAGAGGCTTTCTGGGGCCGAACGACGACTTAAATCCATTGATATTTATATTCGTAGCATAAGGTATAGGCATGACAGGCTTAAGCAAACCGCTGGATAGGCGGCTAGAGCGTGATAATTCTCTTCCATGAAATTCCGACTCAATTAGATCGAGGATACACTCGCGAGTTTTATCATCAATATCGCCAAGGTCATCTAATGCCTCGTACCATAATGTGAGCACCGGCTCCCGCCACTTTAGAGCAGACCTGCAGGAAATCACAACCGTCGCATATAACCAGATTATGAGGCAAAGTAGTAATAACTGGCTTGATACTAAAAGTCCAAATCCGACTAATTCAGTTCTGTTATAGAGTCCCGCCACCAACGTAAAAATGGAGAGCGGAACGAGCCAGCAGATGTAGCTACTAAAACGTCGCACGGTGGAATAAGGTACGACGATATTGAGCATATCAAATTGGGAGCGAATAATCGGCCAGGCGCTGATGGAATAGAGAAGAAAAAATAACAAGCTGCAGTAAGACACCGAATATATCGACAAAAAACCATTCGGTACCGCCAGAATAAGCAATATAGATAGTGATACTAAGCAAGCTATCACGAATATACTGTGTTTCAGTATGTAATTTATGCCTCGAATGCCGTATAGATTTCTCATGCCGCAACCTGCGCCGGAGCCTTGTATCGGATCCATCTAAATAGAAGTAGAGAGAACAGCGCTATAAGTCCAAGCCCTACGCCACACCATACACCCACTGCTCCTAGGTCAGTACAAAATGCTAAGAAGAGAGCGAGCGGTAGCCCCACTAGCCAAAAACAAATAATCGAAAGCAACATCGGAAAGACGGTCTGTTTCAAGCCCCTAAATATACCGAGCAGTACCATTTGACTTCCATCAAAGAAATGGAATATTCCTAAAATGCAGACAAAAAGGCTAGAAAGCTTGATGAGCTCGTCATCTCCACCTTCACCGCGAGCAACAAATAGCTGAACAATATCATGGGAAAAAATAATCAGGATAGAAGATATTACAGTGAGTACTATCCAGCCGAGCCATAAAGCACTCCACCCGGCGTCACTTGTCCGCCGCGAATACACACCCAAAGGCGAGCAGAGGCTTATTCTCGTAGTAGCAGCTTGAGAAATGCCATTAGGTATTGTAAATACGACTTGAAGAACTTGCATTGCGATACCATGAGCAGCCAACGCAACGACTCCAAACTTACCCACTATGATTGTGAGGATGAAGAAAAATAGCGTGTCATTTACCTGCGTTAAAGAGACCGGAATACCATTTCTTAAAATAGGCAGCATCAACCACCCTCTCACTACTGTCAGGTTTATACAATGCTGCCGCTCCCTGAACTGCGGATTAATTAAGCCTAATAAGACCAGCAATATACAAAGCAAGATGTTTGTTAGCGTTGTGGCGATACCTGCACCGAACAAACCCAAGGGGGGTATCCACAAAAAACCAAATATTAGAATTAGGTTAGCAACGAAGTTAAATATCGCTGCTATAATAATTGCGATAACTGTATATCGCGCTGATCCCATTATTGATAACACATTTCTGAGGTGTACAAATAAAATCGCTGGGCCGATGCTCCACATCAGGCTATTCATGTATCTCTGAGCTTCGAGAGACAAAAGCGGATCCTGGCCAAAAAAAACTAATATTTCTTTCGTAAAATAGAGCATTGCTATGCATATTAAAAACGCAGCTACTATGAGCTGAATGCAGCTGGTCGATACAGACGCATATTGTTCTTCTTTTGCCTTAGATCCCAATGCATCAGTAATAAACGGAATGGTAGAGATGAGTAGCCCGGAGAATAATAAAAACAGAAGATAGTAGAGGCCCTGTGCCAAAGTCGACGCAGCTAACGCCTCGGTACTAATCCATCCTGCCATTATTACGTCTGTAGTCGCAATAATCACATGCGCGATATTGCCAGATACAAAGGCTAGCGAGAGCCGAGAACTCTCGCGCATCTCGGATGTATATCTACGGGAAAGCCTCGCGGCACGGTTATATATCAGTGATAATGTCAAGACTGTACTCCCGGTCTAGGTGTTTAGACACATCCTTGGAAATCTGTACTCTTTTCAGCCATCGATCCGTTCCATCGTACTTTGGCGTAAATTGTGGCCTGCCATGAGCGCACTTATAGTTGTTGATAAACAAAACCTGTGCTTCGTTCATTGATAAGTCAAAGGTTGCTGACTCAACCAGCTTGATAAAATCCTTAAAATCTAGTTCTTCGCAATGAGACATTTTGCTGTAGTCAACATAGACAGGATCATAAATGAAGCTGTAGCCCTCGGTAGGTGATTCTAGCAATACCGCCGTCTCTAGAGCTGTTGGCTTATATCCGATCGTAGAGGGTCGGTCGGAAAGAATGGTATAGCGGGTCTCAGTTAACCTGTGCTTGAGTGTTGCATCAACAGCTGAAAAGTCTGGGCAAGACAGCAAGTTTGGGACTTTATCGTCGTTTCTTACGCATAAAAAACCTAGTACATCGGCCCTATAAGGTAAAGCGGGGTCTTCAGTATGCAGTTCTAAATGCACAGAACCACTTCCCAACTGCTTATTTCTATCTTTGAAAATTGGGAATATTTCTTGAATAAGCTTACCGTTCTGCAGGTCGCTATAACCGAAGACATCACCAATATGCCTTGAAAGTTGAAGAAATAAATCATCGTAGTTTGAATGGCAGTCGTCCCTCCAATGTTTCGGCGTCGGTCGCTGTTGATTGGCTTTAGGAAGCTCTAATATTGTGACATCAGATGAAAAACTAAAGTCCTCTTTAAATTGAGCAGCAATAGACTCTGGGCTTAACATTGAGTAGTCTAATTTAGCAAATATCATATCAGCACCGAAGAAATGGTAAATTGGTTAGTTTCAAAGCCTCCAGGTAGTGACCCACTCGCGAGTCAGTTGACCTCAGGGAACTTCAAGCGTTTTATGATCATAGCCAAGCACAAAATTCTTAGAGCCTAGTTTGTAGAAGTACTGGTTATTCAAAGGGATCTTCCCAAGTTTAGTGGTGTAAACATACTGTGGGACGCTGAAACCAGTTTCATAACCGTGCAGCTGCTGCATAATCTCAAGGCCCTTTTCTATCGACGTCCTAAAGTGCGATACGCCTTGAACATTGTCCGCGTGGTATAGGTAATAAGGCCTTACCCTGCCTTTCACCAGCATCCGGTTCAGCGTTCTAAGTGTCTCGACGTCGTCGTTCACACCACGCAACAGCACTGTCTGGTTTTGAACCGGTATACCGTGGGAAAGAAGTTTATCTACCGCGCTTAAGGCTTCAGGAGTCACTTCTACGGGATGATTGAAATGAGTGCTAAACCAGATCGATTTGAATTCGGACAACATCCTACAAAAATCATCTGTTATCCGCTGCGGAAGGAAAACCGGGTACCGTGAGCCAATGCGTACAAAATCTACGTGGGGGAATGCATTGAGCCTAGATATAATGCTATGTAAAAGCTTATCGGAAAGAATTAGCGGGTCGCCTCCGGTAAGTAATACGTCGCTGATGTTTTTGTTGTTTGCGATGTACTCTATGTCTTGATCATATGAGGCGGGAAGCTCTTTGTTATAATAACTGCCTGACTTGTCAGTTGTGTGAAACTTTCTAGTGCAATGCCTGCAATAAACTGGGCAAGTATCCGACACTAGGAATATGACTCGGTTTGGATACTTATGTACGACGCGTCTGGTTTTCATATAAACCATATCACCCACCGGGTCTACATCCTCCTGCTGATTACTCTCATCAACTTCTTTTGGGTGGGGTATGCTTTGCAGCCGAATCGGACAATTCTCATTGGTCTCGTCCATCAGTGATGCATAATATGGAGTAATCATCCACTTATACTGGCTCTCTGTTTGCTCAATGCCCTTCAATTCTGTATCACTGAGAGTTACCCAGGCTTCCAACTGGGCCTTGGTGCGAATGGCATTCTTCATTTGAAATTTGTGGTCGCCCCATTGGTCGGAAGACAGTAAATCCTGCTTGCTCAAAGTGTCCTTTGCAATAATCATTTTTATTATCCTTCGCTGACAGAGGAGTTGACGAGGTTTTTATCACTGTCTTTAGTTATCGAGGTCGTCCACCCGCCGCTATGATAGTCGAGACCTTGTACCTTATATCGATTGTCTGGAAGCTCAAAGCCGAACTCTTGGAATATCAAAGCAGCATTATTAATTGCATTATCTTCTAATGGAAAAGGCTTGCTATCCAGGCTCTCACTCATTGATTGAAGTGCGTCAAAAATGAGTCCGCCTATACCTGACCCTTCAGACATCCTCATTTTTGGTCGCCGAGTGATATAATCTGGTAACTCGAGGGAAAAAGCGTCCCTCAGTAGAGCTTTTGTAAAATCATCTCTTACATGGAACTCCATCGGTGCCGATATTATAAAATCGAAAAGATCTTTGTCGAGAAACGGTACACGGCATTCCACTGTATTGAACATGCCCATTCTATCCACACGCTGTAGATCAGTTCGATACAAGTTCTTAACTTTATGTAGCTGAAGCTCGCGACGGTCACTGGCCCCTTGAAAGAAGTCATAACCAGCGAATAGCTCATCACTTCCATCTCCAGATAGAGCTATACGTATCCCGTCTTCTTTCATTCGCGAGAAAGCAGAATGTATAGTTAATGCATCAGTTATATCTACGGGTTCAAATTGTTCAGATACATATATGCTGGTTCTAATAGACTGCATCAGATCTACACGATCAACATCAGAAATAACTATCTTAATTCCAAGTTCTTTGCATAGTCTCTGCGCGAATACTACGTCAGCTGAGCCAGCCACTCCGACCGTGTAGGCGGTGACGTTCTTATGGTATAGGTTAGCAAGATAAAGAATTATCGCGCTATCTAGCCCGCCAGAGAAAACTACGCCTACCGGAAGATCCGTATTGACTTGACGCTTTACCGAGAGGTGCAGTAGCTCATTGCATTTATTTACCGTAGACTTGTAATCTAGTCGCGGCCCTATGCTTTCGCCAATTAAATAATATGCGTTCTGTCGACCGTCCACCCAATAATGTCCAGGGAGGATTTCTTGTGTCTTGCTGGTCAACCCAATTAGTGCTTTCAGTTCCGATGCAAAATAGAGGACAGTTCCTTCTTGAGTCAAGTATAGAGGCTTTACGCCCAGCCGATCCCTCGCAGCGAAAACGGTGTTGTCTCCCGGTGAGTAGATAATAAACGCGAATATACCATTGAGTCGGGTTAGACAAGACTTCCCCCAGTGAGTATAGGCTCTAAGAACTAGCTCGGTATCTGAACAGCCTAAAAACTTAACTCCGTGTGATAATAAAATTAATCGCAACTCATTCAAGTTGTAAATTTCACCATTAAATATAATTGCGTGACCAGAAATGTTATCTATGAACGGCTGATTGTTGTCTTCTCTCTCCACGATAGGCAGGCGGTTGGTACCAATAGCAGCATGAGAAAATATAAAGCGCTCTCCAAAGCTTTCAGCAGCGCCTCTATGGGAGATTCTCCCCAACATTTTTAATAAAGTAGCCTCAAAGTCGCGCTTTTCATCAGAACGGGTAGAAGTCTCAAAAATTGCAGCTATCCCGCACATTTAGCACTGCTCCAGTAATTTGTCTTCACGATATTCAGATGTTTCGACTTTAATGTTTCTCTCATACTCTTTATGGATATGAAGTATCTCGTCTATAGACGTTGCCCTCACCCACATTTTTGCGATATAAGCCTCTTCGTTCTCTACATCGAAGAAGCCATCTTTGTGGCCGTTAGTAGTAGGCAGTACCTTTGATAAAATCTCACACGCAGAATCAATTTCTGGTAGCTTTATAGCTTTGATGTAGCCTGAGTAAGTTGGATAGAATAGAAGCATCGCGTAGACGGCGTCCTCCGGCAAGATCGGAAGGTTATCCGCCAAATGGTGCCCTATGGTTACTGGCTTACTTGTTATGTAATTGACGTTTAAGGCATACGCATCACATGAGCACAGATCCTGAAGTGCCTCGTCCACGAAGAATCCGCCCAGCCTCGGGTTCACCTCAATCACTTGGGGGCCGTTTTTGGATAATTTGAACTCAACGTGTAAAAATCCGTTCTTTACCTTCAGTGCTTTTATAGAGTTGCTAATAGTTGATACGATCATCGATATCTGGTCGTTAGAAAAGCTTTGCGGTGGTGTAACTATAACCTTTTCTAAAACCGTATTGGAGGTGTTGCTTGTTATCATTTTTTCAAATATCAACATCGGGTGAATGTTGCCGTCGATAACCAAGCATTCTAAAGAACCTTCTGGCCCCTCAATGAATTCTTCAATTAGCACGGAAACGCCCGGCGTATATAACACAGGACCTTTTTTTGGGGAGCTAAGCCATTTTTCAGCTCCCGAGAAAGAATAGGCTCCAGGCACGTCAGGAAATCTTTGTATGAAGTGATTATATGCTTTCTCAAGACTCTTTCGGTCATCACATATCGAGACAAACGCCGAGCCGCCCCCGTATACCGGCTTCATCACTACGGGAAATACGAGGTCATTCAGAGCTTCGAAATTTCCGTTGAAGAGCCTGAAATCTACCGACCTAATTTCTTTTATATTGCTAAGTTGCGAACGCATTAAGTATTTATTGTTGCAGTTCTCTAGCGACTCGGCGCTGTAATATTTAAGCCCGCATCGCTTGGCGATATCTTCAACTACAGGGTTAGCGTTCCCACGCGGTGTGACATGCGCTGGGTAGCAAAACAGTCCTTTCACACTGTATGTCCGGCTTAAACGTTCTACTGCGCAGAGTACTTCGCTAGTTTCAATACCATCTACCAAGACAACTTCATCACTTTCATCGCTGGCTTCCCTAATATTTTTGCTATCTTTTGCGATTATTGTTATGCATCTGATACCTTCTTTTGCTGCGGCTTGAAAGTGTAATCTTCTATACAAGTATAGTGAGGTTGATAAATAGTCGTTATCTATGAAAATTAATATTTCTGGCTTCATATATATAGGCCCATGATCATATTTTCTTGTTGTAAAACGAGATAGCGAGCATTGGTTGGCTGTGGGGGATGAGCATTGGCGTAAGCCCGTTGTTGCTCAATAATCCTCAAGACGTCTTTGTTCGCCCCGTCAAGTTGCTGCGAGAAAAGGTAATCTTTTTGGCTGCGAAGAAAATCTGGGGAGGCTTCATTGGTGTACACAGATGAGAGGGGAGCATTCATTTCCAAAATCCTTATCTGTGAAGGGTGTCCATGAATGATGCGGCACAAACTAAATAATTCGTACCGCCGAACTCACAGTCACAGGAAGGAAAAAGAAATTTCGCAATAATGGATACTAAAAATCCTACAGAAATTTCTGCTCGACAAGGTGCAAGACAATTTCAATCAAGCTTTCACAGATCCGTTGATCTTCCCTCGGACAGCGCTCCATGGCGCAAGCACTTGAACCTTACACAGGATGAAGTGGCCAAACGGATGGGTGTCTCTCCGCCGGCATTTGCCCAGCAAAAGCCCCTCTCAAAGCCTCGGAAGGCCACTCGCGAAAAAATAGCAGCTGCGTTTGGTATTACCGCTAATCAACTTGAGCTTTCGGCTGTGAAAGGGATCGAAATGAAAATCTGTGGCATCGAAATCAAAGGCAGTGAAGCGATCATCGCCGTGGCATCCTCGACGGTACGGCCCTGAGTCACGTCGCCCTCAACACCAAGAAAATCGCTCTCGATGATGATGATGATGACGAGGCGGCCAACGTCAAGCTGTTCGCCGCGCAGGTTGCGTCGTTCGTCCGTGAAAACTCCGTCGACCGCATCGCGATCAAGAAGCGCGGCAAGAAAGGTGAGTTCGCCGGTGGGCCGACCACGTTCAAGATCGAAGGGGTGTTCCAGTTGCTGGAGAATTGCGAGGTGACGCTGTTGTCGCCGCAGACCATCAATGCCCAGGCCAAGAAGTACAACTTCGAATTTGCCGGGAACGCTGAACAAGTACCAGCATGAGGCGTACAAGGTGGCGTGTTCGGCGCTTCTGAAGAAGTAACCGGCCTTCCTGACAGAGAAGATCAATTGTGGGAGCGAGCCTGCTCGCGATGGCGGTGCACCAGTCGACATGTATGTGTCTGACAGACCGCTATCGCGAGCAGGCTCCCACAGGTTATCGGTTCTGCCATCGGATGACTGACGGCCCTTGCCAGGAAAAAGCCAAAAGAGTACAAATGTACTCCATGACGACTCTGACTCCCCGCCGTACCGCCATCCTGACCTTTATCCGCGATCGCATCGCCGAGCACGGTCAGCCTCCGAGCCTCGCCGAGATCAGCGAGGCGTTCGGTTTCGCCTCCCGCAGCGTGGCGCGCAAGCATGTGCTGGCGCTGACCGAAGCCGGGTTTATCGAGGTCAACCCGCATCAGGCCCGGGGCATTCGCCTGCTCGGGCAGCCGCCGCGCCCTGAGTTGCTGGACATCCCGGTGCTCGGTCGGGTGGCGGCTGGTGCGCCGATTGGTGTCGATGCGCAAATCCATAGCCGCTTGTTGCTCGATCCGTCGATCTTCTCGCGGGTACCCGACTACATGTTGCGGGTGCGCGGTGATTCGATGATCGAGGACGGCATTCTCGACGGCGACCTGGTGGGCGTGCACCGCAGCCCCGTGGCCGTCAATGGCCAGATCGTCGTGGCGCGGCTCGACGGCGAAGTCACCATCAAGCGCTTCGAGCGGCTCGGCGATGTGGTTCGCCTGTTGCCACGCAACCCGGCCTACCGGCCGATCATTGTCGAGGCCGACCGGGACCTGGCCATCGAAGGCGTGTTCTGTGGCCTGGTGAGGCAAGGCTGATGGGCGCCGTCGTTGCGCTGGATACGCTGTTCAATGGTGGCCAGGTCTGGAGGGGTCGGCCTGCGCCACCGGCCGCCAGCCCGCAGCCCACCGGGCATGCCGCGCTGGACACCGCGTTGCCCAGCGGTGGCTGGCCGGAGGCGGCGCTGACGGAAATCCTGTTGGCCGGGCAGGGTGTGGGCGAGCTGCAACTGGTGTGGCCGACGCTGGCACGGTTGTCGGCGGCGGGCGAGCGCATCGTGTTGGTGGCGCCACCGTATGTGCCGTACCCCCAGGCGTGGCAGGGCGCCGGGGTCGATCTGCGTCAGTTGTCGATCATCCAGGCCGGCGAGCGTGATGCGCTGTGGGCGGCGGAACAATGCCTGCGTTCGGGCAGTTGCGGCGCGGTGCTGTGCTGGCCGTACAAGGCCGATGACCGCGCCTTGCGCCGCTTGCAGGTGGCGGCGGAAACCGGCCAGACCCTGGCCTTCGCCTATCGCCCCCTCGGTGAGGCGGTCAACCCTTCGCCGGCGGCCCTGCGCATCGCCATCGATGCCCGACCGGCACAACTGCGTGTGCTCAAGTGCCGCGGCGGCCTGGCCCGTTCGGCGCCGATTGCCTTCGCCGTGGGGCATTGAGGTTGCCATGCGCTGGGTTTGCATTGTTTTCCCGCAATTGGCGCTGGACGCGGTACTGCGTCAGCGCGCCGATCCCGATGAACCCCTGGCGTTGCTGACCGGCCCGGCCCAGCGCCGGGTGCTGCAGGCCGTCAACGGTGCGGCGCGGGCGCTGGGTTTGCGTCCCGGCCAGTCCATGAGCGCGGCACAGGCCTTGAGCAAAGGCTTTGTCACGGCCGAATACGACGCCGCCGAAATCGAACACTGGCAGCAGTTTCTCGCCGCCTGGGCCTATCGATTCAGTTCCCAGGTCAGCGTGCATTACCCCCGGGCCCTGGTGTTCGAGATCGAATCCAGCCTCGGCCTGTTCGGCGCCTGGCCGCAATTCGAAGCGCTTTTGCGCCGTGAACTCGGCGAACTGGGATTTCGGCACCGCATCGTGGCCGCGCCCAACCCGGTGGCGGCACGGGTGCTGGCCAACGCCTATGACGGTCTGGTGGTCCCGGACGATCAGGCCTTGCAGCATCACCTGGGGCAAATGCCCGTCGACCGGATCGGCCTCGAAGCCTCGGTCGCCACGGCCTTGTCGCGCATGGGCCTGCGCACCTTGAGCCAGGTGCAGGCGCTGCCCCGGCATAGCCTGGCCCGGCGTTTCGAGGCCCAGGTGCTCAAGCATCTGGATGCCCTGTTCGGTTTGCGGCGGCTGGCGCTGGCGTTTTACCTGCCGCCGGACCGCTTCGATGTGCGTATCGAACTCAATTTCGATGTGCAGTCCCATCAAGCCTTGCTGTTCCCGTTACGCCGGTTGACCGGCGACCTGTCGGCGTTCCTCTGCGGTCGCGACAGCGGCGTACAGCGTTTCGACCTGCATCTGGAACACGCCGGGTTGCCGGATACGCTCATCAAGGTCGGCCTGCTCAGCGCCGAGCGCGATCCGGCGATGCTCTTCGAACTGGCCCGGGGGCGGCTGGAGCAAGTCCAGGTCGAGGCGCCGGTGCGCGGCTTTCGTCTGCGCGCCGA
The DNA here is from genome assembly GCF_002303925.1 of Pseudomonas sp. ACN8. Classification (GTDB taxonomy): domain Bacteria; phylum Pseudomonadota; class Gammaproteobacteria; order Pseudomonadales; family Pseudomonadaceae; genus Aquipseudomonas. Next base: position 206,904 of record NZ_MRCS01000001.1, read on the forward strand.
GGATTTGCCGACCTTCGTGCCTCAGCATCAGGAACTGTTCGACGATCGCCCGCAGCAGTCCTTGCCCTGGGAGCAACTGCGCGAACGCCTGCGTGCGCGGCTGGGGGATGACGCGGTGCATGGCCTGCGCTTCCAGGCCGATCACCGCCCCGAGTGTGCGTGGCAGGCCTGTGCCGACAGCCAGCCCTGCGCGGTGCCAGCGGCGGTGAAACGGCCGGGCTGGTTGCTGACTGAGCCGCTGGCCGTGCATCAGGGCTCGGCGCGCATCCTCATGGGGCCGGAGCGTATCGAGTCCGGCTGGTGGGACGGCGACGACGTACGCCGTGACTATTACCTGATCGAAACCCGTGCCGGCCAACAGGGCTGGGCCTACCGGGCGGTCGGTGAGGACGGCCCGCTGTGGTTGCAGGGCTGGTTCGCATGAGCAGCGACTATGCCGAACTGCACTGCCTGTCGAACTTCAGCTTCCAGCGCGGTGCCTCCAGTGCCCTCGAGCTGTTCCAGCGCGCGAAAAAGCAGGGTTATCAAGCGCTGGCGATCACTGACGAATGCACCCTGGCGGGCATCGTTCGCGCCTGGCAGGCGGCGAAGTCCGTGGAGTTGCCGCTGATCATCGGCAGTGAAATACGCATCGAGAACGGTCCGAAACTGGTGCTGCTGGTGGAGAGCCTCGAGGGGTATCAGGTGCTGTGTCGATTGATCACCCGCGCCCGGCGCCGCATGCAGAAAGGCCAGTACCAGGTGCTGCGTGAGGACTTCAGTGAACCCTTGCCGGGGCTGTTGGCGTTGTGGGTGCCGGACGCTGTCGATGCCTTTGAACAGGGCCACTGGCTCAAGCAGGTCTTCGCCGAGCGCCTGTGGCTGGCGGTGCAGTTGCATCGCGGCCAGGACGATGCCCGGCGCCTGAACGAACTGCTGAGCCTGGCCAGGGAGTTGCGCATTGCGGCCGTGGCCAGTGGCGATGTGCACATGCACGCGCGCGGCCGGCGCGCCTTGCAGGACACCATGACCGCGATCCGTCATCACCTGCCGGTGGCCGATGCCGGGTTGCGCCTGCATCCCAACGGCGAACGCCATCTGCGCAGCCTCGACGTGTTGCAGGCGCTTTACCCACCGGCCTTGCTGGCGGAAACACTGAATATCGCCCGGCGTTGCACCTTTGATCTTGGCCAGTTGCGTTATCAGTACCCCCGCGAACTGGTGCCGCAAGGGCACTCGGCTACCTCATGGCTGCGTCATTTGACCGAAGAAGGCATCGCGTGGCGTTGGCCAAAAGGGCCGAAAAGCGAAGTGCTGGAGCAGATCGACAAGGAGCTGCAACTGATCGCGGAGCTGGGCTATGAAAGCTATTTCCTGACGGTCCACGACATCGTCCGCTTTGCCCGTCAGCAACAGATTCTTTGTCAGGGGCGTGGTTCTGCCGCCAACTCGGCGGTGTGTTTTGCCCTGGGCATCACCGAAATCGATCCGGATCGCACCACGCTGTTGTTCGAGCGCTTTCTGTCCAAAGAGCGCAACGAGCCGCCGGACATCGATGTTGATTTCGAACATGAACGCCGCGAGGAAGTCTTGCAGTACGTGTTCCAGCGCTATGGTCGGGCCCGCGCCGCGCTGACGGCGGTAGTCAGCACTTACCATGCGGCCGGTGCGGTGCGCGATGTGGCCAAGGCCTTGGGCTTGCCGCCGGACCAGATCAACGCCCTGGCCGATTGCTGCGGTCACTGGAGCGATGAGACACCACCCGTGGAGCGTCTGCGCGAGGGCGGGTTCGACCCCGAGAGCCCGACGCTGCACCGGGTGCTCCGCCTGACAGGGCAACTGATCGGCTTCCCCCGGCATTTGTCCCAGCACCCCGGCGGTTTCGTGATTTCCGAGCAGCCGCTGGACAGTCTGGTGCCGGTGGAAAATGCCGCCATGGCCGAGCGCACCATCATCCAGTGGGACAAGGATGACCTCGATGCGGTCGGTTTGCTCAAGGTCGATATCCTGGCGCTGGGCATGCTCAGTGCGATTCGCCGATGTTTCGATCTGCTGCGCCGGCATCGGGGCCTGGACCTGAGCCTGGCGACCATCCCGTCCGAAGACGCGGCTACCTACGAAATGATCGGTCGGGCCGACACCATCGGCGTGTTCCAGATTGAATCCCGGGCGCAGATGTCGATGCTGCCCAGGCTCAGGCCGAAGACGTTTTACGATCTGGTGATCGAGGTCGCCATCGTTCGGCCGGGGCCGATCCAGGGCGGCATGGTGCATCCGTACCTGCGGCGACGGAACAAGGAGGAACCGGAGGTCTATCCGTCGCCGGAGCTGGAAGTGGTGCTCAAGCGCACTCTCGGCGTGCCACTGTTTCAGGAGCAGGTGATGCAGATCGCCATCGTCGCCGCCGACTACAGCCCCGGCGAGGCCGACCAGTTGCGTCGTTCCATGGCCGCGTGGAAACGCCACGGCGGGCTCGAACCGCACAAGGAACGGCTGGCCGCCGGGATGAAAAAAAACGGCTACACCGCCGAGTTCGCCGCGCAGATCTTCGAGCAGATCAAGGGGTTTGGCAGCTACGGTTTTCCCGAGTCCCACGCGGCCAGTTTCGCCTTGCTGACCTACGCCAGTTGCTGGTTGAAATGCCACGAGCCGGCGGCCTTCGCCTGTGCGCTGATCAACAGTTGGCCCATGGGGTTCTACAGCCCGGACCAGATTCTGCAGGACGTTCGGCGTCATCATTTGCATGTTCGCCCGGTGGACGTGCGCGCCAGTGACTGGGATTGCAGCCTGGAGCCGATCGCCGGTGCACAACCGGCGATTCGCCTGGGGCTACGCATGATCAAGGGCTTTCGCGAGGACGATGCCCGACGCATCGAGGCGGCACGCTCCAAAGGCGCGTTTGCCGACATCGCCGACCTGGGCGAGCGGGCGCGACTCGATGCCCGCGCCCAGGAGCAACTGGCCGATGCCGGTGCGTTGCGCGGCCTGGCCGGTGATCGGCATCGGGCGCGCTGGGAAGTGGCCGGGGTACAAAAACAGTTGGGTCTGTTCGCCGGCCTGCCGAGCCAGGAGGAGGGCGCGGTGTCGTTGCCAAAGCCCACCGTGGGCGAGGACCTGCAAGCCGATTACGCCAGTGTCGGCACCACCCTCGGACCGCATCCGTTGGCCCTGTTGCGCGGTGAGTTGAAGGCGCGGCGCTGCCGCAGTTCGAAGGAGTTGCTGGAAGTCGAGCACGGTCGGCCGGTCAGCGTCGCCGGGCTGGTCACCGGCCGACAACGCCCGGCCACCGCCAGCGGCGTGACGTTCGTCACCCTTGAGGACGAGTTCGGCAACGTCAACGTGGTGGTCTGGCGCGACCTCGCCGAGCGGCAGCGCCAGGTGTTGGTCGGCTCGCAGTTGCTCAAGGTCGATGGGCGTTGGGAGAAGGAGGGTGAGGTCCGGCATCTGATTGCCGGGCGGTTGAGTGATCTGAGTTCATTGTTGGACGGGATCACTGTGCGCAGCCGGGATTTCCACTGATCCATGCATACCCTGTAGGAGCGAGCCTGCTCGCGATGAACTTGAGAGCGCCGCGTTCATTCAGTTAGCCCGCGTTATCGTTATCCACCATCGCGAGCAGGCTCGCTCCTACTCAGCGGCCAAAACCGCTCGCCACCTCCCGGCGCATCGGTCCACGCCTGCAATGACCTTGTCGGCAAATCGAAGTAGTCCCGGGTGCGCGCATAGCCATGCCCACCCATGCGTCCGATGGCATCCAGCCCCAACTGGTCGATGTACAGGGTTTTCGGGTCGATCAGTTCGTCCCGCACATGGGCCATCAGCACTTCACCAAAGATGATCTCCCGGGATTGGCCGATGGACAGGGCCATCATCCGCCGGCACTCCAGTGCCACCGGGGCTTCGCCGATGCGCGGGCATTTGACCGTGGTGCCGGGGATGGCGGTGAGGCCGGCGGCGGTCAGTTCGTCGAAACCGGGAGCGAAGGGCACGGCGCAGACGTTCATGGCTTCCACCAGGGCATCGCTGACGATGTTCACGGTGAATTCCTGGTTGAGCTGAATGTTGCGGGTGGTGTCCTTGGGGCTTTGGTCGCCGTAGTTTTCCACGCCCAGGGCGAGGATGGGCGGATCGGCCGACAGCGCATTGAAGAAGCTGAACGGCGCCGCGTTGATCCGACCTTCGCCGTCGACGGTGGTGACCAGTGCAATAGGGCGGGGCACCACACTGCCGATCAGAATCTTGTATTTGTCCCGTGGGCTCAGTTGGCTGAAGTCGAAGCTTTGCATAGGCAGAAGTCTCTAAAGGAGAGGGTCAATGACGCACAGTGGCGCCTGTGCGCTGTAGTCGTCGGCGAACGGAATGGCTGGCTGGAACAGGCTTTTCCAGTCCGGTTGGCCAAAGGCCCGGTCGCTGTGGCTGCGCATCAGTTTCTCGAATTGGCGTTGGGCCTGGCGTTGCAGGGCGGGGTAGTCGACGCCTTCGACCTGGCCGTCCCGCATCACGCAGCGGCCGTCGATGTAGCTGGCGATGCAGTCGTCACCGCGGCCGGCCAGTACCAGATTCTTCAGCGGATCGAATAGCGGCCCCAGGTGCATCTCGCGCAGGTTGAATACGGTGATGTCGGCCTTGCACCCCGGTGCCAGCCGGCCGAGATCGTCGCGGCCCAATGCCTTGGCACCGCCGAGGGTCGCGGCGTTGTACAGGTCCAGGGTGCTGGTCAGGTCGTTACCGCCCTCCATCAGTCGAGCGATGTTCAAGCCCTGGCGCATGTTGTCCAGCAAGTCCGCCGGCCAGGTGTCGGTGCCCAGGGCGAAGTTGATGCCTTTGGCCCGATAGCGGCCAAACGAATTCAGCGCCTCGCCGTCCCGGGCAAACACCACCGGGCAATGCACCAGGCTCGCGCCACCTTCGATCACGCGTTGCAGGTCATCATCGCCTCGGGTGTAGATGCCGTGGGGCAGCAGGCTGCGCGGGTTCAAAAGCCCAAGCTGCTGCAACCAGCCCAGTGGCGAAGTACCGCGAAGTTGCTCGACCATCGTCACTTCACCGAGGCCCTGACAGCAGTGTAAGCGTATCGGCGCGTTCAGTTCCCGGTTCAGTGCGGCGGTGCGTTGCAGCAACGCCGGGGTGCAGGTCTGGATGCGATCGGGCAGCAGCGCGCCGCGAATCAGGTCGTTGTGCGCGCCGTCGAAATCCCGGAAAAACCGTTCGGCGGCATCGAGGCCGGCCATGCCCCGGGCTTCGTCCCAGTGGTGCGCCAGGGTTCCACCGGCTTGCCAGTAGCTCATGCCGCTCATGTAGCAGGGGCCGAGGTAAGTGCGCAGTCCCAGTTCGACCGCCACGCCTGCCACCGCCGCAAATTCGTCGTAGGTCTCGGCCCACTCGCGGTAATACATCGAAGTGATCGGCATGGCCGTGGTGATGCCGTTGCGGATCAGTTGCGTGAAGGCGTAGCGGTATTTGAAGACTTCTTCTTCGGGGCTGTAGCTTTCCCGCGATCCATGCGCCAGATACTGCGCCGACCACATCCGGCCCATGTCGCGCTCGTCGCCGTTGTCCAGGGTCAGCACCGTGGAGTCGAGATCGCCGAGGGCATCCAGATCGATGAAGCCGGGGCCGATCAGCGCATTACCGTAATCAACCCACTGATCCACCGGCCCCGCATAACCGCGCCCGACAAACTCGATGCGAGCGCCTTGGAACACCACTTCGCCGTCGCGCCACAGTACATGCTGCGTGCCGTCGAAGCCGACCACGCAACTGGCCCGCAAGCCGATGCGCTTCACAGACGGCTTTCCAGCAAACGGCCACCCGCAGCAATCAACCGACCCGCACGATAGACCTGACGCAGCGGTCGCGAAACCACCGCCTCACCCAGTGTCTGTACCGGCATCAACAGGAAGTCCGCCGGCTGGCCGATCTCCAGGCGATTAGCTTCGCACCCCAAAGCCTGGGCGCCGTTAACGGTTGCCGCCTCGAACGCTGCCGCCAGCTCTTCGTCCTTGCTCAAATCGAAACGGAACGCCAGCAACATCGCCCGTTCGAGCATGTCGCCGTTGCCCATGGGCGACCAGGCATCACGAATGCCGTCGGAGCCCAGGCACACATTCACGCCGGTTTCGCGCAGGGCCAGGAACGGAGGCACCGCACAATCGGCCGGTGCCGAGCTCATCAACGAAATACCCAACGCCGCGAGGCGCTCCGCCACCGGTTTGACCTGGCTCCACGGCAACATCCCCAGGCAATACGCGTGGCTGATCATTACCCGGTTTTGGCGGCCGAAGCGCTCGGTGTAGTCGGCGATCAGGGCAATCTGCCACAGGCCCAGCTCACCCTTGTCATGCAGGTGAATGTCGACGCCCCGGTCGAACTCGTTGGCCAGTTTGAAGACGAAATCGAGTTGAGCGACAGGATCGTTGTCAATGCCGCACGGGTCCAGTCCGCCGACGTTCTCCACACCGAGGGCCATGGCTTCGCGCATCAGTTCGGCGGTGCCGGGGCGGCTGATCAAGCCAGTCTGCGGGAACACCACCAGTTGCAGGTCGATCAGGTCGCGGTAGTTTTCACGCAGTTGTTGCATGGCCTCGACATGCCGCAGGCCGAATTCCGGGTCGATGTCGACGTGGCAACGCATGGTCAGTGAGCCCCGGGCGATGCAGTTCTCCAGCAGGGCGCCAGCCCGTTGCGCGATGGGCGCGGTGACTTCACGCAGGATGCGCCGCTCGTTGGCGATGTAGTCCTTGAGGGTCGGGCCGGCGCTGTTCGGGCGCCAGGGTTGGCCCCAGAGGGTTTTGTCCAGGTGCACGTGGCTTTCCACCAGGGTGGGGGTGAGCAACTGGTTCTGGCCGTCGATGTCGGTGGCGAGCAGCTCGGTGGTCGAGGCTGGGCGGCGTTGGCTGAAGCGGCCGTTTTCGATCAGCAAGTCTTCGGCAGGGACGCCGTAGGGGCGCACGTTGCGCAGCCAGCGGGGGTGAGTCATGTAGAACCTCAAATTCTGTGTTGTTCGGGAGGGCCTCTTCGCGAGCAGGCTCGCTCCTACAGGGATTTTGTGAACGCCGAAGATCCACTGTAGGAGCGAGCCTGCTCGCGATGGCCGCGACTCGGTTTCAAGTCAGTCGATCAGCCCTTGAGCTTGGCCCAGATCCGGTCCTGCAGCTCCCGCGCCTTGTTGCTGCATTCCTTTTCCGGGCGCAGGCGCGAGGCGAATTCGTCGGGCATGTTGATGGCGTCCATCACTCGCCATTTGGTGTCGATCAGCTTTTCGCTCTGAATGCCGTTGTCGTAGGCGATGGCGTTGGACACGGCGGCGGCGTTTTCCGGTTTCATCATCCAGTCGATGAAGATCTTCGCGTTGCCGGGGTGCGGCGCGCTTTTCGGCACGGCGAAGTTGTCCTGGAACATCGCCAGGCCTTCCTTCGGATACACGTACTTGATGGTGCTCTTCTGCAGGGTGGCCCGCGCTGTAGAACCGTTCCAGTTCTGCATCATGATCACTTCACCGGAGGCCATGCGGTCGACGGTGTTGTCCGAGCTGTACATCTTCAGGAAGGGTTTCTGTTTTTGCAGCAGTTCGAGGATGCGCTTGGCGTCCTGGGGGTTTTCGCTGCATTCGTCGACATTCAGGTAGTGACTGGCGGCATTGATCACGCTGCTGGAGGTGTCGAGGGCGGCGAGTTGGCCTTGCAGTTCCTTGCGCGGTTCGAAGAACTCTTTCCACGAGTCATCCAGCTTGCCGCCAGGCACCCGCGCGCTGTCATAGGAGAACCCGGTGGTGCCCCACAGGTACGGTGCCGAAAATTTGCGGCCGGGGTCGAAGCTCGGGTCGCGGAACGCCGGTTTGACGTACTGGAAGTTGGGCAGGGCCGAGGCGTCGATTTCCAGCAGCAGGTCCTGGTTGATCAGGGTGCGCATGATCGATTGCGACGGAACGATCACGTCATAGGCCGCGCCACCGGCCTGCAACTTGGCCAGCAGGGTTTCGTTGCTGTCGTAGCCGTCCATGGTGACCTTGATGCCGGTCTCCTTTTCGAACTTGGCCAGCAGCTCGACCGGGTAGTAGTCAGTCCAGTTGTAGAAGAACAGTTCCTTGGGCTCGGCGGCCTGTGCACTGAAGGTGGTGAAGCAACTCAGGGCCAGACCGGCTACAGCGAAACACATGCTTTTTGTTTTCATGCTTTGCTCCAGCATCATTGGTTTTTGCCGCGCTGTCCCAGCCAGAAGGCCAGCACCACCAGCACGATGGAAATCACCAGCATCAGGGTCGATATCGCATTGATCTCCGGCGTCACGCCGGCCTTGATCGCCGAGAAGATGTACACCGGCAGAGTGGTCGAACCCGGTCCGGCGACGAAGAAAGTCATGATGAAATCGTCGAGGCTGACCACAAACGCCAGTACCGAACCGGACAGCACCGCCGGCCACAGCAGCGGCAAGGTCACCCGGCGAAACACCTGCCAGGGGTTGGCGTACAGGTCGTTCGCCGCCTCCAGCAGGCTCTTGTCCAGGTCGTTGAGCCGCGCACGGATCGGCAGGTAGGCGAAGGGAATGCAGAAGCCGATGTGGGCGACGATCACCGTCAGCAAACCGAGCTTGATCCCCAACGCCATGAACAGCAGCAGGGTGGCCACGGCGGTGACAATCTCCGGCAGGATCAGCGGCAGGTTGATCCCGCCCTCGACCATTTTCTGTCCGTAGAACGGCCGGTAGGTCGCCAAGGCCGCGAGCAATGCAATCGCCGTGGCGCATACCGTGGCGATGCTGGCGACGATGATCGAGTTGAGCGCCGCGGTCTGGATCGACGGGTTGGCCAGAATTCGCCCGTACCAGTCGAACGAGAACTCGGTCCACACTGTTGCCGAGCGGTTGGCGTTGAAGCTGTAGGCGATCAGCACGAATATCGGCAGGTACAGATAGGCCAGCATCAACAGGCTGACTTCACGGGTCAGGGGCAGTTTCTTCAGGTGCAGGGCGATCATGCTTGGGCTCCTGGGCGCTGGGGCTTGGCGGCATTGCGGCTATAGAGGGCGTAAAGCACCAGGGACAGCAACATGATCCCCAGCAACAGGAACGACAGTGAACTGCCCAGCGGCCAGTTGCGCGCGGTGCCGAACTGCTGCTGGATCAGGTTGCCGATCATCAGCGTCTTGCCGCCGCCGAGGATCGCCGGGGTAATGAAGGCACCCAGACTCGGCACGAACACCAGCAAGGCCCCGGCGATCACCCCCGGCATCGACAGCGGCAGGATGATCCGCCGTAGCGCGTGCCAGCGGTTGGCACCGAGGTCGTAGGCGGCTTCCACCAGACGCCAGTCGAGTTTTTCCAGGGTCGAATAGATCGGCAGGATCATGAACGGCAGGAAGCTATAGACCAGGCCGACGCTGACCGCGAAGTCGTTGTAGAGCAGGGTGATGCCACCGGCCTGGGGGAGTAGCGCGTTGAGGCTCTGGGCGACCCAGCCGTGCTCACGCAGGATGATCAGCCAGGCGTAGTTGCGGATCAGCAGGTTGGTCCAGAACGGGATGGTGATCAGCAACACCATCAGGTTGCGCCGACGGGGTGTCAGGCTCGACATCCACAGCGCCACCGGGAAGCCGAACAGGAAACACAGGACCGTGGTGCCACCGGCCTGGAACACCGAACGCAGCAACGCCTGGGCGTAGACCCAGTTCAGTTCCAGTTCGCCATCGAAACCTTCCTGGAAAAACAGTTGCACGTAGCTTTGCAATTGCCAGTCGGCCTGCCAGTCGACGCCGCCATAGACGTTGCGCGGCAACAGGCTGATGTAGCCCATGATGCCCAGCGGGATGGCGATCAGGGCCAGCAGGGTCAGAACCACCGGGCTGAGCAACAGCGCGCGGTTGAGGGCTGGGGAAGTGCTGCTGACGCTCATCTCAGGCCTCCATCAACAGGCAGGCGTGGGGCGGCAGGTTGACCGCGACGCGATCGCCCACCACCCGCCCGTGGTTCAGGCCTTCGTTGTTCTCGCGCAGCATGACCTTGATGTCGTTGTTCAGGCGGCATTGATAGAGCGTGGCCGTGCCGACATACAGCACGGCTTCGATCACACCGCGCAGGTGATGGGGCTGTGTCGGCTCGACCAGTTGCGAACGCTCGGGGCGGAACGCCAGTTGCACCTTGCTGCCGTCAAAGCCCTGGGCCGGGCAGGGGATTTCCACGGGCATGCCGTTGGGCACGAAAAGCTTTTCATTCTGCTGGCCGCGCTTGAGGTGACCGGGGAGGAAGTTGATGTCGCCGATGAATTGCGCAACGAACCGGTGCTGCGGGCGCTCGTAGATTTCATTGGGCGTGCCGATTTGCAGGATCTTGCCGGCGGACATCACGGCAATGCGATCGGACAGGGTCAGGGCTTCTTCCTGATCGTGGGTGACGAAAATGAAGGTGATCCCGGCTTCTTTCTGCACGCGCTTGAGTTCGACCTGCATTTCCTTGCGCAACTTGAGGTCCAGGGCCGACAACGGTTCATCCAGCAACAGCACTTTGGGTTTCGGCGCCAGGGCCCGGGCCAGAGCCACCCGTTGCTGTTGGCCGCCGGACAGTTCGGCCGGTTTGCGCCTGGCCAGGTGCTGCATTTGCACCAGCGCCAGCATCTCATCGACGCGCTGCGGGATCAGTTTGCGATCAAGGCCCTGCATCTCGAGGCCGAAGGCGATATTCTGCGCAACACTCATGTGTGGAAACAGCGCGTAACTCTGGAACACCGTGTTGACCCGACGCTTGAACGGCGGCAAATCGTTGACCGGTTCGCCCGCAAGAAGGATCTCACCGTCGCTGACATGCTCGAAGCCGGCGATGGTGCGCAACAGGGTGGTTTTGCCGCAGCCGGAGGGGCCGAGCAGGGTGAAGAATTCGTTGTCGGCAATGTCCACCGAGACGTTATCGAGGGCTGGCGCCAGTCCTGGATCGTCGGAATATCGCTTTGAGACGTTTCGCACTTCGATTGCTGTTGGATGACCCATTATGGTGCATTCCTCTAATTATTGTATGCAAAATCTGGATGCAATTTAGAAATACCCGGATTAATCTGCCCGTGCAAGCCCCTTTTTCAATGGCTGTTCATTCGCCAGGGGCGGTTGCGCAGGGCGCGAGGAGTTGATGAATGACGGAAAAGAAACTGGAAACCACGGTCGACCGCGTCTACCAAGGGGTTTACGAGGCGATCAGCAAGCGTTCGTTGCGTCCGGGCATGAAGCTCGGCGAAGCCTCTTTGGCCGAACTGTTCAATGTCAGCCGCACGTCTGTCCGGGCCGCGCTCAAGCAATTGGAGGCCGACGGACTGGTCACCACCGAGCCCAATAAAGGTGCATCGGTGTCGCTGCCCAGTGACGAAGAGATCCGTTCGCTATTCGAAACCCGTCGCCTGGTCGAGATCGGTATCGTCAGCGAACTGTGCCGTCGTCGCGATACGGCGGTGACCCAGGACCTGCGCGATCACTTGCTGCTCGAAGATGAAGCGCATCAGAGCGGTGATCACGAACGGCTGATTCACCTGCTCGGCGAGTTCCACATCAAACTGGCCCGCAGCCTGAACAATCCGGTGTTGCTCGACTGGTTCCAGAAGCTGATTTCCCGGGCTTCGCTGTATGCCGCTGCGCTGGATGACGACAGCCACGAAGCCTGCCGCGACGACGAACACCTGCGGCTGATCGAGTACATCGAAGCGGGCAACCAGAGCGCGGCCATCGAGCTGACCTGCATGCATTTGAACGGGATCGAGAAGGCCATTCTGGATGTCGCGGCCACGCTGAAAAGCAGTTACAACCCGCTCAAGCATTTGATTGAGGTCTGACCCCTCTGAACACCAAACTGTAGGAGCGAGCCTGCTCGCGATAACGACGGTACAGTCGACTTGGATGTCGTTCGACGCACCGCTATCGCGAGCAGGCTCGCTCCTACAAGGATTCTGCAAAGGCCCGCGAGAATCAGCTATACCTCTATGAAACGAATAGCGCGCAGGATGCTCGAAACAAACGGGTGCAACTTACCGGGATAGAGCCAAGCCATGCAGTTTCTAGAGGATAGCCACGGATGCTCCGGGTGGAACGGCGAAATGGCCGGGCGCATTCGTGCGTTCGACTGGAGCCTGACCGAACTTGGCCCGCTCGATTCCTGGTCCAGGAGCCTGAGCAGCGCGGTGCAGTTGATGCTCGCGTCTCCGCTGCCCATGGTGATGCTCTGGGGCCAGCCCGGGTACATGATCTATAACGACGCTTATTCGAAGTTTGCCGGTGGGCGTCATCCATATCTGCTCGGCTCCTCTGTGGAACTGGGTTGGCCGGAAGTCGCCGAATTCAATCGCCACGTGGTCGACACCTGCCTGGCGGGCGGCACCTTGTCCTATCGCAACAAAGAACTGGAGCTGCTGCGTGACGGGGTTCCGGAAGATGTCTGGATGGATCTCTATTACAGCCCGGTGGCCGACGATGACGGACGTCCGGCCGGGGTCATGTCCATGGTGGTGGAAACCACGGAGCGGGTGATCTCCGAGCAACGGCGACAAGTGGCTGAAGATGCCTATCGTGCCGACAACGAACGGGTACGCCTGGCGCTGAACGCTGGCGCCTTGCTCGGTTCCTTTGTCTGGGACATCAAGGCCAACGTGCTGTCGGGTGACGAGCGCTACGCCCGCACATTCTCTTATCCGCCCGGGCAAGACCTGCAAAACCTGTCTCGGGAAATCGCAGAAAGCCGGATCCATCCGGATGACCGCAGTTGGGTTCAGGAACGCGTCACACTGTCGGTCGAGACGGGCGAGCCTTACAACGTCGAATACCGGATCCAGCGCCCCGACGGCAGCTACCTCTGGGTACTCGCCAGTGGTTGTTGCGAGTTCAATGAGCAGGGCGAGGCGTTTCGTTTCCCCGGCGTGCTGATCGATATTCACGAACGCAAGAACGCCGAAGAGTCCCTGCTCAAGTTCACCCGCAACCTGGAACAGCGGGTGGCCGATGAGGTCGAGGCGCGGCTGGCGGCGGAAGAACAACTGCGCCAGGCACAGAAGCTGGAAGCCATCGGCAGCCTCACCGGCGGTGTGGCCCATGACTTCAACAATCTGTTGCAAGTGATCGCCGGCAACCTGCACTTGCTGGCGCGCCATGAGCGGGGTAACACCAATGTGCAGCGCCGGGTCTCGGCGTCGATCGCCGCCGTCGAGCGCGGTGCCAAGCTGTCTTCGCAATTGCTTGCATTCGCCCGACGCCAACCGTTGTCGCCCGCGGTCTTCACGTTGCGGCAGATTTTCGATGGCCTGGCGGAGCTGTTGCTGCGTGCCCTGGGTGAAACCCTTCAGGTTCACATGACGGCACCCGAAGACGCCTGGAATGTGTTTGTCGATCGCAATCAACTGGAAAACGCCATTCTCAATCTGGCGATCAATGCCCGTGACGCCCTTCAAGGCGAGGGCAGGATTGACCTGTGCGCGGAAAACATTGTCCTCGACCACAAATTCTGCGCTGCAAAGGGCATTCCCCCCGGGGACTATGTGCGGGTGTCCGTGACGGATACCGGGGTCGGCATGCCGCCGCAGGTGCTGGCCCAGGCATTCGAGCCGTTCTTCACCACCAAGGCTGACGGGCAGGGCACCGGCTTGGGCCTGAGCATGGTGTTTGGCTTCGTCAAGCAGAGTGGCGGTCATATCGAAATCGCCAGCGACGTGGGGCAGGGAACCCGGGTGCAGTTGTACTTCCCTCGCACCTTGCGCGCTGCGGCCAGCGAAACACCGAACCCTGATGTGCCGCAACGGGGTGGTCACGAACGCATCCTGGTGGTCGAGGACAATGAGGCCGTACGGGGGGCGGCGGTGGAGTTGTTGCGCGAAGAGGGCTATCAAGTCCTCACGGCCACCAACGGTGACGTGGCCATGCAAATGTTGCTGGAAGGGCTGGCGGTGGACCTGATATTCACCGATGTGGTCATGCCCGGCCTGATCAAGAGTTCGGACCTTGCGGCCTGGGCGAAAGTGCAGGACCCACCGGTGGCCGTGCTGTTCACCTCGGGGCATACCCGCGACATCATCTCGCGCAATCACCAGCTCAGCCCTGACACCCACTTGCTGAGCAAACCCTACAATCCCGAAGCACTCAGGCAAATGGTGCGCATGGTGCTCAACGGCTGAAACCGCTGGCGCAGGCAAAGGTTTTTATCGCCTGGGGACCGGACGACGAACGGACGCCGCTGGTCTGACAGGTGGTCGACAGAACGGCCAAACCGAGGCCATTCTGATAGTTGGTGAACGCAATTGATCGCGTTTCGCTGCCGATCAACTAACGGAGGTGTTCCATGCCGGTGCCCCATGACCTTTATCAGGATCTGAAACGCTCAAAGGAAGAAATCCAGCAGAAACGCACCAAGGATCCGTTACTGGATTCACTGCTTAACAAGTATTCCCAGGCGGATGCCGAAGTGGTGAAAGCAGAGGAGGCCAAGTCCAACGATGACACCGTAAGGAAGCTCAAGGAGACACGTTTGCTGGTCAAGGACAAGATCGTCAAGCAACTTGGCTCGTCGTCCTGACCCAGCGTGCCTGTCACCGACGGCCGGTGGCTGAACAGTTGAAGTGGCACAAAAAAACGGCACCTCGAATACCCGGAGACCGATGTCACGGCTCTCAACGAGGTGCCTCATGACCCGGCCCGAATATCCCGAAACTGAACGCTGTCCCTGTAGGAGCGAGCCTGCTCGCGATGGCGGGCCGACAGGCGATGCATGTGTTGACTGGCCCGGCGCCATCGCGAGCAGGCTCGCTCCTACAGTGGTTCTGCGGTGAATTCAGATAGGGGTGCTGCTCATTGCAATGCCTTGCTTAACGGCAATCGCACCATGTTCGGGGCTTTCAGCGAACCGAAGTACAACCAGTCCCCATACTCGCGCACCGTGGTGATCGGAGAGTAATTGTCGCTGCTGCCGTCCTGCAGGTTGGCGATCACTTTGCCGTCAAGGTCCAGGCCCAGGGCTAAGCCGCGCTTTTCCACGGGCTTGGGCAAGACCGTCATGGCCCGCACGATCATCTTGCGCACGAACGGATGCGACGCCGTGGCGTCGAGCAAGGCATTTCGGGGGGCATATAGGGCCACCCAGAAGCGGTCGCGGCCATTGAACGACAGGTTGTCCGGCAGCCCCGGCAGGTTATCGATGAACAGGTCGTGGGTGCCGGCCTTCGGACCGCTGAGCCAATAACGGCTGATGCGGTAGGCACCGGTTTCATTGACCAGTACATAGGCATCGTCCGGTCCCAGGGCCACGCCGTTGGCAAACTCCAGCTTATCCAGCACAACCGACGTCTTGCCGGTCTGGAAGTCGTAGCGCAGCAGGCGACCATCGCCACCGTGTTCGATCACGGCCTCACCGTCGTGCCCATAGCCGAAGCGGCTCGAAGCATCGCTGAAATAAGCGTAGTGACCGGGTTTGTCGATGACCACATCGTCGGTAAAACCGAAGGGAACGCCGTCGGCCTCTGTGGTCAAGGCCACCAGACGCCCCTGGGCATCGAGGGACAACAAGCCTTTGACGGCATCGGCGATCACCAGCAGACCATTGGGATGCCGGGCCAGGCCCAGTGGCCGGCCACCGGTAACGGCCAGAACTTTGGTGGTCTTGCCGTCCAGGCTCGTGCGGATCAGGCGACCGTCGTGCAGGCCGGTGATGAGCGTGTCGTTTTCGAGCAACAAGGCTTCCGGCCCGTCGATGTTGGCGGCACCCACGCGTTCCACGTCCTTGAGCCGCTGATTGTCGGCGTAGATTCCGCTGGTCAGGGACGGTGCAGGTTGTGGCGTCCAGGCGACCGGTCGCACCTTGGTTGGCATCAGCAGCAGGAAGGCGCCGACGGCGACGACGGCCAGCAACAGACATTTGGAAGTTCTGCTCACGCGCCGACTCCTGTCGCCGTCAGATACTTCTGCGCCATGTCGCGCAACGCCAGCATCGACGCCGCCGATTCCCGATCGATGCGCCGCTTGAGCAACAAGCGGTTGGCAAGCCGCATCGCCAGGCCGCTGAATTGATACTCAAGGGTGCGGACAAAGCGTGTGGCCTCGCCCGTGGCCTCGCATTCATAGGTCACCACCAGCGACAGCCCATGATCGCCCCGGGCTTCGGCGCTCCAGCGTCGTCCGGGCAGGTACTCCGCCACCTCCCAGCGCAAGTGCCCGTCGCGCCCGCCGGCACGAATGTCTTCCTCGAAACGTGCACCGGCATGCAACGGACCTTTTGGCCCATCGATGTGCAGCGAAGACGGATGCCATTGCGGCCAAAGGGTCACGGTACTGGCGTAGGCCAGTACGTTTACCGGGTTTGCGGCAATGACAATCTGATGCTGCATGCGGGTCATGGGGGGGCTCGTCGGGTTGAGCGGCTCGGGTTCCGGCTCCCAGTAGAGGGTGCCGAACAGGTAATCCATCAGCGGGAAAACGATGTTGAAATTACGCTCCTGCATCAGTTCGCGACGGTGATGCAGCTCGTGCAGCCGGCGCATCTGGCGGATCCACGGCAGCCGTGTGAGCGGGTTGCGCGACGGCAGGTGCTCGCAGGCATGAAACACTTCGTAAGTCAGGTAGCCGAGGACAAGAAGGCCGCCGACCAACCCGGCGACGTTGCTATTGATGTGCTTGAGCAGCCACCAGAGGGGCAGGGCGACGGCGAGGGTGTGCAGCACGATCAGCCAGGCCGGAAACAGGATCACCCGCCAGTCGCGGGCGCTGTCGTAGGTCATGTGGCCGGGGGTGAAAAAGCTGTGGTGGTCGACTGCGTGACGGGCATAAAACAGCCGGGCGAAGCTCTTTTTATGATGCCCCAGGTGGCGATGCACCGTGTACACGCCGAGGTTGAACAACAGCAGCGTGACCGGCACTGCCAGCCATTCCGCTGGTCGCACCTGATGTACGTTGCTCCAGAAGACGCTCATCGCCACTGCCCCGAACATCAGGACAAACGCGCCGTGCAGCCAGGGGTTGTAGAGCGGATGAATGTCGGCGCGGTAACGACTGCGGAATCCTTCGGTGGTCTGCCTCACTGCAATCACCTGTCGTTTTTGTTATCTCTCTCAGATTAGCCGATCCCGGTGATTTGACGGACCGAACCTTGAGGACACAACGGCCATGATCCGGTGCAAACCGGTCTCAGGTCAGCGGATCCCAGCGCTGCGACCAGTCTTCGTCGGAGTCGATGACCTTGCGCAGCAGGTCGAAGGCGTGTTGCAGCGTCGGCGAGTCACGATCGCGCGAGTAGACCAGATAGGTCGGGTAGTTGAATTCCGGTGCCTTGGGCACCCGTTCCAGGGCGCCGCTTTGCAGATAACTCTGCACGACGCGGGTGCGAAAGTAGCCACTGCCGCCGTTTTCGAGAAGGTACTGCAAGCCCAGCGGACCGAGATTGAAGCTCAGCGCTGCCTTGGCTTTTTCCGGCAGCGCGGCATCGTGCTGGCGCCGGAAATCAGCGCCCCAATCGATGTACACATAAGGATCGGGCTTGTCGGCCTGGCGCACGAGAATCAGCTTTTCTTCGAGAATCTGCTCGACCTGCAGACGCGGCCAGTACTCGGGCTGATACACCAGCGCGGCATCCAGAACGCCCAGCTCCAGTTGCCGCAGCAGGTTTTCGCCGTCGCGGATTTCCATGCGCAGGGCGTGGCTGGGGATGTTCTTGCGGATTTCGCCGGCCCAGCCGAGCATCAGCGGGTTGCACAGACTCACCTCGCCACCGATGTGCAGCACATCGCGATAACCCTCGGGCAACGGCAAATCACGCCGCGCGGCTTCCCAGGTTTGCACCAGCTGATTGGCGTACACCACGAAGGCTTCGCCGTTGGGCGTCAGACGGGCGCCGGCACGGTTGCGCACGAACAGGGTGCCGCCCAGTTGGCTCTCGAGTTTTTGCACCCGTGCGGTGATCGCTGTCTGGGTGACGTGGAGTTTTTCCGCGGCGCCAGCCAGGCTGCCATGGCGGACGATTTCGAGGAAGGTGCGGGCGAGGTCGATGTCCATGGGGTGGCCGGTGTGGGGAGTGCGGATATTGTATGAGCACCACCGAACCTGTGGCGAGGGGGCAAAAACGACGAATCCCGCCACTAAGGGCGGGATTCGTTTACAGCAGGCACGCTCCCGACAGCCGGGAGTCAGGTGCTTACGACGGGAACAGCTCGGACAGTTTCATCGCCAGCATCATGTCGCCTTCAGCGCGCAGTTTGCCGCCCATGAACGCTTGCATGCCGTCAGTCGAACCATCGACGATGCCTTGCAGGGTTTCGCCGTCCATCACCAGAGTCACTTGGGCGTCCGGGTTCTCGCCTTCCTGCAGCTCGCAGGTGCTGTCCTTGACGATCAGCGAGAAGTTCTTGGTGTCGTCGATGCGGAAACCGAAGACCAGGTCCAGACCGGCAGCGGCGGCTGGGTTGAACTTGGCTTTCATTGCTTGTACGGCATCAGCTACGGAGGTCATGGTTCGATCCTTTCTTGGGTAATAAGAGCTGGGTGATTACAGCCAGGGTCACAATAGTCCGGACTCAGCGAAATGTGATGAGTTCCGGGGCCTTCAACAGTTGCAGGTGTGCATGACTGTTGAAGGAAGCCAGCGACACCTCGCGACCACGAAACTTAAGCTGGTTGAGCGAGGTGTTGACGATTTGCCAGTTCAATTCAAAGGCCTGCCGGGCAGGCATTTGCGTAATCAGGTGGAGCAGGGCGGTGATGGTGCCGCCGGAGGTGAACACGGCGATTTTCTGAGTGTTGTCGGCCTGGTCGAGGATGCGCTGCAAGCCCGCCTGCACCCGCTCGACAAACCCCAGCCAGCTTTCCAGGCCCGGTGTGTCATAGGTTCCGGCCAGCCAGCGCTCGATGATCAGGGCGAAGATACGCTGGAATTCACCACGGTTTTGCGTGGCGTTGCGCAGGATGTCCAGGGCTTCGGGTTCGTCCGGCAGCATGGCCGGCAACAGCGCGCGGATCACCGCATCGGCGTCGAACTCGTTGAAGGCGGAGTCGGTTTCCAGCAGCGGCACCGGCAGGCCCGCCGCGGCGAATTGTTCCAGTGCGCTGTTGGCCGTGTGCTGCTGGCGACGCAGGTCCCCCGCCAGGCAGCGGTCGAAGCTGATCCCGAGTTCGGCCAGGTGCCGGCCAAGGATTTCAGCCTGACGAATGCCGGTCGGCGACAGGACGTCGTAGTCGTCTGCACCGAAGGAGGCCTGGCCATGTCGAATCAAATAGATGCTGCCCACGTCCGCGTCTTCCCGGTACGTTGAAGGTTTGGCGAGGTTATGAGGATGGCGGTGTGCTGTCAATGAAAAAACATACGCTTGTTTGAAATGCTTGTTACAGGCCTATTGCCAGAGGTTTCACGGCTGGTCGCAAGGTCGGCGCATGGGTATGCTGGAGGTATCCCGCGCGCGATCATGCCGCGCATCGTTTGAGGAGTCCCTGTGGAGTTTTTTTCCGAGTACGCCATTTTTCTGGCCAAGACCGTGACCCTGGTGATCGCCATTCTGGTGGTCCTGGCCAGTTTTGCGGCCTTGCGCAGCAAGGGACGGCGCAAGTCGTCCGGCCAGTTGCAGGTCAGCAAGCTCAATGATTTCTACAAAGGGCTGCGCGAACGCCTGGAGCAGACCTTGCTCGACAAGGACCAGCTCAAGGCGCTGCGCAAATCGCAGGTCAAGACCGAGAAAAAACAGAAGAAAAAACCCGAGGCCAAACCACGGGTTTTCGTGCTGGACTTCGACGGTGACATCAAGGCGTCAGCTACCGAAAGCTTGCGTCACGAAATCACTGCGCTGCTGACGCTCGCCACGCCAAAAGATGAAGTGGTACTGCGCCTGGAAAGCGGCGGCGGCATGGTTCACAGCTACGGCCTGGCGTCTTCGCAACTGGCGCGTATCCGTGAGGCTGGCGTGCCGCTGACCGTGTGCATCGACAAGGTGGCAGCCAGCGGCGGCTACATGATGGCGTGCATCGGCGAGAAGATCATCAGCGCACCGTTCGCTATTCTGGGTTCGATCGGCGTGGTGGCGCAGTTGCCCAACGTCAACCGCTTGCTGAAAAAGCACGACATCGACTTTGAAGTGCTGACCGCCGGTGAATACAAACGCACCCTGACCGTGTTTGGTGAAAACACCGAGAAAGGCCGGGAGAAATTCCAGCAAGACCTGGACATCACCCATCAACTGTTCAAGAACTTCGTGTCGCGCTATCGCCCGCAGCTGGCGATCGATGAGGTGGCCACCGGCGAAATCTGGCTCGGTGTCGCGGCGCTGGACAAGCGCCTGGTCGACGAACTCAAGACCAGTGACGAATACCTGGCAGAGCGCGCCAAGCAGTCCGAGCTCTATCACTTGCACTACGCCGAGCGTAAGAGCCTGCAAGAGCGTATCGGCATGGCGGCCAGCGGTTCAGTCGATCGCGTGTTGCTGAGCTGGTGGAGCCGTTTGACCCAGCAACGCTTCTGGTAATTATGCGCTCAATCAACTAAACGCTATTGTCCGCTTTTGTACCATGAACGATTAAAAGGCCTTGAACGATGCCATGCAGGCAATATTCAAGGCCTTTTTTATGGAGACTGAAAACTTAAGGGGGCAAGTGTTTATCCGTTGCTCAGTGCTGCCATGTTATTTTTGGAGTTCGGACAAGGCTGTTATTGATATTCCAATCCAGGATCCTTCCATTATCGCCATAAGTGGCCGACGCCTTGATCAGTGAATCGATGTCGGCAAAGCGAATTTCATCCATGGCGCTGATCAGTCCTTTTCTCAGATAAACACTATCGTCATCAACCGATATTGGAAACGCCGATGGTCCTGGCGCATGGCGATTGAACTGAAACTGGAATTTATAGAGGCGGTCGAGCATAAACATCCCGGGTTCATTGAGTTGCTCTTGTAATGTAGTCGGGAGATCAGGATATGAAGACCATGTCAGCTCTAAGCTGTCCATTTCACCTGGAACCTGTTTAAAGCCATTTGCCTCCAGGGCATCAAGCAGGCTTTCGAGGCTCTTGAAGCGAACATCGTCAATTTTTGGCCATTCCTCGTGTTTAATATAGATGAGAGTGTTATCAGTCTTGATGGGAGTGTAGCCAATATCGCCATTGGCATCGCAGTATAAAATGGCGAGATAACTAAGATCTTCTTCTTTCCAAAGTGTCTTGAATGCGGAGTTTCGGGCTTGATCGGAAATATACATTGTGCAAAATCCTTTTGCGGTTAGTTGGTGGGGCAAACTCTATCGCGAAAAACTTAAAAGTATTGCTCGGAGTTTATTACTGGGGTTTTCAAGTCAATATTGCGACGTTGGCTGTCTGGCCGATTAGCTGGTTTGAGTTGTGTCCCGTTTTTTTGCCTGCGAACGCTTGCCCGATGTCCTCCACGGCCTGGCGAAATCTCCGTAGGCAGCAGGCGACCGTTCCTGCTTTCGGCAAGGTAGCGGCTGGTTATGTTGGTGTTCCAAAAACAGTTGCCATGGAACGCACATGAATGACCATCGGACACCGCTTCACGCCGAACATCTGCCGCTGGGCGAAACACTCAAGTCTGTGGTGAGCGCGGCTTTGCCGCAGTCTCCCGAGCAGTTCGGTGCACAGTTGATCAAGGAAAAATGGGGGCAGGACATCGATCCGCACACAGCGCTGCTGGTCACCCTGGATTATCGCTATCGCGGGCACCCGCCGCAGGACGGTATCGAGCAAGGCCAGGTGGCAAATTCGCAAACCCTGGTGCAGGCGTTGCTGGAGAACTACCAGAGTGTCGGTGACGGGCGTTTTGCCGAAAGTCTGTTTGGCTTGTTCACGCCGCCCGATGTCGGTCCGTCCATTCGCATCGTGGATCATGTCGATGAATTCGCCGACCACGGCAATGGCAACCACCACACCTACGAAGGCATCTATCGCCGGACCACGCCCCAGGTGTATGGGCCGGCAACACAAATTGCCCTGAGGCCGGCGGCGTTCAAACAGTGGGTATGGGATCTGGATCTGCAGACCCGCTATCAGGCTTACCTTGATCGCGCCTGGCCCTCCGATAAGCGAATCCTCCAGGCGGCGCCTTTCGATCTGAGAACCTCGGCCAGGGCCGCTTTCATCATGAGCGCCTGCCTGCAACATCAGGAGGGCAGTTTGAGTCAGGAGGGGCTGGCCCTGGCCATGCAGGCCGCCGGTTTGCCAGCGGAGCAGGCCTGGAGTGCGTTGACCATCGAACAGGTACAGGCACCCACTCGCGTCAGCCCGCCGATCGAGGTCGGGCGGCTGACGATCTATCGTTACACATCGGACGATATCTGGTGTTATTGCCACCGCCGCAGCGGCCGGATCTTGTTGAATATCCCCGGCAACTCCTCACCCTTGCATGAGTTCGCCGACTGGTCGCAGCTGCGCCAATGGGTCGTGGCCCAAGGCCGGGTTGTCGCGACACGGCAAGCGCTGGTCGCGCATTTTGCGGAGGACGATCGTGAAGACGGCACTTTCCATGCGGGCGTGTTGACGGCGCTGGACGGCATGGCGGTGTACCCGAAGGAACACTGGCTGAAAAAGAACGCGGGGTTCTTCAACAACGATGGTTTCTGGGACCCGCAGGACTACATAGACCTTGAGCGTGCGCCGTCCGATACCGATCCGTTCGCGCAACTGGTGCTGACCATGAAGCAGGCTTCCATGGCCAGCGTCAAAACCATCCGCGACGATGCCCAGGTCAATCGCGACAACCTGAGCGCGGTGGTGGAGCCGCTCGTGCAGTGGATCAACCGGCTGGGGCCTTTGGCATTGTTCATTCCGGGCGGTGAGGGCGTCCTGGTGCTGGCCGGGCTGATCGACGCCGGTTACGGCCTCAATCAGGCCATCAACGGTAAAACACCCGGGCAGCGCTCCGAGGGCGTGACGCGCACGGTGTTCGGCTTGCTCAATGCGCTCCCGTTGGCCGGGGCGGTGGCGGCACTCAAGGGCGAAGAAAAAATCGCCGGAACGCTGCACGAGCCGGGGGAACCGGGGAGCGAACCTCATCCCGGAGCGCCGGCCGAGCCCACGCCCGGTTCGTCTGCGGTGCCCATGCCGACGCGTGTGGAGCTGATGCGAGGCGTTTGCGCACCGCTTGCTGCCTTCAGTGACGAGGTATTGGCGCAGATCGCCCGGGTCAGCACGGTCGACGACGATATGTTGCGCCTGATGCAGACCGGTCGCGCGCCGACGCCGATGCTTGCCGACACCATCACTCGCTTCAAGCTCGATCAGGCGCTCGAGACCGTCGCCGATCCGCAAGCGCGGGCCGGATTGTTCAATGCCCGCTATCAGGCGCTCCAGCACACGGATCAGGATTGGATTCGCCTGTTCCAGCGCGAGTACCAGGGTTTGCCGAAAAGTGCCGTGGAGCAGATCCTCGACCGTTCGGGAGTCGACATCGATCGGCCCATCGATGCTGTCGAGGCACTGCAACTGTTCAAGCGCCTGGACAACAAGGCGCGCGAGTATCAGCAGCATGTACGACTCAACCGGGCCTATGAGGGCCTGTACTTGCGCTCGGTCAGTCATCCCGATTCCGATGTCCTGGCGCTGCATTCCCTGCAGCGTCTGCCCGGTTGGCCGAAAGGCTTGCGCATCGAGGTGCTCGACGGGTCGATCAGTGGCCGGGTCCTGGACCGTTGTGGCCCTCGTGATTCAGCGGATTGCCGGCGCTTGATCAAGGTCGGTGATCGCTATCGGCCTACCAGGGTGGCAGCTACCGACGGCGAGGGTTCGGATCTGTTTACCGCGCTGGTCGATCTATTGTCCGGGGAGGAACGCGCGGCAATGTCGCTAAGCGCGTCCGACACGGCCAGCCAGTTGCGTTTGCGTATTGGCGCGCATGCCTTGTCCCGCGCCGAACTGTTGCTCGGCCTGGATCGAATGGATTCGCGGCTGTCGTTCGAAGCCGGGGGATTGCGCGGCGGCGGGTTTCCAAACACGCCACCGGGCGCTGTGCTGGCTCACGAAATCATGCGCATGCAGGTCAGGGATCTGTATCCGGAATTCTCCAATGCCCAGGCGGACGAGTTACTCCTGACGGCGGGTGCCGGGGCCCTGGCGCTGTTGGATCGCCTGACGCTCGAGGTGCGGCAGTTGCATGCCGATCTGCGTCACTGGGTTGACCAGGCCGTGCTGGATGTCAATGACATGGACGTGGATTTTCTCGCGGTGGGCGATGATGACGCGGCGGGGATGAGTCCTCAGCAGGTGGCGGCGCACAATGCCGAACTGCTGCAAAACGTGATCGACTACGAGCGTGAAATGCGAACCGAACTGGGCGACGAACTGATGAGCATCTGGCAAAAGTGCCCGCCCCAGATCAATCGAGTCTTGTCCGGCGAGGTGTTGCTCGGTTACAGACTGGACCTGGGGTATCTGGACTACCACCGCTTGCCGACAATGAACGTTCGCTTCAATGAAGTCGTAGAGCTTTCGATGCCGCGCCTGCATATCGTCGAGCGGGAGAGCCTGAACGCTTTTCTCGATAGTTTCCCCAATCTGCACACACTTAACCTGAAAAGCGTCGATCTGCGTCGGTTCAATGCAGATGATGTGCTGGAGGCGGTATTGCCTCCACCTGTTCGGCAAATGACTCGACTCACAACGCTCAACCTGAGTTCCACCTTTCTTCGGCTTCAGGAGAACACGGCTTCGCAGTTTCGTGATCTGGTGAATTTGCAAACGCTGGATCTGAGTGAAAACCCGTTGACTGTCCCGCCCGTGGTATTGGGGATGAATGAGTTGCGTGTGTTGAACCTGAGAAACACCGGGATCAGCCATTGCCCGATTGGTGTCGCCGATCAGCCTTGTTTCACTTCCCTGGACTTGCAAGGCAACCGGATCAGCCGGATTCCCTACGCGATACTCAATCAGGCGGTCTCCCGGGACCGGGTGAAACTGTGGGGTAATCCACTGACGGATGAAGAGACGTTGCTGCGTCTGGTCGATCATCGTGAACGCACCGGCATCAATCTGTGGCTGAGCGAGCCGGGTGCCGATTATGGCAGTGCGACGCCCTGGCTGGAGGAGAGTGATGAAAGCGTTCGCGAAGCGCGGCAACAGATCTGGCAACGATTGGTCGCCCTGCCATCGGGCAGTGCGTTGCTCCGGGTCATGGATGGATTGAGCCTGACGGCGGATTTCCAGGTCGGCTACCGGTCGTTGCAGGCACGCGTATGGCGCTTGCTGCAGGAAGCGGATACGTCAGAAGAGTTATGGGGTTGGTTGCGTCAGTGTGTCGAAACGCGGAGGGGCGATGCGCAGAATCCGTTCCGGTTGTTCGTGGTGCTGGAGGATCGAGTACGGCTGTACCGCGATTGGGTCGCCATGGGGCGGCCAATGCCGCTGGCCGACTATCCGCTTTTTTAGCGGGGAGGGTGAAGCGCCTTGAACCCTTAGCCTGGGTCCAAGGCGTAACGGTCAGCGACGACGGAACAGCGGCAGCGGTTCGTCGGTAGCGGCCTGGTAGGTCACCGAGAAGTCCTTGAGGCCTTCAAGGGCTTCGTGCGGGTCTTTGTCGGCGCGAATGGCAAACGCGTCGAAACCACAGCGATGCATGTAGTACAACTGGTCACGCAGCACGTCGCCAATGGCCCGCAACTCGCCCTTGAAACCGTAACGGTCACGCAGCAGGCGGGCGTTGGAGTAGTTGCGGCCATCGGTGAATGCCGGGAAGTTCAGGGCAATGACCTGGAACTGCGCCACGTCTTCGCCGATTTCCTCGGCTTCTTCATCGGCGTCCAGCCAGATGCCCAGGCCGCCATCGCGGGCCAGGAGCATGCGGCTGTGTTCGCGCCACAGCTGCAACGGCACGATGAGGTCGTCGCAGTTGCTGATCTCATCGATGTTGAAGTCCTTGGGCAGCAGGTGCCAGGTCTCGTCGACGACCTCGTTGTTCTTAATGATTCGCTGCATAGACACGCTCCTTGAAGAGGTCGATACCAATACGCTGATAGGTGTCGATGAAGCGTTCGTCTTCGGTACGTTGTTCGATGTACACGTCGATCAGCTTTTCGATCACGTCAGGCATGGCTTCCTGGGCAAAGGACGGGCCGAGGATCTTGCCCAGGCTGGCGTCACGGCTGGCGCTGCCGCCGAGGGAAACCTGATAGAACTCTTCGCCTTTCTTGTCCACCCCCAGGATGCCGATGTGGCCGACGTGGTGGTGACCACAGGCGTTCATGCAACCGGAGATGTTCAGGTCCAGTTCGCCGATGTCGAACAGGTAGTCCAGGTCGTCGAAACGGCGCTGGATCGATTCGGCGATCGGGATCGACTTGGCGTTGGCCAGGGAGCAGAAGTCGCCGCCCGGGCAGCAGATGATGTCGGTCAGCAGGCCGATGTTCGGCGTGGCGAAGCCTTGCTCGCGCAATTCGCCCCACATGGCGAACAGCTTGTCCTGCTCGACGTCGGCCAGGATGATGTTCTGCTCGTGAGAGGTGCGCAGTTGACCGAAGCTGTAGCGGTCGGCCAGATCGGCCACGGCGTCGAGCTGTTTGTCGGTGATGTCGCCCGGTGCAACGCCGGTTGGCTTCAGGGACAAGGTCACGGCCACATAGCCCGGCTTCTTGTGGGCCAGGGTGTTGCGCACGCGCCAGCGGGCGAAGCCCGGGTGCTGCTGGTCGAGTTCGGCCAGGGCGGCGCTCTGATTGTCCAGGGCCTTGTAGTCCGGGTCGACGAAATGCTTGGCGACGCGCTGCACTTCGGCTTCGGTCAGCGTGGTCTGGCCACCGCGAAGGTGCTCCATTTCCGCATCGACTTTCTGTGCGAAGACTTCAGGCGTCAACGCCTTGACCAGAATCTTGATCCGCGCCTTGTACTTGTTGTCGCGACGGCCATAGCGGTTGTAGACCCGCAGGATGGCGTCGAGGTAGCTCAACAGGTCTTGCCACGGCAGGAATTCATTGATGAATGCACCCACCACCGGCGTACGGCCCAGGCCACCGCCGACCAGGACACGGAAGCCCAGTTCGCCCGCGGCGTTGTGCACCGGCTCAAGGCCGATGTCATGGACTTCGATGGCGGCGCGGTCGGAAGTCGAACCGTTGACGGCAATCTTGAATTTGCGCGGCAGGTAGGCGAATTCCGGGTGGAACGTGGTCCACTGGCGCACGATCTCGCACCATGGGCGCGGGTCGATCAGTTCGTCGGCGGCGACACCGGCAAACTGGTCGGTGGTGACGTTGCGCAGGCAGTTGCCGCTGGTCTGGATCGCGTGCATCTGCACGGTGGCCAGTTCAGCGAGAATGTCCGGAATGTCTTCCACGGCCGGCCAGTTGAACTGCACGTTCTGCCGGGTACTGATGTGGGCGTAGCCCTTGTCGTAGTCGCGGGCAATCCTGGCCATCATTCGCACCTGGCGCGAAGTCAGTTGGCCGTAAGGCACGGCGACTCGCAACATCGGCGCGAAACGCTGGATGTAAAGGCCATTTTGCAGGCGCAGGGGGCGGAATTCTTCTTCGCTCAGCTCGCCTGCCAGATAGCGTCGGGTCTGATCACGGAACTGCTTGACGCGGTCCTCGATGATCCGCTGATCGTATTCGTCGTATACGTACATATAAGTCCTGTTCTCAGGCTTGGGCCGGTCGGAAACAGCGGCGTATTTTGGCTTGCTGGCGTCCGATAAAACCTCGGCAATTCTGCGCGCACGGCCGCGCACTCCCTACGGAGCCGGGGCAAGATACCAGTTTGCAGTTATGCGTAAAAGTGATGTTTGAGCATATGTAAAGAACCAAATCGCCTAATGAGAATCGTTGTTGCAAAGACCCTGTTTGTGATGCGGGCAATCGTCGTCTTTACTCTGCTCGAGTCTTTATGCAATCACCGATAAAACCGACAAGAGGCGATGCAATGAGCAACCCAACCAAAGCACGGAAAAGCGATAGCACTGTTGATGCATGGGCCATTTTGTTCCTGATCATTCTGGTCGTGGGGACGGCTGTTTTCTGGGTCAGTCATCAGTAAGCGACCCCGTCCGGGCCCGGTTCCGACGATTGTCTGACAAAAACCGGAAAAATCGCCGTTTTGCGGATGTTCGCTGGCTATAATGCGCGGCGAATTTCCGGGGCTCGGACGACCAATGTTGAAGTTTCTGTGTGGCATATTACTGACACTGGGCATGGTGGTGGGACATTGTGCCCAGGCGGCGTCTGTGCTGTTCCTGAACCCGGGAACCCCCACGGAAGCGTTCTGGATGAGTTACTCGCAGTTCATGCAGGCCGCGGCGACCGACCTGGGGATGGATTTGCGCATCCAGTATTCCGACCGCATCTCTGAAAACACCATCGGCCAGGCTCGCGAAGCCCTTCAGGGCCACCATCGCCCCGACTACCTGGTCTTCGTCAACGAGCAATACATCGCCCCCGAAATCCTGCGGCTGGCCAAAGGCAGTGGCGTGAAGCTGTTCATGGTCAACAACGCCCTGACCCCGGATCAGATGAAGTTGATCGACGCCCGTCCAGACAAATATCCCGATTTGCTCGGCAGCCTGGTGCCCAACGACGAGGAGGGCGGCTACCTGATGCTCAAGGAGTTGATCCGCCAGCACGGCCCGGTGGCCCCCGGCCAGACCATCGAGTTGCTGGCTTTTTCCGGATTGAAGATCACCCCGTCCGCGCAATTTCGCGAGAAGGGCATGCGGCGTGCCTTGGCCGAGCACCCCGAGGTGCGTTTACGGCAACTGGTGTACGGCGGCTGGACCCGGCAGCGTGCCTATGAGCAGGCCAGGTTGCTGTTCAAGCGCTACCCGCAGACGTCGCTGGTCTGGGCCGCGAATGACGAAATGGTGTTCGGCGTGATGCAGGCGTATGTCGAAGCGGGAGGTGTGCCAGGCAAGGGCGCGCTGTTCGGCGCGATCAACAATTCACCCGCGGCGTTGCAGGCGCTGCTGGACCATCGCCTGAGTGTCTTGCTGGGCGGGCACTTCAGCCTCGGTGGCTGGGCGCTGGTGCAATTGCATGACTACGATGAAGGCGTGGACTTCAGCCAGTACGGTGGCCGTGATCGCCAGATCCCGTTGTTGCAACTGATCGATCGGACACAGGCCAGGCGACTGCTGGCGATGGGCACTGCGCAGGACTTCGGCGTGGATTTCCACAAACTCTCGGCCAAGGGGCGTCCCGCGTCCTGGCGTTACCCGTTCACCCTGCAGACCCTGATGCACTGAGTACCGTCAAACCCCGGCCAGAAGCAGTACCAGCTTGACGATGCCGAACAGCGTCAATGCAAACACCGCCGTGAACACAATCCCCAGAATCACGAAATGACTCGGCTTGCCGTGAGTGAAATCACGGGCCCGGTTCTTCCCGCTCTGCACCCCAAACGCCGCCGCCATGACACTGTGCAGCATTTGCCAGAAGGTCGGTGGCTTGTTGTTGCCCGGATCGTCCATAAAACCCTCGCCTGAAATTGGGTCCCCACAGCATAGCCAATCTGCCGATTCATGCCGTGGCTGCCTGAAACGCTTTGTCTCGCCTTTTCGAACTTGCGGTAACTATGTACCGCAGGTGTCCAGGCTCGGGGTGGTGTCCTGTCGCTCCATTTACCAGGAGAGACAGTATGAGCATTTCATCCCGCACTTCGTCCCCGACGTCGAAGGTGCAGTCGCCTATTGAAGGTTCAGTGTCGAAGCCGTTGCTGCCCGACAAAAGCAGTATGCACAGTGAATTGCTTGAACGCATGACCCCCGATTGGTTGATCGACGCCACGTCGCCAAGGCGCGCCGCGATCAAAGATAGCGCAACACGCCTGCCTGACTGGTACCGGCACGCATCCGGCGCGCAACAGCAGGCACTGAGGGAATGCTTCAACGCCAGTTTTATCTCGCAGACCCGGCTGGACCAGGCAATGTCCGCGCTGCACGACGCCGAAACATTCGCCGGGCCGATATTGACCAAGGCTCTCAAGGACAGGTTCTCGATCGACGTCGATGTCAACAAGACCTGGGTGTGCCTGCGGCGCCCCCTGGAGGTTGGCGTGCTCGAAGTCGAAATCACGTCTTTCGAGGTGTTGAAGCTGTCCTTGCTCCAGGCAGCATTGCACAACTTTGAGGCCTCGGAGTGTGAAGAAGGGGCCTTCCACCGTGATTCAGGCTTCGTCGTCGAAACGTCGACCCCCGGTACATTCCGGGATGTTGCGCTGGACATGACGGTCAGGCAGTTCTTGTCGCTGTGCAGAACCCTGGACATCGGAGCACAGTATCAAACCTGCGTGAACGGATTTTTCCAGCCAGCCGATACGCAGGCGCAAGCCAACCTGCGCGAGCAATTCATCGACAGCCAGAAAACCGCGATGAGGGCGGCTGCCGAGTTGGCGTTGTTGAAAAAGGACATCGAACCGCAAGACTATTCGATGATCCTTTCGGTCATTGGCGGGGAAGTCCATCCCCGGATGGGCGACAGACAGGTCTGGTTCCGCGACCTCATCTTGATGAAGCGCCGGATGACCGGCTGTGTGGTGTTCAGCATCAGCGAACAGTATCGCTACACCAGCGATTTCATCGTCTACATTCCCCATGATCCCGAACATCCGCTCAAGCGCTACACCTCGGCGCAGTTGCGTGACGAATTCAAGCGCCAGTTCACGGCCGGCAATTCACGGTCCGCAAGCGATGGCAAGCCGACCGCGCACCAGCGGTTTTTCAGTCAATTCGTGGCTTACGCCGACCGCCCTTACTACTTCAGCCAGTTCACCCGCAAGGCCGCGGATTCTCCGAGCGATCCGTTGCACTCCATCTGGGTCAAGGTCGCCCGGTACATTCCACCGGCCTCTACGTTCGTCGGTATCAAGGAACTGCCCCCTGAGACCCAGGGCAAGCGCGAACCGGTGGAAGATCCTTACCTGGACCCAATGGGCACGACGCGTAAAGACGTAGCCGGAATCTGGTCCGCCAACACCGATCTGTGGACTTATCTCTACGAGCAAAACCGCGCGAAGGTCATTGCCGATGCGCGCAGCCATGCCGTGCCCTCGGCTGACGTCGATGCAAAGGTGCGGGCAGAAAAGCTCAATCACCTGCTGGAAATCGGCATGCTGGGCTTGAACATGGTGTCGATGTTCGTGCCGGTGCTGGGTGAGATCATGCTGACGGTGATGGCCGGGCAATTGCTGTATGAATCGTTCGAAGGGGTTATCGAATGGAGCGAAGGTGATCGCGTTGCTGCCAAGGCGCATTTGGTCGATGTGGCAGAAAACCTGGCGCTGATGGCGGTAATGGCCGGGGGCGGCAAGGTACTGGGCAAGAGGGTGCGGGTTGCACCCGAGCCCATGATCGAAGGGCTGGACGCCATCAAGCGCCCCGATGGTGCGACACGGCTGTGGAAACCCGACCTGAAGGCCTATGAGTCCAGCGTTGTGTTGGACGATGAAATCGCCCCCAATGCCCTGGGACAGTTTCGTGCGAACCGCAGGACTTACATCCGCCATGCGGGCAAGGTGTATGAGATCACCTTTGATTCATCGGTGAGAAAGTGGCGCATCAAACACCCTTCCGATACCGGGGCCTGGCGACCGATTCTCGAACACAACGGCCACGGTGCCTGGCGCCATACGCTGGAGCGTCCTCTGAAGTGGGACCGACTGACCCTGTTGCGGCGCATGGGCCATGCGACCGAAGCCCTGACGGACGAACAACTGCTCACCATCGCCGATGCCAGCGGTATCAGTGACAATGCCCTGCGCAAGATGCACTTGGATCACCTGCCTCCACCTCCGGGGCTGGCCGATTTGTTGTCGGCGTTCGAGGCTGGCCCGGGGAGCACCGAGGCGGGCAAGGGGCCGGTGGCGATGTTGCAGCGTGCTTGCCCGGGGCTGAGTGAATCCGCTGCCCACAGGGTGTTGCTCGATGCCAATGCCGAGGAACTGGCGCGGTGGCAAGCGACGCGGCGGATCCCCTTGAACATGCTTGAAGAGGCCCGCTGGTATGCACGGCAAGGGCGCGTCAACCGTGCATTTGCCGGGTTGCCTCTGGAGCGCATGGCGTCGGCGGACAGCCGATGGCTTGCACTGCATTCCCTGGAAAAGCTGCCGGGCTGGTCCGACAGCGTGCGCCTGGAAGTGCGCGACGGCCACGTCGAGGGGCCGCTGATCGATGGCATTGGCAGTGAGACTGCCGACACGCGCAAATATGTGGTCAAGAAAGGGCCGGCTTACCAGGCGTTTGATGAGCGCGGTGAGGCGCTCAACGGCATTCCTCGAGATGGCGACAATTTTTACTCGTCGATCATGCATGCCTTGCCCGACGAGGCGCGCCAGGCGCTGGGCGTTCCCCACGTGGCTCAGGGCAGCCAGTTGCGCACGGCAATCATCGACCATGCCTTCGCCCATCGTGCCGAGCTGGCACAGAGCCTGGAGGCACGTACTGACAAGCATGCGACGTTCAAGCCGCCGGTTCGGGTCAACGAACGGTTGGTGGGGTACTACGCCAGCGGGCGCGGGCAAGGGATCAACCCTTCGCTGGCAACGCGGGTACGGGATGTCTATCCGGCGCTGACCGAACAGCAGGCCAACGGATTTGTCCTGGCGCAGTTGCGGGCGGGAAAAACCGACGCGCAGATTTACGGTTTGTTGCAGGCCCGCCTGCGCGAGTGGGAGGCGCTGGAAACGACGCTCGATCATTGGGTTGGCGAGCCATCGTCGGGCTCTGCCCTGGAGCGCATGTTGGGCGGCAAGGCCTCGGTCGCGCAGAGTCTCAAGGATAGCTGGCGCAACTCGCCGTTGGCCGCGGAGCACGCGCGCTTCACATTGCTTGACCTGACCTGTGATGAAGCGCTGCCTGCGTTGTCGGCGGATTTCTCCCATGTGCGTGATCTGTACGTCCGGGGCCGGTGCATCACCGACGCCAATGCCGATGCACTGCTGGGCAATTTCCCCAGGTTGAGAAAACTGCGGATCACCGCCACGGGTAATCAGTTCAGCAATGTGCCCGAGGTCATCGGCAGGATGCCGGAGCTCACCGACCTGAACCTGTATTCATCCGCTCCCTACGCCGCCGACATGCCGTCGAGGCTGGGTGCGCTGACCAGGCTTGAGTACCTCAATGTCCATTGTTCGGGGTTCGCGCCGATTGCGCTGGATGTCAGCCAATTGCGCAATCTGCGCCTGTTGGAAGTGCTTGCACCTTCGTTGTTTGAATGGCCCGCCGGGGTTCTCGATCTGCCGCGACTTGAGCGATTGAATCTCAAGGGCACCGGGATCAGAACCTTGCCCGACGGCATTTTCAGCGGACATGAAAAGCTCTGGTCCGGACTGTCGCTGGACTGGTCGAATTTCCTTCGTGAAAACTTCAGGCCGGCGTATGAGTACGCCAAACGGCAATCCCCACACCGTGTTGATCTCGAGACAATGGTCAGTGATTACAGCAAGGGTGAGTTGAGACGCCTTGGGGATGGCTCCAACGAGAATTACGAGGCGTTACTCACTCAGTTTGTCGAGCAGTGGCAGGACGCCGAGGCGAGGTACAGGGCGATCGAAGCCTTGAGTGAGCAACACCATGTACTCAACCGCAACCTCAACGACTGGTCCTATCGTGTGTTTAAGGTACCGACGGCGATCAACGAAATGACAGGTCGGACATTGGCGGCGAATTCCCTGAGAGCCTGCTGGCGCAACGGCGTTTTCAAGCGCTACGGCGCCACAGTCAATGCCTCGGTGCTCGACTTGCCCAATCTGGGGCTCAGTGATTTTCCCGAGCTGCCGGCCGGTGCTTTCCAAGAGGTGCGAACGTTGTATCTGAGGGGGAGTAAAGCGCCCGCAGCACAGATTCGCGGTTTCATCAGCGGGTTTTCCGGTCTTCAAGCACTCGACTTGCGTAGTTGCGGCCTGACTGAAATCCCCATCGGCCCCGGCGATCTCGGAAAATTGACTCAGCTGGATCTCTCCAGTAACGGGATTGTTGTCGATCCAGGGGTTCAGCAAGGTCTTGATGGGTTGCAGACGCTTGAGTATCTGGACCTGAGCAGCAACCCCCTGAACACCCTGGACCTCAGCGCAATGACTCACCTCAAGGCCTTGAACCTGCGCGCGACTGGGCTGAGGGAATGGCCGGCAGGTGCTCAGAGCTTGCCGGAGCTGACCTGGCTGGACTTGCGCGACAGCAGGATTTCCGAGCTGCCGGTGGCGGTGCTGGAAAACGAGGTGTTGCTCAAAACCAATCTCGGCGGTTCGCCATTGACCCCTCAGGCTGGCGCAATGCTCCGGACCGCCTGGCAGCGAACGGAATTGGCCAGGGGGCTGCCAGAGGGCACCCTGCAGCGGTTCGACATGGAACCGATACCGCTTGCTTTCCCTCCGCCCGAGAGTGGGTTTTCCATTGCGCAGCATTTGCTGGTGCTGCCTGAGGTTCCGGCGGGAGAGGGGGGCGAGGTTCTGACAAAACGCCTGCAACGTTTGAAGCCGACACTGGCCGATGACGAAGCCTTGCAAGCACTGGAACAGATGCGTGAGCGCGGGGCGACCGAGGTGCAAATCAGCGAGCGCCTTGCCGGTTGGGAACAAAGCTTCGAAGCGCTTATCCGTCAGTTGAATGGCTGGATCTTTACACGGGGAGTCCGCGGCACAGGCTGGACAACGTCCTCAAGCATTCGCAGGTTGGGCGCCTTGCGCATCCTCGAATGCTGGCGCGAAGGCCTGGCTGGCGTGGAGAGGGTAGCCGATGCCGTATTGGATCTGAGCGGCCTGCAACTGGGTGATCTCCCGGAGATGCCGACAACGTTCGAGCACGTCGGCAGGTTGAACCTGACCGGTGTAGTACTGACCCGGGCAGGCTCCGACGGGTTCCTCACCGCCTTTACCCGGCTCAAGACCCTGGAACTCAACGGCAATGGGCTGGAGGCCATACCCGAGCCGGTCCAGCACATGGGTACGCTCGAGCGCCTTGAACTGACTTCGAACCGGCTGAGTGATGCCGAACACCTGTACGCCTCGTTGAGCAATCTGGAACGTCTGAACCGTCTTGACCTGGGCTACAACGAACTGGACTCCTTCGATCTCGACATTTTCGAAGCGCTGGTGACACTCGATCTGCGCAATAACTATCTGACGCAATGGCCGGGGGGCGTGCTGGATGCGGCCCACCTCAGAGTCCTGAATCTGAGTGGTAACTACATCACATCGGTTCCGGCGCAGGTTCTGGATGGCAATCACAACGTCCTGATGATCGGCATCGACCTGAGTGACAACAACCTGGCGCTCGAGAGTCTCGAGCGCTTGAGGGCCTACCGAGACTCGGGAGCACGGGACACCGTGCTGGGGATCTCGCGGACTGAACTCGACGAGGCGCTGGATGATGCTCACGACCAAAGCGACAGCATCGAGTCGGATGAAGAGCTGCCTGAGGTTGAGCCTGATTCCGCGCAAAAGGCCCCTTGGTTAAGCAATTTGACCCCGGAGGAGTTGGCCGGTAAAAGCCGGATCTGGGATCAACTGGCGGCCGAGCCGGACAATGCCGCGTTCTTTCATTTGCTATCACGATTGCAGGACACCCAGGAGTTCCGGGTGGCCAATGCCGACTTGACGCGACGGGTTTGGACAGTGATGGAAGCCGCGGCCAGTAACAGCGAACTTCGGGAAGTCCTGTTCGCCAGTTCGGCTACCCATGGCACCTGTGTCGACGGGCGAATCCTCACGTTCAGCGGGCTGGAAAGCAAAGTGTTCACCCACAATGCCTTGCTCGACATGCCGCCTGGAGGCTTGAGTGTGAAGGGCCAGGCATTGCTGAAACTGTCCAGGCAGTTGTTTCGACTGGACAGGATCGATGATCTGGCGACCAAGGCCGCGGCGAATACCGGCGAGGATGAGGCCGAGGTGCGCCTGGGCTATCGAATCGGCCTGACTTCAGGCTGGGATGACGGTCTGACCTTGCCGGGGCAGCCGAAACACATGACCTATGCCTCTGGTGTCACGCGGCAACAACTGGTGGACGCGCGCGTGGAGGTCGGTAATGCGGAGCGGTCCGACGGGTTTTTCGAAGACTTGATCCAGCGCGACTATTGGGTGGATTACCTCAAGGAGAAATACCCTGAAGAGTTCAGGGCACTCGATGAGGCGCAGAGTCAGGCAGGGGAGGATGACGGTGCCGATAGCGCCGATGATGGTGCATTCCTGAACCTGCTGTTCGAACAGGCGGCGGCGCGCAACGCGAAGATGATCGAGTTGTCCCGCAAGGAGGTTTTGGAACAGGCGGGTGGGGAGCCGCAGCCAGGGACATCGGCCAGGAATAGCTAAATCAGCCGCTGGCTAACTAATGTAGGAGCGAGCCTGCTCGCGATAGCGGTCTATCAGTCAACATTAATGTTGAATGCTACTCCGTCATCGCGAGCAGGCTCGCACAAGGGATCTTTACCGACCACGATGTTGTGGTCGGCAAAGCAGTTTAGTTGTCGTAACCCAGGTTCGGCGCCAGCCAGCGCTCGGTCACGCTCAACTCCTGACCTTTACGCGAGGTGTAGCTCTGCACCTGGTCCTTGTCGACCTTGCCCACGGCAAAGTATTGCGCCTGCGGGTGGGCAAAGTACCAGCCGCTGACTGCCGCCGCCGGGAACATCGCGTAGTGCTCGGTGAGGAACACGCCGCTGCGGCCAGCGCGCATTTCCTGGGCCTCTGGATCAAGCAGGGCGAACAGTTGGGCTTTCTCGGTGTGATCCGGGCAAGCCGGGTAGCCCGGTGCCGGACGGATACCGCTGTACTGCTCCTTGATCAGTGCCTCGTTATCCAGCGCTTCATCCTTGGCATAACCCCAGTAGTCTTTACGCACCTGCTGGTGCAGCCACTCGGCGCAGGCCTCGGCCAGGCGGTCGGCCAGGGCCTTGACCATGATCGAGTTGTAATCGTCGCCGGCGTCCTGGTAGGCCTTGGCCACTTCTTCGGCGCCGATCCCCGCGGTGGTGATGAAACCACCCACGTAGTCGGTCACTTCACTGTCCTTGGGCGCGACAAAGTCGGCCAGGGAGAAGTTCGGCTTGCCGTCGGTCTTGATGATCTGCTGGCGCAGGTGATGCAGCTTGGCCATCGGCTTGCCGTCATCGCCATAGAGCTCGATGTCGTCGTCATGCACCTGGTTGGCCGGCCAGAAACCGAACACTGCGCGGGCGCTGATCAGCTTCTCGTCGATCAGTTTGGTCAGCATTTCCCGAGCGTCTTTATAGAGCGAGGTGGCGGCTTCACCGACCACTTCGTCCTGGAGGATGCGCGGGAACTTGCCGGCCAGATCCCAGGATATGAAAAACGGTGTCCAGTCGATGTACTCGGCCAGGACGTTGAGGTCGATGTTGTCCAGCACCCGGGT
The DNA here is from genome assembly GCF_002303925.1 of Pseudomonas sp. ACN8. GTDB lineage: Bacteria > Pseudomonadota > Gammaproteobacteria > Pseudomonadales > Pseudomonadaceae > Aquipseudomonas. The sequence goes on from NZ_MRCS01000001.1 coordinate 244,144, forward strand.
GCCGGTGAAGGTCGGCTTGACCGGTGTGTAGCTGGCCCAGTCGAATTGCGGCTTCTTGGCGATGGCCGCGCCATAGCTCAGGCGTTCGGTGCGGGCGCTGCGGTTGGCAGTGCGCTCGCGAACCTCGATGTAGTCCTGGCGGGTCTTCTCGACGAAACCGGCCTTGAGCTCCTTGGACAGCAACTGCGTCGCCACGCCCACGGCGCGGGAGGCGTCGGTGACGTAGATCACGGCATCGTTGCTGTACTTGGGCTCGATCTTCACCGCTGTGTGCGCCTTGGACGTGGTCGCACCACCGATCATCAACGGCAGGTGGAAGTCCTGTCGCTGCATTTCGCGGGCAACGTGGACCATCTCATCCAGCGACGGGGTGATCAGGCCGGACAGGCCAATGATGTCGCACTTCTGTTCTTTGGCCACTTGCAGGATTTTTTCCGCCGGCACCATCACGCCGAGGTCGACGATGTCATAGCCGTTGCAACCCAGCACCACGCCAACGATGTTCTTGCCGATGTCGTGCACGTCGCCTTTGACGGTCGCCATCAGGATCTTGCCCTTGGCCTCTGGCTTGTCGCCTTTTTCCAGTTCGATGAACGGGATCAGGTGCGCCACGGCCTGCTTCATCACGCGAGCGGATTTCACCACTTGCGGCAGGAACATTTTACCGGCGCCGAACAGGTCGCCAACGATGTTCATGCCGGCCATCAGCGGGCCTTCGATCACTTCGATCGGGCGGGCGAAGGACTGGCGCGACTCTTCGGTGTCTTCAACGATATGGGTGGTGATGCCTTTGACCAGCGCATGCTCCAGACGCTTGTTGACGTCCCAGTTGCGCCACTCTTCGGTCTCGGCTTCCTTGACGCTGCCGTCGCCCTTGTACTTGTCGGCGATGGCGAGGAGGGCGTCGGTGCCTTCCGGGGTGCGGTTGAGGATCACGTCTTCGACGGCGTCGCGCAGCTCCGCCGGGATCTGGTCGTAGATCTCCAGTTGCCCGGCGTTGACGATGCCCATGGTCAACCCGGCGCGGATCGCGTAGAGCAGGAACACCGAGTGAATCGCCTCGCGCACCGGGTTGTTGCCACGGAACGAGAACGACACGTTGGACACGCCACCGGAGGTCAGCGCATACGGCAGTTCGTCACGGATATAGGCACAGGCGTTGATGAAATCGACGGCGTAGTTGTTGTGTTCTTCGATACCGGTGGCGACGGCGAAGATGTTCGGGTCGAAGATGATGTCTTCCGGCGGGAAGTCCACTTCGTTGACCAGAATGTCGTAGGAGCGTTTGCAGATTTCCTTCTTGCGCGCTTCGGTGTCGGCCTGGCCGGCTTCGTCGAAGGCCATCACCACCACCGCAGCGCCATAGCGCTTGCACAGCTTGGCGTGATGGATGAACTGTTCAACGCCTTCCTTCATGCTGATCGAGTTGACGATGCCCTTGCCCTGGATGCACTTGAGGCCGGCTTCGATCACTTCCCACTTGGAGGAGTCGATCATGATCGGTACGCGGGAGATGTCCGGCTCGCCGGCAATCAGATTGAGGAAGGTCACCATGGCCTTCTTCGAATCGAGCATCCCTTCGTCCATGTTGATGTCGATCACCTGGGCACCGGCTTCGACCTGCTGCAGGGCGACTTCCAGGGCTTCGGTGTAGTTGTCTTCGCGGATCAGGCGGGCGAACTTGGCGGAACCGGTGATGTTGGTGCGCTCGCCGACATTGACGAACAGCGAGCTGCGATCGATGGTGAACGGCTCAAGGCCCGAGAGGCGGCAAGCCTTCGGGATGTCCGGAATCTCGCGCGGCGCATAACCGGCCACGGCCTTGGCGATGGCTTCGATGTGGCCCGGCGTGGTGCCGCAGCAGCCGCCGACGATGTTGAGGAAGCCGCTCTGGGCGAACTCTTCGATGACCTTGGCGGTTTCCGACGGCAGTTCGTCGTACTCACCGAATTCGTTCGGCAGGCCGGCGTTCGGGTGCGCGGAAACGTGGGTGCCTGCCTTGTTCGACAGTTCTTCGAGGTACGGGCGCAATTCGCGGGCGCCGAGAGCGCAGTTCAGGCCGACGGAAATCGGCTTGGCGTGGGCCACGGAGTTCCAGAACGCTTCGGTGGTCTGGCCCGACAGGGTGCGGCCCGAGGCATCGGTGATGGTGCCGGAAATCATGATCGGCAATTCAATGCCCAACTCCTCGAACACGCCTTGCACGGCGAAGATCGCGGCCTTGGCGTTGAGGGTGTCGAAAATGGTTTCGATCAGGATCAGGTCGGCGCCGCCTTCGATCAGGCCTTTGGTGGACTCGGTGTAGTTCTCCACCAGTTCATCGAAGGTCACGTTGCGGTAGCCGGGGTTGTTCACATCCGGGGACAACGAGCAGGTACGGCTGGTCGGGCCGAGCACGCCGGCGACGAAGCGCGGCTTGTCCGGGGTTTCGAGGGTCTTGGCGTCGGCAACCTTGCGCGCCAGGCGTGCGCCTTCTACGTTTAACTCATACGTCAGGCCTTGCATGCCGTAGTCAGCCAGGGAAATCCGGGTGGCGTTGAAGGTATTGGTTTCCAGAATGTCGGCACCGGCGTCCAGGTAGGCTTTTTCAATGCCGCCAATCACGTCCGGACGAGTCAGTACCAACAGGTCGTTGTTGCCTTTGACGTCGCTTGGCCAGTCAGCGAAGCGTTTGCCACGGTAATCCTGCTCTTCGAGCTTGTAGCTCTGGATCATCGTGCCCATACCGCCATCGAGAATCAGGATGCGCTCTTTGAGGGCGTGCTTGAGAGCTTGAAGGCGAACGCTGCGATCGGACATTTGGACTACTCGGTAAGACCATGACGAAGGGCCGGGATGATAGCAAACCTGTGCGCTTTTGGAGCATGACTCGAATTTGCATGAATATCGTTCATGTTGGTAAGGATGACAGACCGGTAGAATCGCGGCGTTTTTTCAGGATTCAGGACCAGGGACATGTCGTATCGCTTCGTCATCGGCACATTGCTGCTGTTTTCAAGCTGGGGCGCCGTGGCGCAAGGGCCGGCGATTTCCTCTGCCATTTCATACAGCCGCGACATTCAACCGATCTTCACTGAAAAGTGCGTGGCCTGCCACGCCTGCAACGACGCCGCCTGTCAGCTCAACCTGGGCAGCGGTGAGGGCGCGGCACGTGGTGCGACGAAAGTCCCGGTTTATGACGGTGACCGCACTAAAGCGGTGGCACCGACCCGACTGTTCTATGACGCCTCCGGCAAACAGGCCTGGCAGCAAAAGGGCTTCTATTCGGTGCTCGATGCCCAGGGCAGCCAGGCTGCACTGATGGCGCGGATGCTGGAGCTTGGCCACAGGACTCCGTTGCAACCCAACGCGAAACTGCCGGAGGACATCGTCCTGGGCCTGAATCGGGAAAACATGTGTGCCATGCCCGCAGAGTTCGACGGCTACGCCGCCAGGCATCCGAAGGAGGGCATGCCGCTGGCAGTGACCGGCCTGACCGACCTGCAGTACCAGACGCTGCAACGCTGGCTGGCGGCGGGCGCGCCGATTGATCAGCAGGCGCTGGCGCCCAGCGCCAGGGAAGCCTTGCAGGTGGTGCAATGGGAAAATCTGCTCAATTCGCCGGGCGCCCGGGAAAGTCTGGTGGGGCGCTGGCTGTACGAGCACTGGTTCCTCGCCCATCTCTACTTCAGGGACGGCGAGCCTGGGCATTTCTTCCAGTGGGTGCGTTCGCGCACCCCGACCGGCCAGCCGATCGACCTGATCAACACCCGTCGCCCCAACGATGATCCGGGCACGGAGTTCTACTATCGCTTGTGGCCGGTGCAGGGCGTGATCGTGCACAAGACCCACATCACCTATCCGCTGAGTCCAGCAAAGCTGGCGCGGGTCAAGAGCCTGTTCTACAGCGGCAACTGGCAGGTCGACGCGTTGCCGGGCTATGGACCGCAGAGCCGGGCCAACCCGTTTGCCACCTTCGAAGCGATTCCGGCCCAGGCGCGCTATCAGTTCATGCTCGATAATGCCGAGTACTTCGTGCGCACCTTTATCCGTGGGCCGGTGTGTCGTGGTCAGATCGCCACGGACGTGATCCGCGATAATTTCTGGGCGCTGTTCCAGGCGCCCGAGCACGACCTGTATGTCACCGATCCGAACTATCGCGGGCAAGCCACGCCGTTGCTGGCCATGCCGGGGCAGAACGATGATGTCGGCAGCGTCCTCAGCCTGTGGCACGACTACCGCGACAAGCGCAACGAATACGAAGCCTTGCGCCGGGACAGCTACGCCGATGAGCCGGCGCCGAGCTGGTCGACCCTGTGGGCCGGCAACGACAATGCGTTACTGAGCATCTTCCGCCATTTCGACAGCGCTTCGGTGACCAAAGGCCTGATCGGTGAGGTGCCGCAAACCATATGGCTGTTCGACTATCCGCTGCTGGAGCGCACCTACTATCAACTGGCGGTGAACTTCGATGTGTTCGGCAACCTGTCCCACCAGGCCCAGACGCGCCTGTATTTCGACCTGATCCGCAACGGTGCCGAGCAAAATTTCCTGCGCCTGATGCCCGCCGATTCCCGGGACGACTACCTGGATGACTGGTATCAAAATAGTGGCAAGTTCAAGATGTGGCTGGACTACGAGACCATCGATGACGATAAACCGACCGCGCTGAGTCTGAACCCGGCTGATCCCAAGCGTGACTTTGCCCATCAGTTGCTGGCCCGATACGGCGACCTTAATGCCAGGCCCGACCCGATCAACCGTTGCGATGGCGCTTACTGTTCGCGGCCGAACATCGACCCGGACCTGCAAAGTGCCGAGCAGGCGTTGAGCCGCCTGACTTCGCGTCCGGCCGCCGGGCTGAAGGTCATCGATCAGTTGCCGGAAGCCACCCTGCTGCGTATCGAAACCAGTAGCGGCAAGCGAGAGGTCTATAGCCTGCTACGCAATCGTGCGCACAGCAATGTGGCGTTTTTGCTCGGTGAGTCACTGCGCTACCAACCAGGTCTCGACACCCTGACGATTTTCCCGGGTGTGCTCAGCAGCTACCCGAACTTCATGTTCAACATCCCGGCCGGGCAAGTGCCGGCCTTTGTGGATGCGATGGAAAGCGCCAAGGACAGCGACAGCTTGGAGAAAATCGTCGAACGTTGGGGAATACGCCGCAGTCATGCGCAATTCTGGTTCTATTTCCATGACCTGAGCCGCTATATCCAGGAAAACGATCCGGTGGAAGAGGGCGTGCTGGACATGAACCGCTACGAGAACCTCTGATCCGCCACAAATCCCCTTGTAGGAGCGAGCTCGCTCGCGATGGTCTTAAGTGCTCCGCGTAAACCCGGGAGTGCGCGTTATCGTTGGCGACCATCGCGAGCGAGCTCGCTCCTACAGAAAACCAGGGGAATAGTCGGAATCTTTCCCGACAAAAATACTAGGACTTTGTCCGGCGCGTTGATTGGCGTAAACTGCGCCCAAGCCTGCGAGGAGTTTCCATGACCGCTATTACCATCACCGACGCCGCCCACGATTACCTGGCTGATCTGCTCTCCAAGCAGAACACCCCGGGCATCGGCATCCGCGTCTTCATCACCCAGCCTGGCACCCAGTACGCCGAAACCTGCATTGCCTACTGCAAGCCGGGCGAAGAAAAACCCGAAGACACCGCGCTGGGGCTCAAAAGCTTCACCGCGTACATCGACCACTTCAGCGAAGCCTTCCTGGACGATGCCGTAGTCGACTACGCCACCGACCGCATGGGCGGCCAGCTGACCATCAAGGCGCCAAACGCCAAGGTACCGATGGTCAACGCCGACAGCCCGGTCAACGAGCGCATCAACTACTACCTGCAAACCGAGATCAACCCGGGGCTGGCCAGCCACGGCGGTCAGGTCAGCCTGATCGATGTGGTCGAAGACGGCATCGCTGTCCTGCAGTTCGGTGGTGGTTGCCAGGGCTGCGGCCAGGCCGACGTGACGCTGAAGGAAGGCATCGAGCGCACTTTGCTCGAGCGCATCCCGGAGCTCAAAGGCGTTCGCGACGTGACCGACCACACGCAGAAAGAAAACGCCTACTACTAAGGTGTTCGCTGCGAAATGAAAAAACGGCGCCCCGTGAGCGCCGTTTTTTTACGGGTTGAATTCACTGACGCCTTCGCGAGCAGGCTCGCTCCCACAGTAGATCTTCAGTAACCAGGGATTTGTGCCCCGCACAGACCATTGTGGGAGCGAGCCTGCTCGCGAAGGGGGCTTATGGGCGATAGAGATGCGCATGCCCTGCGCGATACAACGATGACTCGCTGAATTGATCATTGCCCAGAACCCGACCCACCAGAATCAATGCCGTACGGCGAAAGCCCCTGGCTTCAACCTTCCCGGCAATATCCTCCAGCGTGCCCACCACCCAATCCTGATCCGGCCAGCTTGCGCGGTGCACCACCGCAATCGGGCAATCGGCGCCGTAATGAGGTAGCAGTTCCTCAACGATCTTCGCCAGGTGATTGACCCCCAAATGAATTGCCATGGTCGCGCCGTGCTGCGCCAGGCTGGAGAATTCCTCTCCCGGTGGCATGGCGGTCTTGTCGGCGTAGCGAGTCAGGATCACGCTCTGCGAAATGTCCGGCAGGGTCAGCTCCGCGCCCAGGAGCGCCGCGCAAGCGGCGGTGGCCGTCACGCCGGGTACGATTTCGAACGCAATGCCCAGCTCACGCAGATAGCGAATCTGCTCGCCAATGGCGCCATACAGGCTCGGATCGCCGGAGTGCACCCGGGCGACATCCTGGCCTTTGGCGTGGGCGCTCTTGATCAGGTCGATGATCTGTTCCAGATGCAGTTCGGCGCTGTTGACCACCTGTTCGGCACAGTGACCTTCCAGCACGGCGGCGGGCACCAGGGAGCCGGCATAAATGATCACCGGGCAGCTGCGAATCAGCCGCTGGCCCTTGACGGTAATCAGTTCGGGGTCGCCGGGACCTGCGCCAATGAAGTAGACGGTCATGGTCGGTTCCTGTGGGGAAATAGAGGCTGAACAGGGCTTCAGATGAAGAATGTTCATGATCAAAGGCGGGGATTATCGGTTTTTTACGCAGCGCCGGCCAATGCCAGTGTTGCCTGGGCGTATTTTTGTCGTGGAATCAGCAGTTTTGCCGGGGCCTGGGCCAGTTGTTCCGCCAGGGCCAGTGCGGCGCTTTCCGCCACGCCGTAGCAACCGGTGCGTTCAAACGCTATTTGCGATTGATGACTGAGTTGCGGTTCATAAGCGGCCAGTTGTTCACTGCTGAAATACATCAATTCCAGGCCAAGCTGCTGAGCCAGTTCGATTAACGCAGGTTCGTCGCGCTTCGAATCGATGCTGGCCAGTGCCTTGATTTCCTGACGCCCAATCTGGTGCGCCTCCAGCGCCTGATCGAGCAGCGCCAACAACGTGCTGACAGGGCAGCCTCGCTGGCAGCCCAGGCCGACCACCAGGGTCGGCGCTGTGCTGATATCGATCATGCGTGGTATTGACCATCGCTTTTGCGACGGAACAACCAGGCGCTGATCAGGCCCAGGGCCAGCCAGAACGCCACGTTGGTCAGTTGCGAAGCGATTTTGAACCGGGTTTCCAGCGCCTCTGGAGCGAGCATCGAATGCACTTCCGGTTGCGGTGCGCCAATCACATGGGGAACGGCGAGGATCGCTGCACCCAGGACTTTCATCAGCCAGTGACGGCTGAACACGATCAGTGCGATACCGACGGCGGTGGAGGCGGCGGTACCGACCCACCACAGTTGCCGTTGTGCCAGGTCGGCGGCGGCGGTGCCGGGCAGTTCAGGTGGCAGGCCGAAGGTCGGCGCGAGCACGAAGGTCGCGTAACCGGCCAGGCCCCAGAGCAGGCCTTGCGAGGTTCTGGTCGGCGCACGCAAGGTGTACAGGCCAGCGAGCATCAGGGCGAAACCGACGGCCACCACCAGGTTGCCGCCAGTGGTCGACAGCACGCGCTGCCAGCCGTCTTCCGGCTCCCAGGCTTGCGCATCGTGAGTGTGGGCAGCCGTCGCACCGTCGGCGTGTTCATGCATTTCAACAGCGGCCGGTTCGGATTTTTCGTAGGTCTCGGCCTGCAAAATCAGCGGGGCGACCCAGAAGCTTTGCAGCAGGGTCAACAACAGGGCGGCCAGCAGCCCTGTGAAACCTGCGGTTTGCGCAATACGCTTGATCATGTCGACAGCTCTCAATGGCACGGGAACGCGGAGCTGTGACGGGTATCATGGGCGGCGTTGTGCACCGCTTCGATGTGCGAGAAACCGGCGAAATACACAAGGCAGGCGCCCAGAATCGACGCGCAGACGGCGGCGGTCAGACGTTGGGTCAGGGTTGAGGTGGTGCTCGCGGCTGTGTGTTCGGCGCTGCTGATGATCGACATGGCGTTTCCCTCTGGTCTGTCAGCGGGGAATAAGAGCGCATGCAAAAACCCGCACGACCAGGCGCGCAGAGGTTCAAACAGCGCCCGCCCACCGCGGGTTTGTTGGTTCAGTGACCGTACTGGTCACTTTGTGTTGCGGGCCGGTCTCCGGGCTCACGAGGGGCAAAGGCTTTGGCCTGAACCTGAAAACATCACCTTCCCATGCCTTGCAGGCACAGTGGATCTGACGCTTCGCTCGCTTACCGTTGCGGGGGCAGCACCGGACTGACATGGCTTAAGAGTAAAGCACATGATTCACCGGTTTCCCGTTTCACCCTGTGAAGGGCACCCGTAACAAGGCGTGTAGGAGAGCATGGGCGGGGGTTGGGCGTCAATTGGCAAGGGTTCTCAACTCGAAACCGAGGTGACTTCATCGCGAGCAGGCTCGCTCCCACAAGGGACCGCATTCCAATGTGGGAGCGAGCCTGCTCGCGAAGGGGGCACCGCCGATTTCAAGTGAACATTGACCCGCCCCAAGACCATGCGTAGCCTTGCGCTTTCGAGGTTCTTCGGCGTTTGTCGAAGCTAAGAAGGGAACGCGGTCGATGCCGCGGCTGCCCCCGCAACTGTGAACGGTGATGTTCGTTGCCACGCCACTGCAGGCTCAAATCATGAGGCCGGCGGGAAGGCGCAGCGAATGCCAGGCTCAAGGCCGGCACACCGTCAGCCAGGAGACCTGCCTCGTCACAGATTCTCACTTTCAACCGGGCGGGGTGATCCGGTGGCGAACTCTTCAGGCACGCGCGTCCGTGTTGCCGGTCGTCGTCCCGTATGCCCGCCACTTAAGCCATAGGGCATCCGATGAAAACACTGGCCAAACTCCCCGTCACCATCGTCACCGGCTTTCTCGGCTCGGGTAAAACCACGCTGCTGCGGCACATGCTCGACAACGCCCAGGGTCGCCGCATCGCGGTGATCGTCAACGAATTTGGCGAGCTGGGCATCGACGGCGAAATCCTCAAGCAGTGCTCCATCGGTTGCACCGAAGAAGAAGCCAACGGCCGTGTCTATGAGCTGGCCAACGGCTGCCTGTGCTGCACCGTCCAGGAAGAATTCTTCCCGGTGATGCGCGAACTGGTGGCCCGTCGCGGCGATCTGGACCACATTCTCATCGAAACGTCCGGCCTGGCGCTGCCAAAGCCGCTGGTGCAGGCCTTCCAGTGGCCGGAAATCCGCAGTGCCTGTACGGTGGATGCGGTGATCACCGTGGTCGACAGCCCGGCCGTGGCCGCCGGCACCTTCGCCGCGTTCCCGGATCAGGTCGACGCCCAGCGCAAACTTGACCCGAACCTGGACCACGAATCGCCGTTGCACGAACTGTTCGCCGACCAACTGGCCAGTGCTGACCTGGTGATCCTCAACAAGGCTGACCTGATCACCCCGGCGGACCTGGCCCGCGTGCGCCTGGAAGTCGCCGAGGAATTGCCGCCAGCGGTGAAAATCATCGAAGCCAGCAGCGGTCGCCTGCCGCTGGACGTGCTGATCGGCCTGGGTGCCGGCTCCGAAGAACACATCGACGGCCGTCACAGCCACCACGACCATCATCACGATGGCGACGACGATCATGACGACCACGATCACGACGCCTTCGATTCGATCTCCATCGAACTGCCGCAAGCCGATGAAAGCCTGCTGCTGGACGCGCTGACCCAACTGGTGGTCCAGCACGGCATCCTGCGGGTCAAGGGTTTTGCGGCGATTCCGAACAAGCCGATGCGCCTGCTGATCCAGGGCGTGGGCACGCGTTTCGACAAGCATTTCGACCGCCAGTGGGGCGCCGAAGAAGCGCGAGTCACCCGCCTGGTGCTGATCGGCCAGCAACTGGACGCCACTGTTCTCGAAGCGCAATTGCGCGCCGCGCTCAGCGTGTAAGCCATGCACCTGCTCAGGACCCAGCCCGGCGGTTTCGTGTCGGATGACAATATCGCCGACCTTGGACAAACCCCCGCCGAGCTGGTGGTCCTGTGCAGCGGCGATTCCAGCCTGGCGCTGCTTGCCGAAGCGGCGCAACAGTTGCCCGACGATTACCCGAGCGTGCGCCTGGCCAACCCGATGCAGGTGCAAAACCATGCCTCGGTGGATTTGTACGTCGATGAAGTGCTGCGTCACGCCCGGGTGATCCTGATTTCGCTGCACGGCGGCATCGCCTATTGGCGTTATGGCATCGAGCGCCTGGTCGAGCTGTCGCAGCGCGGTGTGCAGGTGATTCTGGTGCCGGGCGATGATCGCCCGGACCCGGAACTCAGTGACCTGTGCACTGTCGGTGCCGAAGATCGCGACCGGCTCTGGCAGTTTCTGCGTCAGGGCGGTATGGGCAACGCCCTCGATTTCTTCCGCTGCCTGGCCAACCGCTGGCTGGCCCGTGATTACACCTGGGGCGAGCCGCAAACCCTGCCACGCACGGCGGTTTACCATCCGCACAAACATTCTGCCGCACTAAGCGACTGGCAGGCCGACTGGCAGGCCGGTCAACCGGTGGCGGCGGTGTTGTTTTACCGCTCGCATTTACAGGCGGCGAACACCGCGTTCATTGATGTTTTTTGCCAGCGTTTGCAGGCGGCGGGGTTGAATCCGTTGCCGATTGCCCTGGCCAGCCTGAAAGAGCCCGGTTGCCTTGGCGTGGTCGAGGACTGGCTGGACGAGGCCTGCGTCTCGGTAATTCTGAACACCACCGGCTTTGCCCAGTCCAGCCCGGAAGCACCGCATCTGCGGCCATTCCGCCGCAATATTCCGGTGATCCAGGCGATTTGCGCCCAAGACAACGAACCGGGCTGGCGCGCCAGCGAACAGGGGCTTGGCCCCCGAGACCTGGCGATGCATATCGCGTTGCCTGAGCTGGACGGGCGCATCATCAGCCGTCCGATCAGCTTCAAGGACCTAGCGTGGCGGAGTGAGCGTAGTCAGTCGGATGTAGTCTGCTACCGGCCACAACCGGAGCGCATGGACTTCGTTGCCGAACTGGCGCGGCGCTGGGTCGATCTGGCGCGGGTGCCCAATGCAGAAAAACGCATTGCCTTGATTCTCGCCAACTACCCGACCCGCGACGGTCGCATCGGCAATGGCGTCGGCCTCGATACCCCGGCAGCGGCGTTGAATATCCTGCGGGCGTTGCATGCCGACGGTTATCCATTACCGGCTGAGTTACCAGACAGCGGCACCGCGCTGATCCAGCAGTTACTGGGCGGCGTCAGCAACGACCTCGATACCCTCGACCTGCGTCCGTGCCAGCAAAGCCTGGGCATGGATGATTATCTGGCGATGTTCAACGCACTGCCCGAAGCCAACCGTGCGGCGGTGCTCGAACGTTGGGGCGCGCCGGAAAGCGACCCGATGTGCCGCAGCGGACGGATGATGATCGCCGGCCTGCGCTTGGGCCTGACCTTCGTCGGCATTCAACCGGCGAGGGGTTATCAGGTCGATCCGAGCGCGGTGTATCACGACCCGGACCTGGTGCCGCCCCACGGTTACCTGGCGTTCTACTTCTGGCTGCGCAACGCCTACGGCGCCCACGGTGTGATCCACGTCGGCAAGCACGGCAACCTCGAATGGCTGCCGGGCAAAGGCGTCGGGCTGTCGGAACATTGTTGGCCAGATGCTTTGCTCGGGCCGCTGCCGAACATCTATCCGTTCATCGTCAACGACCCGGGCGAGGGCGCCCAGGCCAAGCGGCGCACCCAGGCGGTGATCATCGATCATCTGATGCCACCTTTGACCCGCGCCGAAACCTACGGCCCGCTACGCAACCTCGAATTGTTGGCCGATGAATATTACGAAGCGCAGTTGCTGGACCCACGTCGTGCCCGAGAGTTGCAGCGCGACATCCTGCAGCTGGTGCGCGACACCCACATCGACCGTGAACTGCAACTGGACGAACGACTCGACAGCGATGCCGACGCAGCGATCTGGTTGCCGCGACTCGACACCTACCTGTGCGACTTGAAAGAGTCGCAGATCCGCGACGGCCTGCATGTGTTCGGCGAATCGCCCACCGGGCGTTTGCGTATCGACACCTTGCTGGCGTTGTTGCGCATTCCACGAGGCGATGGCCGGGGCGCGCAGTCGAGCCTGCTGCGGGCGCTGGCCAAGGCGTTCGGGTTGGGCTTCGACCCACTGGATTGCGCGCTGGCCGAGCCGTGGACGGGGCCGCGTCCCGAGCCGCTTTTGCTGGTCAGCGACGAGTCTTGGCGTACGGCGGGGGATACCCGCGAACGCCTGGAGCTGTTCGCCACACAACTGATCTCGCAGGCATTGGCCGACCCATGCAGGAGCGAGCCTGCTCGCGATGGAGTGTCAGCCACATTGATGCCAACCGACACTCCATCGCGAGCAGGCTCGCTCCTACACGAGGTGCAAGCCATCATCGACAACCTGCGCGAGGTGGTCGCCCCGCGTCTGGACGCCTGCGGTCCGGCGGAAATGCGCGGATTGCTCGATGCCCTGGGCGGTCGCTTCGTCCCGGCCGGTCCCAGCGGCGCGCCGAGTCGTGGTCGCCTGGACGTGCTGCCCACCGGTCGCAATTTCTATTCGGTGGACGTGCGCAACCTGCCGACCACCACGGCGTGGCGCATCGGGTTCCAGTCGGCCAACCTGATCCTCGAACGGCACCTGCAAGACCACGGCGATCATTTGCGCCAGCTCGGCCTGTCGGTGTGGGGCACCGCGACCATGCGCACTGGCGGTGATGACATCGCCCAAGCGATGGCGCTGATGGGCGTGCGTCCGGTCTGGGCCACCGGCAGCCAGCGGGTCGATGATTTCGAGATTCTGCCGTTGAGTTTGCTCGACCGTCCGCGGGTGGACGTGACTTTGCGCGTGTCCGGTTTCTTCCGGGATGCCTTTGCCAATCTGATTCGCTTGTTCGACGCGGCGGTGCAAGCGGTGGCCGACCTCGATGAGCCGGACGACCTCAACCCGCTGGCGGCCAAGGTACGCGCCGAGCGTGCAGCCTTGCTGCAGTCAGGGCTCGATGAAGAGGCTGCGCGACGTCAGGCCGGCTGGCGGATATTCGGAGCCAAGCCCGGTGCCTACGGCGCGGGCGTGCAGGGCGCCATCGACGGTCGCCTGTGGCAGAGCCGTGAGGACTTGGCGGAGGTCTACCTCAACTGGGGCGGCTACGCTTACGGCGGTTCCGACGAAGGCACCGCCGCCCGCGAACAGTTCAGCCAGCGCCTGAGCCAGGTGCAGGCGGTGCTGCAAAACCAGGATAACCGCGAGCACGATCTGCTCGACTCCAACGATTACTACCAGTTCCAGGGCGGCATGCTCGCGGCGGTGGAAAGCCTGAAGGGCGAGGCGGCGGCCAGCTATCATGGCGACCACAGTCAGCCGGACCTGCCGAAGATTCGCACCTTGAAGGAAGAGCTGAACCGGGTGATCCGCTCCCGGGCGGCCAATCCGAAGTGGCTCGAAGGCGTTAAGCGTCACGGCTACAAAGGCGCGTTCGAAATGGCGGCGACTGTCGACAACCTGTTCGCCTTCGACGCCACCACGCAGTTGATCGACGATCACCAGTACGCGTTGCTGGCCGATGCCTATTTGCTCGACCCGGACACCCGGGATTTTGTCCGCGAACACAATCCCCATGCCTTGCGCGACATGACCGAGCGCATGCTCGAGGCGCAACAGCGCGGGATGTGGAAGGAGCCCGGCGAGTACCGCGAGGCGCTGGAGAATTTGTTGCTGGATATAGAAGAAGACGGCTAATTACCGCAAATCCTGTAGGAGCGAGCTTGCTCGCGATGGACTTAAGGGCGACGCGTTTTTCCAGTAAACACGCGTCATCGTTAACGACCATCGCGAGCAAGCTCGCTCCTAGAGAGATTGGGGTGCCTGTGAGATCACCGACCATGACCGAGATAAAACAATGACCGACATCCCGCATTTCCCGCTCTCCGCCGTGGTCGGCGCCGACGATTTGAAACTGGCCCTGTACCTGACCGCCATCGACCCGAAAATCGGTGGCGTACTGATCGAAGGCCCGCGTGGCATGGCCAAATCGACCCTGGCCCGTGGCCTGGCGGACCTGCTGGCCAGCGGTCAGTTCGTCACCTTGCCGCTGGGCGCCACCGAGGAGCGGCTGGTCGGCACCCTCGATCTCGACGCGGCGCTGGGCGAAGGTCGCGCACAGTTTTCCCCCGGCGTACTGGCCAAGGCTGACGGAGGCGTGCTCTACGTCGACGAAGTCAATCTGTTGCCCGATCACCTCGTTGACCTGCTGCTCGATGTGGCCGCCAGCGGCACCAATCTGGTGGAACGTGACGGTATTTCCCATAGGCATTCGGCGAAGTTCGTGCTGATTGGCACCATGAACCCGGAAGAGGGTGAACTGCGTCCGCAATTGCTGGATCGTTTCGGCTTGAACGTCGCCCTCGGTGGCCACACCGCGCCGACCGAGCGCGGCCAGATCATCCGCCGTCGCCTGGATTTCGACAGCGATCCGCAAGGTTTCTGCGCCGAATGGGAATCCGCGCAGGCGTCTCTGCGCGAACGTTGCCAGAACGCACGCAACGCACTGGCAAAGATTCCTCTCGATGACCAGGCGCTGGCACACATCACTGAGCGCTGCTTTGCCGCCGGCGTCGATGGCTTGCGCGCCGACCTGGTCTGGCTGCGTGCCGCCCGGGCACACGCCGCCTGGCGCGGGGCGCATACCATCGCCGAGGACGATATCGACGCCGTTGCCGAGTTCGCCTTGCGCCATCGTCGTCGCGAGCATTCACCACCGGCACCTCAGCCATCCCAGGCTGCGCAACCCGCTGCACCGCAGAACGCCAATCCGAGCGAAGGTCAGGGCCAGTGGGGCGAGTTGCCTGCCCAGGCGCTCTCGGTCGGCGCACGACGTGAAGTGCCGAGCTGGCCAAAAAAGCCCTAGGCATTCGCCTTCGCTGCGACGCGGGGGCGAATGCCAGACCCCGTGCCGGGCGGCTGGACCACGGCAAACAGGGCAAGCGACACGCAGCCCCCGGCGGCTCCGTCAACTGGCCTGGCACATTGCTCAATGGTCGGCCCCGTCAGCGTGCTGATCTTTTGTATCAACTGCGCACCCGTTCGCCCCATGAACTGTGGCTGGTGATTGTCGATGCGTCGGCTTCAACCCGCCGTCATCAGGCGTTGAGTGATGCCAAAGGCTTGCTGGCGCAGCTGTTCGATGATGCCTACCGCCAGCGTGCGCGACTGGCGTTGCTGACCGCCAGCGGCTCGGTGCCCGAGTGGCAGGTGCAAGGGTTGAAGGCTTCCAACGGTTTGCGCCATTGGCTCGATGGGCTCGGCGCAGGCGGCGGAACGCCGTTGCTGGCGGCGCTGGGTGAGGCGAGGCACTGGCTGGCCGCGCGGCAAAAGCGTTTTCCGGCGGAACAGCAAAGATTTTTATTGGTGACCGATGGGCGGCTGAAGGACTGGTCCATGCTGCCGGCAATCGAATGTCCAGGGCTGGTGATCGACATCGAACGCGGGCCGATTCACCTTGGCCGGGCAAAGGTGTTGGCAGCGCAGTTGCAGGTTGATTATCGACACATCGATGAGCTGATTTCAGGTTGAGTTTTGTGCTGACAGTGCCGGCCCCATCGCGAGCAGGCTCGCTCCCACAGGAGAATGCATTCCAATGTGGGAGCGAGCCTGCTCGCGATGGCATCCCTCGGGTATTGGATAATTACGGTTACCCGCATCGCTGCCCTATGCTGCTGTAAGCAAGCCATCCACAGGAGTGACCCATGCGCGTTCTAACCCGCAATGATCAGGACGATTTTCGTGTCAAAGCCTACGCCGGCACCAATGGCGTGCTGTTGGCCATGGACCTGGCCGAATCCCGTCGCATTGGCCTGTTGGGTTTTGCCATTGAAAAACAGCAGGGCAGCAAACCCTGGATGTTTCTGTTCAATAGCCTGACATTCCCGGACAAGGACCATACCTTCCCCCGGTTCCACGCCACGCCCAGCGATATTGCGCCGTTACAGAAATTCCGTTGGGCCGATTACGCGGTCAATCCGGGGATGACGATCCACTATCGGGTCTATCCGGTCTACGGCAGCCACAATGCGCCACAACTGGGTGAGTGCCTGGCGGTAACGGTCACCTCCGACGATGGCCATCCTGGCAACCAAAGCGTCAACTTCAACCGCGCAGTAGCCGCCAGTCAGGCGTTCGAGCGCAAGTTTCCCGATCTCGATGCACTCATTGGCAAAAAGCACAAGCTGCCCATCGAAGCCTGGCCCGATGCCCCGCGTAGATGGTTGGAGAACGGTTTGCTCGGGCGCTTGTTGGGGTTTATCGCGCGTGCTGTCGATGGCCAGTGGGCGCTGGATATCGCCATCTATGAGTACCAGTTGCAGGTGATTGTCGACGCAGTGGAGGCTGCGCTGGAACGCGGCGTGAAAGTTCGCGTCCTTTATCACGCGCAACCGGGCGAAGACACTACCGCCTTCAACGAGGTCAGTCTGAAAAATATCCCCCAGGCGAACAAACGCGGGCGGGTCACCCACAATATCTTTCACAACAAGTTCATGGTCTTGAGTCGGCTTGACGCAGCGGGGCAGCATCAGCCCGAAGCGGTACTCTGCGGCAGCACCAACTTCACCCCCAACGGCGTTTACCGTCAGGCCAACGTGGTGCATGTGCTGGACGATACGCGGCTCAGTACCCTTTATCTGCAAACCTTCGAGCAGGTCTGGAGCACGCCGGCAGATGTCGGCGCCACGCGGCAATGGATCACGCAGCACAACCCGATGGATCCGACGCAGGCCCTTTTCGCCGGGTTCTCGCCGCGCTCGGGCGGGGGGGATCTGGATGAATTCGTCTCGATCATCAATGCCGCGAAAAAGGACGTGCTGTTCGTCACTGCGTTCGCCTTGCCCGACGCTATCCTCAACGCCTTGCTCGGCTTGCCCCATGACGACATCCTGCGCTATGGCCTGCAAAATACCACCAGCGAAATCACCGGGTTTCACGCCGACCGCACCGCTGAATTCACCACCGTTGCCCTGCTCGACAAAGGGCTGGAAGGCTGGCTCCAGGAAAGCAGGGAGGGTCAGAAGGGTAATATCCTGGTGCACACCAAAGCCATCGTCACTGACTTCACCAGTGATGCGCCGACGATCATCAGCGGTAGCCACAACCTCAGCGCCGCAGCCAGCAACGGCAATGACGAAAACTATCTGATCATTCGCGGCGATACCGATCTGGCAGACCGTTATGGCCTGGAGTTGTTGCGGTTCTACGAGCATTACCGCTTTCGCTATTTCGCGAAAAAGCTTGCGCTCAAGCAGGTCCAGCCGTTGGCGACGGATAACAGCTGGACTGATGACTATTACCGCGAGGGGAATCTACGGATGTTGTCGCGACTGCGGTTTACCGGCCAATAGCGATCCATCATTGCGCGCTCATGGCCCGGCGATACTGACGCGTGCGTTTGGCGATGTATAACTGATCAATAATCAGCGCCAACAACGCCGAAACCCTGGGTCGGGTTTTGCGCCCACGGCTCAAGCGATGCAGCTGGAACTTGACCACCGCCATGCTCGCCAGCGCCGCCAGGGGCTTGCGCTTCCAGCGGATCGGCGGCAGTTGCGGATGACTGTCCCGGCCTTCGCGCCAGTGCTTGACCAGGTGCGGTTCCACGGCCAGTGCGGTGCCGATGCCAGCCATGGCAATGCCGCTGTCGAGCACCTGTTCGACGATTGCCAAACGGCGGATCCCGCCGGTCACCATCACCGGCATCCGCGCCACGCTGGCCAGTTCACCGGCCATTTCCAGAAAGTACGCCTCCCGTGCCAGGGTCCGGCCGTCGCGCGCTTCGCCTTGCATGGCCGGTGCTTCGTAACTGCCACCGGAGAGCTCCAGCAGGTCGATCGCTTGTTCGTTGAGCCACTGGATCACTTGCCGTGCATCATCGGCATCGAAACCACCGCGCTGGAAGTCCGCTGAATTGAGCTTCACCGACACACAAAATTGCGGCGACACCGCCTGGCGAACCGCCTCGACAACGGACAACAGCAGACGCGCGCGATTTTCCAGGGCGCCACCCCATTGATCGGTGCGCCGATTGGTGAGTGGCGAAAGGAACTGGCTGATCAGGTAACCGTGGGCGGCGTGGATCTGCACCCCGGTAAAACCGGCTTTCTCGGCCAGTGCGGCGCTGGCGGCGAAGCGTCGGATCACCTCCTGGATGTCGTCCTCGGTCATGGGCTTGGGTTCGGCGAACATCTTCGAAAACTGGCCGAGATCCAACGCGACCGCCGATGGCGCCAAGGCTTGCTGGCCGAGGTTGGCCATGGTCTGGCGGCCAGGATGGTTGAGCTGCACCCAGAAGTGCGCACCGCCGGCCCGGCCGACACTGGCCCACTGGCGGAAACGATCCAGGTGGCGCTCGTCTTCCAGGGCTACACCGCCGGGGCCGGTCATGGCGCGGCGGTCGATCATCACATTGCCGGTCAGCAACAAGCCGGCTTCACCCTCGGCCCAGGCCTGATACAGGCGCAACAGCGCCTGGTCGGGCACCTGATCGGTGTTGGCGAGGTTCTCTTCCATCGCGGCTTTGGCAATGCGATTGCCGATGGTCTGGCCGTTGGGCAAATTCAAGGTTTGGAAGGGGGACATGCTTGACTCCTCAAAGTGATGAGCAGAGGCTAAGCTTAAAGTTAACTTTAATGTCAAGCAGGTAAAATGAGGCCGCAATGAAAATTGGCGAATTGGCGCAGTTGAGCGGGTTGACCGCATCACGCATCCGTTTTTACGAGTCTCAGGGCTTGATCCGGCAGGTCGAGCGTTCTTCCAACGGTTATCGGCGTTACTCGCAACAGGCGCTGCAAACCCTGCAACTCATCCAATGCGCACAACAAGCCGGTTTCAGCCTGGAGGAACTCAAGCAGTTGCTGCCGGACACTGTGACGGGCGCGTTCAAGCACGACGAGTTGATGGCCGGCCTGCATCGCAAGATCGAGCAGATCGACGAGATGCAACGGCACCTGGCCCATAGCAAGGCGCAGTTGCTGGGCTGGATCGACACCATACAGGCCAAGCCCGAAGGTATGAGTTGCGATGAAAATGCCGAGCGGGTGATGACGACATTCAAACACTAGGTCGGGCAGGGACACGGGAACCGGATTGCGCATCAGCGTAGCGGCCCCACGTGCGTCCGACTGTGAACACATTGTTCGCAGGACTTTTACTGTTGAACGGGCAAAACAGTTTGTTTGACTGGATAGGCAAAAGACTCGGTGTTATCGATAGTCGCATAAACGGTCTGCTCATCTCCTGGCTTTATGGGAGCAGGAACGTTAGGAAAAGAACTGATGTATCGGTCTTCACTCCAGCGCGTTGTATATAAACCCATGAGATACGGGAGCAAGGTAGCCCCGGTATAAAATTCCCCAGGTGAAACAGAAAAAATGGTGGTGATGGAGGTTTTGATTGGAAAAAAGATCGCACTTGGATAAGTGCCACATAACGGATAGTTTGGATCGTTACGGGAGCATGTTGACGGTGGCTCCTGCCCGACGACCAATTTGGTGGGCGGTGAGCTGATACCGTTTACAAACACCGAAAATGAAATGCCCTTTCCCGGCAGGTTTTGCAGATTCAATTGAGACATCGTGAAGTCGCCGTTAGACAGCGTGGATACCTGCTTCAAGATGACGCCATCACTGGTTACCGCCGTTACCATGAAAGGACCTGCAAACGTGGTTCCAACGATAGTCCCCGAAATGGATGTGGCACTTTTTGAAAGTGGTGTCGTGACACAAACTTCAGGGCCATTCTGGCCGATGAACTTTCCATTGACCAAGCTGCTGCATTCTTCGCTGACCGTGGAAACAGTCGCGTCGGGATCAACGTTGCAAGCTGTCAAACCCATTCCCAGCGTCGCGCAAAAAAATAAAGTTTTCGCCGTATTCATGTTCGATTCCCTTTGGTGTCGACAGTCAGATACGCCGCCAGTATTTCCTCGCCTACTCCGAAGCGTCTACTGTCATAGTTGACAGTAGTGATCAGTTTGTCCGGGTTTAAACAGATGTTTTTCAATGGGCACACAGCGCTCGGCTACTGATGAGAAAGGCTATGTGCCGAGGGTGGGATAGATCATTTTTTGATTGTCTTGAATTGGTTCATTGCGCACTCGGTTGTGAACCAGATACCCGCCCTTTGTAGCCAACGGTAGCGGTCAGGGTTCCGTGCGTTTGGTAACATTTTTTCCTGTTTGCACGCATCCCTCTGATTCAAAACAAATTTCATTCCCCCTCACATTCCCTTCACATCCTGTGGCACACTTTCTGCTGTCTATTCCGTTGTTACATACTATGTTCCGGTATAGCGGAATAAACATTACCCTGGAGTGCTTGCCATGCATCGCCGACCTACCTTGTTCAAAACGTGTGTTTTTCTGTTCGCGGCTTCTGCCGCTGCCATGGGCGTGGCCCAGGCAGCGGACAGCAAGCTCGATAGCGTTCTGGCCCGTGGCAAACTGATTGTCGGCACCGGCAGTACCAACGCGCCGTGGCACTTCCAGGGCGCGGACGGCAAGTTGCAGGGGTTCGATATCGATATCGGGCACATGATCGCCAAGGGTTTGTTCAACGATCCGACCAAGGTTGAGTACGTGGTGCAGTCGTCCGATGCGCGGATTCCCAACCTGCTGACCGACAAGGTCGACATCAGTTGCCAGTTCATCACCGTGACGGCCAGCCGCGCCCAGCAAGTGGCGTTCACTCTGCCGTACTACCGCGAAGGTGTCGGCCTGCTGCTGCCGGCGAACAGCAAGTACAAGGAAATCGACGACATGAGAGCCGCCGGTGACAGTCTCACCGTGGCGGTGCTGCAAAACGTCTATGCCGAAGAACTGGTGCACCAGGCGCTGCCCAAGGCCAAGGTCGATCAGTACGACAGCGTGGACCTGATGTACCAGGCCGTGAACTCCGGTCGCGCCGATGCCGCCGCCACCGACCAGTCTTCGGTGAAGTACCTGATGGTGCAGAACCCTGGCCGTTATCGCAGCCCGGCCTACGCCTGGAGCCCGCAGACCTATGCCTGCGCGGTCAAGCGCGGCGATCAGGACTGGCTGAACTTCGTCAATACCACCCTGCATGAGGCCATGACCGGTGTTGAGTTCCCGACTTACGCGGCGTCGTTCAAACAGTGGTTCGGCGTAGAGCTACCGACCCCGGCCATCGGCTTCCCCGTCGAATTCAAATGATCCCGTGAGAGCGGGGCGATTTGAGTCGCCTCGCTCAAGGTACTGCTGACCATGAACTATCAGTTGAACTTTGCCGCCGTGTGGCGCGATTTCGACACCTTGCTGGCGGGGCTCGGCATGGGCCTTGAACTGGCCCTGGTGTCGATCGCCATCGGCTGCGTGATCGGCCTGATGATGGCGTTTGCTTTGCTGTCGAAGCACCGCGCATTGCGGGTGCTGGCGTCGGTGTATGTCACGGTGATCCGTAACACGCCGATCCTGGTGTTGATCCTGTTGATCTACTTTGCGTTGCCGAGCCTGGGGATCCGGCTGGACAAGATCCCCTCGTTCATCATCACCCTGTCGCTGTATGCCGGGGCGTACCTGACCGAAGTGTTCCGTGGTGGTCTGCTAAGCATTCCCAAGGGCCTGCGTGAAGCCGGGTTGGCCATTGGCCTGGGTGAGTGGCAGGTCAAGGCCTACGTCACCGTGCCGGTGATGCTGCGCAATGTGTTGCCGGCGCTGTCGAACAATTTCATTTCGCTGTTCAAGGACACCTCGTTGGCGGCCGCGATTGCCGTACCGGAGCTGACCTATTACGCGCGCAAGATCAATGTCGAGAGCTACCGGGTGATCGAAACCTGGCTGGTGACCACGGCGCTGTATGTGGCGGCCTGTTACCTCATTGCCATGATGCTGCGTTACCTCGAACAGCGTCTGGCGATTCGCCGATAGGAGGCCCCCATGTACGAATCCCCCAGTTGGTTGCATGAGTTGTGGGTGGCGCGGGAAGTGCTGTGGCAAGGCTTCCTGACCAGTGTCCAGGTGTCGGTGCTGGCGATTTTGCTCGGCACGCTCGTTGGTGTCGTCACCGGTCTGGTGCTGACCTACGGCAAATTCTGGATGCGCGCGCCGTTTCGTTTTTATGTCGATGTGATTCGCGGTACGCCCGTGTTCGTGCTGGTGCTGGCGTGCTTTTACATGGCGCCGGCACTCGGCTGGCAGATCAGCGCCTTCCAGGCCGGTGCGCTGGGTTTGACGCTGTTCTGCGGCTCCCACGTCGCCGAGATCGTGCGCGGTGCGTTGCAGGCATTGCCGCGCGGGCAGATGGAGGCGAGCAAGGCCATCGGCCTGACGTTCTACCAGGCGCTCGGTTACGTGCTGTTGCCCCAGGCGTTGCGGCAGATCCTGCCGACCTGGGTCAACTCGTCCACCGAGATCGTCAAGGCCTCGACCCTGTTGTCGGTGATCGGCGTGGCGGAGCTGCTACTGAGTACCCAGCAGATCATTGCCCGGACGTTCATGACCCTGGAGTTTTACCTGTTCGCCGGTTTCCTGTTCTTCGTCATCAACTACGGCATCGAGTTACTCGGCCGACACATTGAAAAGCGGGTGGCTTTGCCATGACTCAGACTCAAACCCATGCACAAAACGGCCAGCCGCTGCTGGACATTCGCGGCCTGCATAAGCGTTACGACCAGCTCGAAGTGCTCAAGGGCGTCGACCTGAGCATGCAGCGCGGCAACGTGGTGACGTTGATCGGCTCCAGCGGTTCGGGCAAGACTACGCTGCTGCGCTGCGTGAACATGCTTGAAGAGTTCCAGGGCGGGCAGATCCTGCTTGACGGTGAATCCATCGGTTATGACGAGGTCAACGGCAAACGCATTCGCCACGCGGAAAAAGTCATTGCCCGCCATCGTGCCATGACCGGCATGGCGTTCCAGCAGTTCAACCTGTTTCCGCACCTGAGCGCATTGCAGAACGTCACCCTGGGCCTGCTCAAGGTCAAGAAGCTGCACAAGGACGAGGCCGTGGCCCTGGCCGAGAAATGGCTGGAGCGCGTTGGCCTGCTGGAGCGGCGCGATCACTTTCCCGGTCAGTTGTCTGGCGGTCAGCAGCAGCGCGTGGCGATCGCCCGGGCGATTGCGATGAACCCGAGCCTGATGCTGTTCGACGAAGTGACCTCGGCGCTGGACCCGGAACTGGTGGGCGAAGTGTTGAGCGTGATCAAGGGCCTGGCCGAAGACGGCATGACCATGCTGCTCGTGACCCACGAAATGCGCTTTGCCTTCGAGGTTTCGGACAAGATCGTATTCATGAATCAGGGGCGTATCGAAGAGCAGGGGCCGCCCAAGGACCTGTTCGAACGCCCGCAGTCGCCACGATTGGCGGAATTTCTCAAAAGTACCCGTTTTTAACCTTCAATTTCAATCAGGAGAAACACTCATGAGCATTACTCGTTACGGCACCGGCAGCACCGCCGCAGGCGGGCAGCCTCGCCCTTTCGCCCGCGCCGTTGAAGCCGATGGCTGGCTGCACGTGTCCGGGCAGGTGCCGGCGGTGGACGGCGAGATCATTACTGGCGGCATTGTCGAACAGACCCGCCAGACCATGAAGAACCTGATCGCCATTCTCGAAGAGGCCGGTTATGGCCTGGAAGACGTGGTGCGTGCTGGCGTATGGCTGGAGGATCCGCGGGATTTCACCAGTTTCAACAAGGTCTTTTCCGAGTACTTCAAACCCGAGCACGCCCCGGCGCGGGCCTGTGTGCAGGCGAACATGATGGTCGACTGCAAGGTCGAGATCGACTGTATTGCCTACAAGAAAAAGGCCTGAACCGAGGTGGCTTCATCGCCAGCAGGCTGGCTCCCACATTTGGAATGCGTTTCCCTGTGGGAGCCAGCCTGCTGGCGATGGCGGCCTAACAGTCGCCGCCGCACTCTGGGTAAACTCCCGGCATTACGAATGGGAACCACTGAAATGACCGAAGACACCATCAAGCGCCGGGCGCGCGGTCTGGACCGGGCGTTCGATATCCTCGATTTCCTCAAGGAGATCGGCCAGCCCCTGCGCCCGAACGACATCGCCAACGGCATCGGCAGCCCAAAATCCACGGTCTACGAACTGGTGGCCTCGCTGCTGGAACGACGGATCCTGGAGCCGGTGGGCAAGGACGGTCATGTCTACCTCGGTCGTCAGTTGTACTTTCTCGGGCAGGCACACCTGCGCCATTTCGACCTGACTCGCGAGGCCGATCACGCCTTGCAGGACATCGTCAGCCAGACCCATGAAACGGCGCAGATGTGCCTGCTCAACGGGCGAAAGTACACCGTTGCGCTGATGAAGGAGGGGGAGCGGCACTTCCGTATTTCCTCGGACATCGGCGAAAACGCGCCCATCCCCTGGACCGCATCCGGGCGCCTGCTGCTGGCGCACCTGAGCGACCAGGCAATCGTCGACCTGATCGACCACGACGACTTCATCCTGCCCGACGGCGAACGCTTGCCTCTGGAGCAGTTTCTCAAGGAAATCCGCCAGGCCGGTATCGATGGCTTCTTTTCCTTCGATAGCGTCGCCGACACCTTTACCCATTGCTTCGCCGCGCCGGTCAAAGACCCCAACGGCGTGGCCATCGCGACCCTGTGCATCGTCGCCCCACGGGCGGATGCGAAGAAAAACTACAACGACTATCGCCAGGTGCTGATCGAAAGCGCCAACAGCCTGGCCCGTCGCATCAACGAGTAACAGCGGCTGCCTGCGGCCGCGTGAACGAGGAGTTCGACCATGTCTTCTGCCCCCCATACTGCCAACGTCGATAAAGGCGCTGCCCCGATCGGTGCCAGCCTGGTGCGTGACGTCAGCCTGCCCGCGCTGGTACTGCACCGCGAGGCGCTGGAACACAACATTCGCTGGATGCAGGCGTTCGTCAGCGATAGTGGCGCGGAACTGGCGCCCCATGGCAAGACCAGCATGACCCCGGCGTTGTTCCGCCGCCAACTGGACGCCGGTGCCTGGGGCATCACCCTGGCCAGCGCCACGCAAACTCGCGCGGCCTACGCCCATGGCGTGCGCCGGGTGCTGATGGCCAACCAGTTGGTCGGCACGCCGAACATGGCGCTGATTGCCGACCTGCTGGCCGACCCGACGTTCGACTTCTATTGCATGGTCGACCACCCGGACAACGTCGCCGACCTCGGCGCCTATTTCGCCTCACGCGGCGTACGCTTGAACGTGATGATCGAATACGGCGTGGTCGGTGGTCGTTGCGGTTGCCGCAGCGAGCAGGAAGTGCTCGATCTGGCCAAGGCCATCGCCGCGCAACCGGCCCTGGCCCTGACCGGGATCGAGGGCTACGAAGGCGTGATCCATGGTGATCACGCCGTGACCGGCATTCGCGATTTCGCCGCGTCACTGGTGCGTCTGGCGGTGCAGTTGCAGGACAGCGGAGCCTTCGCCATTGCCAAGCCGATCATCACCGCGTCGGGGTCGGCCTGGTATGACCTGATTGCCGAGTCCTTCGAGGCACAGAACGCCGCCGGGCGTTTCCTCAGCGTACTGCGTCCGGGCAGTTATGTGGCTCACGACCATGGCATCTACAAGGAAGCGCAGTGCTGCGTGCTCGACCGTCGCAGTGACCTGCACGAAGGCCTGCGTCCGGCGCTGGAAGTATGGGCGCACGTGCAGTCTTTGCCGGAGCCGGGGTTTGCGGTGATTGCCCTGGGCAAACGCGACGTGGCCTACGACGCTGGTTTGCCGGTGCCATTGCTGCGTTACAAGGCAGGCGCCGTGCCGGCCAAAGGCGATGATGTGAGCGCCTGCAAAGTGACCGCAGTGATGGACCAACATGCGTTCATGACTGTGGCGCCGGGGGTTGATCTGCGGGTGGGCGACATCATTTCGTTCGGTACTTCGCACCCGTGCCTGACGTTTGACAAGTGGCGTGTCGGCTGCCTGGTGGATGAGCAACTGAATGTCATCGAGACCATGGAAACCTGTTTCTAAGGGTTTGAGACCGAGTTGCGGCCATCGCGAGCAAGCTCGCTCCCACAGGGGAATGCATCCCAATGTGGGAGCGAGCCTGCTCGCGATAGCGGCGGCCCAGACAACAAAGAAACACCAGAGACCCCCACAACAATGAACACCATCAACACCCTGGGCCCCAACATTCCACGCATCGCCCTGATCGGCGAATGCATGATCGAGTTGCAGCATCGCGCCGACGGCAGCCTGCAACAGAGCTTCGGCGGCGACACCTTGAATACGGCCGTGTACCTGTCCCGGGAGCTGGGAGAGGATGGTTCCGTGGACTACGTCACTGCACTGGGCGATGACAGTTTCAGCGACGCGATGTGCCAGAACTGGGCGGCCGAAAATATCGGGCTCGGCATGGTCCAGCGTCTGCCCGGACGGCTGCCGGGTTTGTATTGCATCCAGACTGACGCCGCCGGTGAGCGCCGCTTTCTGTACTGGCGCAACGAGGCGGCGGTACGCGATTGCTTCACCACCCCGGCCGCCGCGCCGATTCTCGCCGCGCTGCCGGATTACGATGTGTTGTATTTCAGCGGCATCACCCTGGCGGTACTCGGCGTGCAAGGTCGGGAAAAACTGCTGGAAACCCTGATCGAAGCCCGTCAGCGCGATGCGCGGATCGTGTTCGACAACAACTACCGGCCGCGGCTGTGGGCATCGCTCGAGGATGCCCGGGCGGCATATCGCAATGTGCTGCCACATGTCGACCTGGCATTGCTGACGGTGGATGACGAACAGGCGTTGTTTGGTTATGCCGATTGTGAGGCGGTGTTTGCCGCGTACGAGCAGATCGGCACGCCGGAAGTGGTGCTCAAGC
Source organism: Pseudomonas sp. ACN8 (assembly GCF_002303925.1). Lineage (GTDB taxonomy): Bacteria > Pseudomonadota > Gammaproteobacteria > Pseudomonadales > Pseudomonadaceae > Aquipseudomonas. Next base: position 271,344 of record NZ_MRCS01000001.1, read on the forward strand.
GCGGCGCCCAAGCGTGCCTGATTCGTTGTGATGGCGAGTCATTCGAGGTGCCGGCGCAGAAGGTCGAGCGGGTGATCGACACCACGGCGGCGGGGGATTCGTTCAGCGCGGCGTACCTGGCTTCGCGGCTCAAGGGCGGTAGCCCTGAAGACGCCGCCGAGGCCGGGCATCGGTTGGCGAGCCGGGTGATTCAGGTGCCGGGGGCGTTGATTCCAAGGTGAGCGGTGAATGGCCGTTGGCTGCGCCATCGGATCGCGAGCAAGCTCGCTCCCACATTTGATTTGTGCACGGCGCAGATCCCCTGTGGGAGCGAGCTTGCTCGCGATGGCGCACTAAAGCCAACCGATCAATCCCGGTAAAACACCTGTACCAGGTGATACCCGAACTTGCTCTTGATCGGCCCATGCACCACCCGCAGCGGTTTCTTGAAGATCACCGCATCGATCACGCCAACCATCTGCCCCGGCCGCACTTCACCAAGATCGCCGCCGCGCTTGCCTGATGGGCAGGTCGAATATTTCTTGGCCAGCACATCGAACGCTTCACCCTTGGCGATGCGTTGTTTGAGCTGCTCGGCTTCTTCCGAGGTTTTCACCAGAATATGGCGGGCTTGAGCTTTCATCGGCGGTACCTTGCAACGGTGGTGGCTATGTGGGCGGCTATGTGGGTGCCAGCGGGGGCGCGCGATTATGCCTCAACTCAGTCCGGTTGACTGATCATCGTGCGAATCTTGTTGGCCAGCAGGTCTATGGAAAACGGCTTGGCCACCATGTCCATGCCCTCTTCGAGAAAACCCTGGCGTTCGGCCGCGATCTCGGCGTAACCGGTCATGAACAACACCTTCAGTTCGGGACGGTGCTGGCGGGCGATTTCCGCCAGTTGGCGGCCGTTCATGCCCGGCAGCCCGACGTCGGTCACCAGCAGGTCCACCCGCAGGTCCGACTCCAGCAGCGGCAGGGCGCCCTTGGCATCTTCGGCTTCATGGGCGCGGTAACCGAGTTCCTTGAGCAGGTCCAGCACCAGCATGCGCACGGCCGCATCGTCCTCGACCAGCATCACGGTTTCGCCGGCAATCGCCGCCGGTGCCTCGCCGGCGACGGGCGACAGGACTTTTTCCGGCTCGCTCGAATGCAGGCGCGGCAGGTACACGCGCACGCTGGTGCCCCGTCCGGGCAGGCTGAACAGGCTGACGTGGCCCCCCGTTTGCTGGGCAAAACCGTAAATCATCGACAAGCCCAAACCGGTGCCCTGGCCGATGGGTTTGGTGGTGAAGAACGGGTCGAATGCCTTGGACAGCACCGTGGGCGTCATGCCGGTGCCGTTGTCGCTGACGGCAATCATCACATAGTCACCGGCCTTGACCGGTTCCAGGGTGGTGATGTCGCTACCGTCGAGGTACACATTGGCGGTTTCGATCTGCAGCTCGCCTCCATCGGGCATGGCGTCCCGGGCATTGATCACCAGGTTGAGCAAGGCGTTTTCCAACTGGCTGACATCGGTGCTGACCCGCCAGATGTCCTCGGCCAGTTGCAGTTTGAGTTCGATGTGGTCGCCCTTGGTACGCCTGAACAAGTCTTCGAGCGAATGAATCAACTCGTTGGGGTTCAGCGGCTTGCGGTTGAGCGACTGGCGCCGGGAGAACGCCAGCAAGCGATGGGTGAGGGCGGCGGCACGGTTGGCCGAAGACACGGCCGCCTCGGTGAACCTGCCTATCTCGTCGGTGCGGCCGTCGGCAATGTAGCGTTGCATCAGGTCGAGGCTGCCGATGATGCCGGTGAGCATGTTGTTGAAGTCATGGGCGATGCCGCCGGTAAGCTGGCCGACCGCATCCATTTTCTGTGCATGACGCAGGGCGTCTTCGGCACGTTCGCGCTCAAACATCTCGTTTTGCAGACGCTCGTTGGCCTCAGCCAGTTGGCGGGTGCGGGCGGCAACCCGCTCTTCAAGGGTTTCGTTGAGAATGCGCAGGGCTTCTTCGGTCTTTTTGCGCTCGGTTTCGTCGATCACGAAGATGTAGAAACCGTTCACCGCGCCATCCGCGCCGTGGCGTGGCAGGTAATTCATCAAGGCCTGGCGGATGCTGCCGTCGCGGTGTGGTGTGCTGATGCTGAAACAGCAGGGCCGGCCGGACAGTGCCTCAATGATGTACGGGGCGCGCAGCGCATAGGCTTCTTCGCCAATCACTTCAAGAATGGTTCGCCCGTAAAGCTCTTGCGGCGTCAGCCCGTACCAGTCGAGGTACGCCGCATTGTTCAGACGAAAGCGTTCTTCGCGGTCGACGTAGCTGATCAGGACCGGCATGGCGTTGATGATCAGTTGCAGCTCGGTCTGGCTCTGGCGCAGGGCCTGTTCGGTGTGTTTGCGCTCGGTCAGGTCCAAAGCGGCGCCGAGGAAGCGCATCGGCCGGCCGTGGTGGTCCTTGTAGCAGCGACCGCGGGCAAACACCCAGCGCATCTGGCCGTCGGTCTGCAACAGGCGATATTCCTCGGCGTATTCGGTGCCGTGGGTGATGCAATGCTTGATGCTGCGGGCGATCAGGGCGCGGTCTTCGGGGTGTACGCCGTGCAGGTATTCACTGATCGGCAACTGACTGGCCATGACCGGGTCGATGCCGTGCAACTGGGCAAAATGCGCATCGGCGATGAAGCGGTCCTCGCTGATGTTCCAGTCCCAGGTGCCGACCGCATCGGTGGCGGCGAGGGCCAGTTGCAGGCGTTCCTCGGTTTCGCGCTGGGCCTTGAGGCTGGCCGCCGAGCGTTGTTCGAGTTCCAGGGCGATGCGCCGGCGTTCATTGGTTTCGATGGCGGTGACCAGAATCCCGGCCACCTCTGCGCCTTCATCGCGGATCGGGCTGTAGGTCAGGTCGAGCCAGACGTCAGATTCCCGTCCCCCGCGCTGCAGCGTAAAGCGTTGCTCGCTGTAGGTTCGCACCTGACCTTGCAGGACGGCGCTGTAGATCGGGTCGGTAAAGTCTTGCAACTCTGGCCAGATCAGGTGCGTCGGTTGACCAAAGGCGTGTGGATGCTTGCTTCCGGCGAGCAGGGCGAAGCCGTCGTTGTAGATCTGCGTCAGCTGTGGGCCCCATAGCAGCAGCATCGGCATCGGTGAGTGAATGACGATGTCCACGGCGGTTCGCAGGCTTTGTGGCCAAGTGCTGGCAGCGCCCAGCGGGCTGCTTGCCCAGTCGATTCGGGCGATCAAGGCCTGGGCATCGCTGGCGGTGGGTGTTGCGTTCATCCGGGAGTCCTGCACATGAGTCGCTTTGGCTGACGTCTATTCTTGCACAGGTGGCAGGCGCAGGTTGATTCAGAGGTCTGAGCGGTAAATGTGGGAGCGAGCCTGCTCGCGAAGAGGGCGATCCACTCAAAGTCAATGTCGCCTGACGCTACGCCATCGCGAGCAGGCTCGCTCCCACAGGTAATCTCATTTCAATCCATCAGTTCGGGCCGGTCGCGAAATTGCTCCAGCGCCTCGGGATTGGCCAGCGCATCAGTGTTCTTCACTTTCTGTCCATGCACCACATTGCGCACCGCCAGCTCAACGACCTTGCCGCTGATGGTCCGGGGAATGTCCGTGACTGCAACAATTTTCGCCGGCACATGACGCGGCGTGGTGTTGGCGCGAATCACCTGGCGGATCTGCTGTTGCAGGGCTTCGTCCAGTTCGAGCCCGTCGCGCAAGCGTACGAACAGCACCACCCGTACGTCGTCCTGCCACTGCTGACCGATGGCCACGCTGTCGAGCACCTGGGGGACTTTCTCCACCTGACGATAGATTTCCGCCGTGCCGATGCGCACGCCGCCGGGGTTGAGCACGGCATCCGAGCGACCGTGGATCATCATCCCGCCATGGGGCAGTTGTTCGGCGTAGTCACCCTGGGCCCAGACGCCGGGGAACAGGCTGAAATAGGATTGGCGCAGTTTCTCGCCATCGAGGTCGTTCCACAGACCAATGGGCATCGCCGGGAAATGACGGGTACAAACCAGTTCGCCTTTTTCGCCGATCACCGGCTGGCCCTCGTCGTTCCACACTTCGACGGCCATACCCAGGCTCTTGCCCATGATTTCGCCGCGCCGCACGGGCGACATCGGGTTGCCGTTGACGAAGCACGAGACGATGTCGGTGCCACCGGACATCGAGGCCAGGCACACGTCAGCCTTGAAGTCGCGATAGACGTAGTCGTAACTGTGGGGCGACAGTGCCGAACCGGTGCAGAGCAACGTCTTGAGGCTGCTCAGGTCATGACTGTCACGGGGTTTGATACCGCTGCTTTCCAGGGTCGCGAGGTATTTGGGGCTGGTGCCGAAGACGCTGATGCGTTCGTCGTCGATCAGGTCGATCAAACGTTGCGGCTCGGGGTGGAACGGTGAGCCGTCGTACAGCACCACGGAGCTGCCTGTCGCCAGCGCCGATACCAGCCAGTTCCACATCATCCAGCCGCAGGTGGTGTAGTAGAACAGCCGTTCACCGGGGCCGAGATCACCATGCAGGCCGTGCTCCTTGACGTGTTGCAGCAACACGCCGCCGGTACTGTGGATGATGCATTTGGGCACACCGGTGGTGCCGCTGGAGTAGAGGATGTACAGCGGATGGGCGAAGGGTACGGGGACGAAATCCGGTTCGCCGCCGGGTTCGTAGAACTCGTCCCACAGCGTCACGTTGGCCTGGGTGCGGAATTCTTCGATGTGTGCGTGTGGACGTGCGTAAGGCACGACGATCAGCTGTTGCAGCGAAGGCAGGCGCTCAAGGATCTCGTTGACCTTGGCGGTCTGGTCGATCTTCTTGCCGGCATAGTGGTAGCCGGCGCAGGTCACCAGCACTTTCGGTTCGATCTGGCCGAAACGGTCAACCACCCCTTGGGTGCCGAAGTCCGGTGAGGAGCAGGACCAGATGGCGCCAAGGCTGGTGGTGGCGAGCATGGCCACCAGGGTTTGCCAGGTGTTGGGCATGCACGCGGCGACCCGGTCACCCACACCGACGCCGGCCGCTATCAGACCGTTTTGAAAGCCGGCAACATGTTCCGCGAGTTCGGCCCAGGTCAAATGTTCACGCTGACCGTTTTCGCCAACGGCTACCACGGCGATAGCATCATCGCGACGCTGTAGCAGGTGCTCGGCAAAGTTCAGTGTTGCGCCGGGGAACCACTGGGCGCTGGGCATCCGTGGGCCTTCGAGCAGCACGGCGTCGGGTTGCTCGTGGAAGCGGATGTCGAAGAAGTCGACGATGGCCTGCCAGAAGTCCGGGCGTTGGTCGATGGACCATTGGTGCAGGGCAGGGTAGTCGTCGATCTTGAGGTGGTGTCGCTGATTGATGAAGCGCCGGAAGGCCTCCATGCGGGTCTTGCCAATGCGTTTGGCGTCGGGTTGCCAGAGGATGTCGGACATGGTTTGCCTCTTTTTGTTGGCGAGTGCTGTGCACTCGATCGCGAGCAGGCTCGCTCCCACAAGGAGATGCGATCCCCTGTGGGAGCCTGCTCGCGAAGAACGATAACGCGGTCTGGCAGATGATTACTGCGCCAACCAACCACCATCAACATTCCACGCCGCGCCGCGTACCTGGCTGCCGGCTTCGCTGCACAAAAACAATACCAGTTCACCCAGTTGCGGCGGTGTCACGAACTCCAGTGATGGCTGCTTTTCAGCCAGCAGATCATGCTGCGCCTGCTGCGGGTCAACTCCACTGGCGGCACGATCATCAATCTGCTTTTGCACCAGCGGCGTCAATACCCAGCCAGGGCAGATAGCGTTGCAGGTGACCTGGGTGGTCGCGGTTTCCAGCGCGACCACTTTGGTCAGGCCGATCACCCCGTGCTTGGCGGCGACATAGGCTGACTTGCCCACCGAGCCCACCAGGCCATGCACCGAGGCAATGTTGATCACCCGGCCCCAGCCCTTGGCACGCATGCCCGGCAGGCTCAAGCGGGTGCTGTGGAACACCGACGACAGGTTGATGGCGATGATCGAATCCCAGCGCTCCACCGGGAACTCATCCACCGCCGCCACGTGTTGAATGCCGGCGTTGTTGACCAGGATGTCGACGCCGCCGAACTCGCGCTCGGCGTAGGCGATCATGTCGGCAATCTGTGCCGGATCACTGACATCGGCCGGGTGATGGCCGACCTTGCCACCAAACTGTTCGACTTCGGCAATCACCTTGGAGGCATCGCCGAAACCATTGAGGATCAGGTTGGCTCCAGCCTTGGCCAGGCTGAGGGCGATCCCCAGGCCGATGCCGCTGGTGGAACCGGTGACCAGTGCGGTCTTGCCCGAAAGAGTCGTCATGAATACCTCACACAATGCCAGTGGCGTAGAAAGTGCCGATCACCACGAAAACCGCCAGGGTCTTGATCAGCGTAATACAGAAAATGTCTTTGTAAGCTTCGCGGTGGGTCAGGCCGGTGACCGCCAGCAGGGTAATCACCGCGCCGTTGTGCGGCAGGGTGTCCATGCCGCCGCTGGCCATCGCGGCGACCCGGTGCAGCACTTCCAGGGGAATGTTCGCCGCATGGGCGGCGCTGATGAACTGCTCGGACATCGCCGCCAGCGCGATGCTCATGCCGCCCGAGGCGGAGCCGGTGATGCCGGCCAGCAGGGTTACGGTAATCGCTTCGTTGACCAGTGGGTTGGGAATGCTCTTGAGCCAGTCGGCCAGTACCAGAAAGCCCGGCAAGGACGCAATCACGGCACCGAAACCATATTCCGAGGCGGTGTTCATCGCCGCCAGCAGCGCACCGCTGACCGCGCTTTTACTGCCTTCGGCCAGCTTGCGGCTGATCGCCTTGTAGCCGAACGCCAGGACCATGAGGATACCGACCAGCAAGGCTGCCTGGACCGCCCAGATCGCCGTGAGTTTGGCAATGTCCGTGGTCACCGGCGCGGCCATGCCCGGCAGCGCGAGGCTGTGGGTCTTGCCGTACACCTGTGGAATCCAGTGGGTGAACAGCAGGTTCATGATGCCCACCGCCAGCAGTGGCGAGAGCGCCAGCCACGGGTTGGGCAGCTTGAGGTCGGCGGCGGTTTCCGGTTCGTTGCGCAGGTCCGAACCATAACCTTCACCGGCACGCTGGGCCTTGTTGCGCTGGCGCTGCAGAAACAGCATGCCGGCGCAGAACACGAAGATCGTGCCGATCACCCCCAGCCACGGCGCCGCCCAGGCGGTGGTGTTGAAGAAAGTGCTGGGGATGATGTTCTGGATTTGTGGCGTGCCGGGCAGGGCGTCCATGGTGAACGAGAAGGCGCCCAGGGCAATGGTCGCCGGGATCAGCCGTTTGGGGATGTTGCTCTGGCGGAACATTTCTGCGGCAAACGGATAGACCGCGAACACCACCACAAATAACGAGACGCCGCCGTAGGTCAGCAGGGCGCAGACCAGCACGATCACCAGCATCGCCTGGCGGGTGCCGAGCAGGCGAATCGCCGCCGCGACGATGGAGCGCGAGAAACCGGACAGTTCGATCAGCTTGCCGAACACCGCGCCGAGCAGGAACACCGGGAAATACAGTTTGATGAAACCGACCATTTTTTCCATGAACACCCCAGTGAAAGCGGGGGCGACGGCAGACGGGTCGGTCAGCAGGACAGCGCCGAGGGCGGCAATCGGGGCAAAGAGGATAACGCTGTAGCCACGGTAGGCAGCCAGCATCAGCAGCGCGAGGGCTGCCAAGGCAATGATCACACTCATGGTGTGTCTCCTGGGTTGTTATTTTTGTTGGGTGAAACTTTGTAGGAGAGGCGTATAGCGAGTTTTGTGCCATCTTGTTAAGTTATTGAAATATAAGGATATAGTTGATTGTTGTGGGCTGGGCTTGAATGCTTTGTCTCTAATCTGAGATTTCTGGCGCTAGTGCTGGCCTCATCGCGAGCAGGCTCGCTCCCACAGTTGACCGAGTTGATCGGTAGAGCGCCATCTCCTGTGGGAGCGAGCCTGCTCGCGAAGGTCTGTCTAACAATGGAGATGCATGTCTCTTTAGGGAGACTCTGCGATCCCCAACGCCGCCATCTTCTTGTACAACGTCGACCGCCCAAGCCCCAGCCGCGCCGCCGCATCAACCACCTTGCCTCCGCATTGCACGAGGGTCGCTTCGATCAGCTGCCGGTCAAACCGCTCCCGCGCTGCGCTGAATGTCTCATGGGCAAGCGGTTCGATGGTCAAGGGTGCCTGGCGTTCCACCGGTGTGAATGTACCAATCGCCGCGCGGATATCCGCTGTCGTCAGGCGCAAGTCATCGCTGAGCAGCGCGGCCCGCTCCAGCACGTTGCGCAGTTCCCGGATGTTTCCCGGCCAGGCGTGTTGGCCCAACAGTTCCAGGGCTTCGTGGTGCAGTTCATGCTGGCTGCGCAGTTCTTCGAGAATGGCTTCGCTGAGCGCCGGCACGTCATCGAGGCGGTCGCGCAGGGGCGGGACCTGGATCGGCAGCACGTTGAGCCGGTAGTACAAGTCGGCGCGGAATTCGCCGCGTTTGATGGCCGCTTCCAGGTCCGTAGAGGTCGCGGCGATCACCCGTACATCGCTCTGGATCACTTCGTTGGAGCCCACCGGTTCGAATTCCTTTTCCTGCAACACTCGCAGCAGTTTGCTCTGCAGGGGCAGCGGCATGTCGCCGATTTCGTCGAGGAACAGTGTGCCGCCCTGGGCGATCTGCAATTTGCCGGCGCGGCCCTTGCGGTCGGCACCGGTAAACGCGCCCGGGGCGGTGCCGAAGAATTCGGCCTCCAGCAACGATTCGGGAATCGCCGCGCTGTTGATGCTCACAAACGCCTTGTGCGCGCGGGGCGAGGCATTGTGGATCGCCTGGGCCAGCAGTTCCTTACCGGTGCCGGTTTCGCCGAGCAGCAACACCGGCGATTCGGTGCTCGCACTGCGCCGGGCGCGGCGCTTGACTTCCAGGCTGGCGGCGCTGGTGCCGATGAAGTGGGCGAAGTTGTATTTGGTCTGCCGCGCCCGCAGCAGCGAGCGGGTGGAGGCCAGTTCTTCCTGCATGCTCATGTAGCGCTTGAGCATCGGCGACAGGCTGCGCAACTCGTCGAACAGGGCGAATCCGATGGCGCCGATGACTACGCCAGCATCGTCGTGAATCGGCAGGCGCATGACCACCAGCGGCTCTTTGGGGGTGTCCTGCATATCCAGCAGAATCGGCCGGCCGGTGCGCACCACTTCACGCAGCAGGCTGCCGGGGATCACGCTTTCACAGGGCTTGCCGATCGCGACTTCGGCCGATGGCAGGCCGAAGCGTCGGGCGTATCGCTCATTCATCCAGACGATGTTGGCATCGCGGTCGACAATCACCGTGCCTTCACTCGATTGCTCGATGATTTCGAACAACGAACGGATCGCCAGCAGGCGAACGCGCTGGTAGTCCTTGAGGCTTTCGGTGGTGTTCATCGGTACATGATCCTGGTTGTGTATTGCCTGTGCCGGCCTTTTCGCGAGCAGGCTCGCTCCTACAGTTGATCTGCGTCGTTCACAAATCCCCTGTGGGAGCGAGCCTGCTCGCGATGGCTGCGATGCGGTCTAACGACCAGATTATGCCTGCCCCAACATCGCCGCCGCCAACAGCTCCTTGGTGTACGGATGCTGTGGTGAGTCAAACACCTCATGGCTGGCGCCGCGCTCCACCACTTTGCCGTCCTTGATCACGATCATGTCGTGGGCCAGGGCGCGCACCACAGCCAGGTCATGGCTGATGAACAGATAGGTCAAACCGTATTTTTCCTGAAGCTGGCGGAGCAGGGCGACCACTTGTTTCTGCACCGTGCGGTCCAGCGCCGAGGTTGGTTCGTCCAGCAGGATCAGCGCCGGCTTGAGCACCAGCGCCCGGGCGATGGCGATGCGTTGACGCTGGCCACCGGAGAACTCGTGGGGATAGCGATGACGACTTTGCGGGTCAAGGCCGACTTCGCTCAGTGCCCGGATCACTTCGGCATTGCACTCTTCAGTGCTCAACTGGCTGTGCACTTCCAGGCCTTCGCTGATGATCTGCGCGACCGACATTCGCGGGCTGAGGCTGCCGAAGGGGTCCTGGAACACCACCTGCATCTTCTTGCGCCACGGCCGTAGCTGTTTTTGCGTCAGGCCATCCAGCGCCTGGCCTTGAAAGCGGATGCCGCCTTCGGAGTCGAGCAAGCGCAGAATCGCCTGACCCAGGGTGGACTTGCCCGAACCGGACTCGCCGACGATGCCAAGGGTCTTGCCGCGCTGAATGTTCAGGCTGATGCCATCCACGGCCCGCAACCAGGTCTTGCGCTGAAACAGGCCGCCACCGACGGGAAACCGCACCTGCAGGTTGTCCACCTCCAGTACGTTTTCGCGCTCGTCCCGGGGTAAGGCTTCGCCCTCGGGTTCGGCGTGCAGCAATACGCAGCTGTAAGGGTGTTTGGGTTCGGTGAACAGTGTTTCGCAAGGCGCCTGCTCGACGATTTCCCCAGCCTTCATCACGCACACCCGCTGAGCGATGCTGCGCACCAGATTGAGGTCATGGCTGATCAGCAGCAGCGACATGCCCAGCCGCTGTTGCAGGGATTTGAGCAGCAGCAGGATCTTGCGCTGCACCGTCACATCCAGTGCGGTGGTCGGTTCGTCGGCAATCAGCAGTTCCGGTTCGCACGCCAGGGCCATGGCGATCATCACCCGCTGGCGCTGCCCGCCGGACAATTGATGAGGATAGGCCTTGAGACGTTCCTCGGGTTTCTGGATGCCCACCAGGTGCAGCAATTCGAGGATCCGCGCTTGCGCCGCTTTGCCCGCCAGGCCTTTGTGCACCAGCAAGGTTTCGCCGATCTGTTTTTCAATGCTGTGCAGCGGGTTGAGGGAGGTCATCGGCTCCTGGAAGATCATCGCGATGCGATTGCCGCGCAGTTGTCGCAACTTGCCGGTATCGGCGCCCACCAGTTCCTGACCGCGATAGCGGATGCTGCCCGTCGTCTCGGACTCGGTTTGCGGCAGCAATTGCAGGATCGAGTGGGCCGTCACCGACTTGCCCGAGCCCGACTCACCCACCAGCGCCAGGCATTCGCCGGGGCGGATGTCCAGGCACAGATTGCGCACCACGGTCTGGCCGCTGAAGGCCACGCTGAGGTCACGGATTTCGATCAGGTTGATCATTTCAACATTCCGAATCAAGAACGCGGGTCAAGACCGCGGATCAAAAGCGTCGCGTAGCGCTTCGCCAATGAACACCAGTAAAGAAAGAATCAGCGCCAGGGTGAAAAACGCCGTCAGGCCCAGCCACGGCGCTTGCAGGTTCTGCTTGCCCTGGCCGATCAGTTCGCCCAGTGAAGCGCTGCCCGCAGGCATGCCGAAACCGAGGAAGTCCAGCGCCGTCAGGGTGGAAATCGCCCCGGTCAGAATGAACGGCAAGTAGCTCAAGGTCGCGTTCATGGCGTTGGGCAGAATGTGCCGCACGATCACCTTGCGGTCGGTCAGGCCCAGCGCGCGGGCGGCCTTGACGTATTCCAGGTTGCGCCCGCGCAGGAACTCGGCGCGCACCACGTCCACCAGGGCCAGCCAGGTAAACAGCGCCATGATCCCCAGCAGCCACCAGAAATTCGGCTCGACGAAGCCCGACAGGATGATCAGCAGGTACAGCACCGGCAACCCGGACCACACCTCCAGCAGACGCTGGCCGAGCAAGTCCACCCAGCCGCCGTAATAGCCTTGCAGAGCCCCGGCCGCGATGCCGATCAGGGCACTGACAAAGGTCAGCATCAAGGCAAACAGGATCGACACCCGGGCACCGAAGATCACCCGGGCCAGAACGTCCCGCGCCTGGTCGTCGGTGCCCAGCCAATTGACGCCAGAGGGCGGGCTGGGGGCGGGCGTGTTCAGGTCGTAGTTGGGTGTGTCGTCACTGAACGGAATCGGTGGAAACAGCAACCAGCCGCCATCCTTCTTGATCAGTTTCTGCACGTAGTCGCTGCGGTAGTCGGCCTGGAACGGCAGGTGCCCGCCGAAGGCCTGTTCGGTGTAGCGCTTGAAGACCGGGAAGTACCACTGGCCCTGATAGCTGACCATCAGCGGCTTGTCGTTGGCGATCAACTCGCCGCCCAGGGTCAATGCGAACAGACCGATAAACAGCCACAGCGACCACCAGCCCCGACGGTTTTTCTTGAAGCGTTCGAAGCGGCGACGCGCCAGCGGTGAAAGCTTGAGCATCAGGCGTTCCTCGCGGCGAAGTCGATACGCGGGTCGACCAGGGTGTAGCAGAGGTCGCCGACCAGTTTTATCAGAAGGCCGAACAGGGTGAAGATGAACAGCGAGCCGAACACCACCGGATAGTCCCGGGATACCGCCGCTTCGTAGCTCATGCGGCCCAGGCCGTCGAGGGAGAAGATCACCTCGATCAGCAGGGAGCCGGCAAAAAACACACTGATGAACGCCTGGGGAATGCCCGACACCACCAGTAGCATGGCGTTGCGGAACACGTGTCCGTAGAGCACCCGTCGTTCACTCAAGCCCTTGGCCCGGGCAGTGACCACGTACTGGCGGGTGATTTCATTGAGGAACGAGTTCTTGGTCAGGATGGTCAGTGTGGCGAATCCGCCGATCACCAGCGAGGTCACAGGCAACACCAGATGCCAGAAGTAGTCGGCCACCTTGCCAAGGGTCGACAGCGATTCGAAGTTGTCCGAGACCAACCCGCGAACCGGAAACCAGTTCAGCGAAGTGCCGCCGGCAAAGACCACGATCAGGAACATCGCAAACAGGAACGCCGGCATGGCATAGCCGATGATGATCGCGGTACTGCTCCAGATGTCGAAATGGCTGCCATGGTGCACGGCCTTGCGGATGCCCAGGGGAATCGACACGAGGTAGGTGATCAGCGTCGCCCAGAGCCCGAGGGATAGGGTCACGGGCATTTTTTCGAGGATCAGGTCGGTGACGGTGGCGCCGCGGAAGAAGCTCTTGCCGAAGTCCAGGCGCGCGTAGCTGGTGAGCATCAGCCAGAGGCGTTCGTGTGCCGGTTTGTCGAAGCCGTACTGTTTTTCAATGTCCTTGATCAGCTGCGGATCGAGCCCGCGGCTGGAGCGGGACTTGCCGCTCATGGAGTCGCCGGAACCGCCGCCAACCGCGGCGCCGCCAATGCCTTGCAGGTGCGCGATGGCCTGTTCCACCGGCCCGCCCGGCGCGGCCTGGACGATGACAAAGTTGACCAGGAGAATGATCACCAGGGTCGGAATGATCAACAGCAGACGCCGCAATATGTAAGCCCGCATCAGTGCGGCCCTCCGGGTTTGCCACGGCTGATACGCTCGGCCGTCATCTGTTGGTTGGTCAATGGCGTGGTGCTCATTTCCCACCAGCTTTCGATGGCTTCGTCATTGCTCGCCTGTACGTTCGGGATACCGAAGCGGTTCCACCACACCGTCGAGGTGCCCGGTGGGTAATAGTTGGGAATCCAGTAGTAATTCCATTGCAGTACCCGGTCCAGGGCATGGGCGTAGTGCAACATGTCAGCCTGAGTATTGGCGCGGATCAGCCCGGTGATCAGGGTGTCCACCGCCGGGTTCTTCAACACCATGTAGTTGTTGGAGCCTGGGTCGGTAGCCGCCGCCGAGCCGAAATAATTGACCAGTTCACCTCCTGGAGAGGTGGTGACCGGGTAGCCGGTGACGATCATGTCGTAGTCGCGGCTCATCAGGCGATTGACGTACTGGGACGAGTCGATACGACGGATGTTCAGCTCGATGCCGATCTGTTTCAACGTGCGTTTATAGGGCAACAGCAGGCGGTCCATGCCGTTCTGGCTGACCAGGAAGGTGAAGCTCAGCGGCTCGCCGGCGGCATTGACCAGTTGGTCGCCATCGGGTTTCCAGCCGGCCTGTTCGAGCAAGTCCAGGGCTTGCAGTTGCTTGTCGCGAATCACGCCGCTGCCGTCGGTCTTCGGCGCTTCGAACACCTGGGTGAAGACTTCATCGGGAATCTGCCCGCGCAACGGTTCGAGAATCGCCAGCTCACCGGCATCCGGCAGTTGTCGGGCGGCGAGGTCGGTATTGGAAAAGAAGCTCTGTTGGCGGATGTACATGTCGCGCATCATCTGCCGGTTGCTCCATTCGAAGTCCCACAGCATCGCCAGCGCCTGGCGCACGCGACGGTCCTGGAACATGGGTTTTTGCAGGTTGAAGACAAACCCCTGGGATGGCTGCGGCGCCTCGGTGGCGAGGTGGGCCTTTTGCAGGCGCCCGTCGCTCAGGGCAGGGCTGTCGTAGCCGATGGAATAGCCGGTGGCGGAAAATTCGCGATTGTAGTCATAGGCGCCCCCGCGCAGGACCTGGCGCGCCACGTCGGTATCGCCGAAGTACTCGATGCTGAAATGATCGAAGTTGTACAGGCCACGGCTGACCGGCAGGTCCTTGCCCCACCAGTCGGGATTGCGCTCGAAGGTGATGCTGCGCCCCGAATCGATCTTGCCGACCTTATAGGGGCCGCTGCCCAACGGCGCTTCATAACCACCGCCACCGGCGAAATCGCGGCTCTTCCACCAGTGTTCGGGAAACACGGGCAGGGTCGCGATATCCAGGGGCAGGGTGCGGTTTTCGTTGTTCTTGAAATCAAAACGCACGGTCAGTGGCGATTCCACGTCGACGCTTTTGACGTCGGCGAACTGGGTGCGGTAGCGCAGGCTGCCCTGGGTCATCAGCAGGTCGAAGGTGTATCGCACGTCTTGGGCGGTAATGGGTTTACCATCGGCAAAACGTGCCTTGGGGTTGAGGTAAAAGCGCAGGGACAGGCCGTCCTCGGAGCGCTCCATCTTCTCCGCCACCAGGCCGTACACGGTGTAAGGCTCGTCCAGGGAGCGTTGGGCCAGCGGTGAATAGAGCAAGCCGTCGATCTGTGTAACGCCGATGCCTTTGTCGATGTAAGGCAAGACATGGTCGAACTGACCGATTTCGATCGCCGAGCGTCGCATCGTGCCGCCCTTGGGGGCCTGCGGGTTGGTGTAGGCGAAATGACTGAAGCCGGCAGGGTATTTCGCCGGTTCGCCGTATACGGTCATTGACGGTTGCGGTGCCGCATGCACACCCGGGGTACCCATCAGCAGGGCCACGGCCGTGAACAGCAAGGTAGGGAAAGCCAGTCGCATTGTCAGCCTTAGAGCCGGGTGGTCGTTAACGACAATTTGTACGCTAGCGGCGCGTCCCTCGCCAGCCGTATTGCGCATCACAAACACAACGGCCCACCAATAGGCGGGCCGTCGTGTGAATAGCTCAGGCGTCAATCAGTCCTGACGGCTGGTCACTTCCAGCAGGTGGAAACCGAACTGGGTCTTGACCGGGCCCTGGACCACGTTGAGCGGTGCGCTGAAGACCACGGTGTCGAATTCCTTGACCATCTGGCCCGGACCGAACGAACCCAGGTCACCGCCCTGGCGGCTGGATGGGCAAGTGGAGTTTGCCTTGGCAACTTCGGCGAAATCGGCGCCAGCCTCGATTTGGGCCTTGAGTTCGTTGCACTTGGCTTCGGAGGCAACAAGGATGTGACGGGCAGTGGCTTTAGCCATGGGAAAATACTCCTTTCAATACTCGATAAAGTGCTGAGCCTACCGGATTCAGTGAGCTATTTCTCCTCAAAGTTCCGTTCCGCGCGGGATCCACGGCAGGCGGGACCTCAAAGGCCGGCGTCCTTCAGGCGTCTGGCATGCTGGACATACAGTTCAACCGGGTCGACACCTGTGCGCAACTGACCGGCCGGCTGGCCAATGGTGTCCAGATGATCCAGCGCATAGTCGGACCGGATAACCGTGCCCAGGTGGGAACTGAAACGACCGACCAAACCGTCGTTCTGCTCGCTTTCCGTGACGAAATAACCGGAAAGGGCCCGGCAGAAGGCGTTGAGCGGATCGAGCGCATAGAGCCCTTCTTCGAGAACATTCGGCAACAGCACGCCGCTCCACGAGTAGTAACGAACACCGTTGACCTGTTCGCAGCCCTTGCCACCCCAGGTGGTGGGCAGTCCTTGCGGGTATTTGTCGTTGAATGCGCGTACGCCTTCGGTGGTCAGCGCATTGAGGGCGGCAATGGCGCTGCGCGGTTGATACTGATGGTCGCTTAATGTCGCGAGGAAGTCGGCGAACAGGGTCACCACCGTCTCGGCCACATGTTCCGGCAGGTCGCCCGGTGTCAATGCCTTGCGCAGGAAATCGGCCAGTTCCGAACCATGGTTCGGCCCGCTGACGGAGGTGACCGACGCCACGCTGTGTGGCGCAATCGCTGCGGCATAACGTGCGGTCAGTGCGCCCTGGCTATGGCCTATGAGGTTGACTTTGCGTGCACCGGTTCCCTCCAGTACCCGCTCGATCTGTGCGAGCAATTGGTCTCCGCGTACCTCGTTGTCATGGACGGCCGACAAGTGGGGGACGAACACCCTCGCTCCGGCGTTCCTCAGCGCCTGCCTGATGTCGTGAAAGAGCTCGAATTTGCCGATTCTTTCGAAGCCGAAAAGGCCGTGGACCAGCAGGATTGGATAACAGGTGCTTGCATTCCTTTGCATGTTCATACCTTTACGCAGAAGTTCATTGGGACTGCATGGCGCTTCACTCTAAAACACTCGAGGTTGGCACGATGTATGAAAAGTCCGCCGAAACTTGCGGAAAACGGAATAGAACAAGTGCGAATGCTCAAGGGTGGCTGAAGCCTTGGTCGGAATAGTTTGAGGACTTTTCGCGCCAATCAGGTTGCTACTGATCAAAGACCTACTTTGCATGTATCGACTTTCCGAGCGGACCAGAGTGAGAGGCCGACATCGCGACTGTTTGCCATGGGGTTAAATAACCGTCCGGAGCCGGCCAACTGACCGGTGTTTATTCCAGGGAATGGAGCGAATGAATGACTGTTTATGAACCCGACACCTCGAATCTCGCGCAGCAACCATTACCACCTCCCATGCTTGAGCAGGCGCAAAATGGCGTTCTGAACCCCTCTGACATAAAAGCCGTCATCAGGGTCCGGCCATATCCCGGCATGACCTGCGGCGACAAACTGCTATTGAATTGGGCGGGGCTGGATGCCGATGGCTTCGCTCACAATCATCAGGTTGCGCGTTTCGTCAGTGAGGAACGGGTTGGCGAGGACATGATTTTTGCCGTGGGGTGCGCACATATCGCTGCGCTTGAGGGCGGTTCACTGGACATCGGTTACTCACTCACGAGCACTCGATTTACCGGGCCGGTGCACTCCCATCGTTTGCAGTTGAGTGTCGGTGATGTGCAATGCGACCTGTTGCCCGCGACGGTGGCCGATGCGGTGGGCAGAACGCTTGATCCGGATCGGGTGAAGGAAGGGGCGATCGTTACGATCAAACCCTATGCGCGCATGGCGGCGGGCGACTGGGTGTTGCTGACCTGGGCGGGCGTTACGGTCGAAGCAAGCTTCAGTGATGCACTCAAGGTCGAGGCTTTCGCTGTGGGGGACGAACTGTCGTTCTGGGTCAGTCCAGAGTGCATTGCGCTCAATCTGGGCTCTTGCGTGTCCGTCGACTATTGCGTCAAGCAGGCAGGGCAGGGGCCTCGTTATTCTGAAGTAACGGCACTGATGATTGGCATCCTGGAACGGCGACCACTGCAAGCACCCGCTGTGCTGGAAGCCGACGAAGGTTGGGTGGACCTGCATGATGCGCAGGATGGCGTGACCGTCGTCATCGAAAACCCCGGGGCTGAAAAAGGCGAACGGATTTACCTGGAGTGCGATGGAGAGAAACTCAATCACCATGACGACCGCGAAATAATCAGAGACACCGCAGGCGAGCCGTTGGTGTTCATCGTTCCCTACCCGTTCTGGAGGGAACATCGAGATTGCGCGATCCGTGTTTCCTGTTCAGTCCAGCGCCTTGACGGCACCCGTCAGCAATCGGGGGTGACACTGGTTCAAGTGCAGTCCCTGTTGGGGCATTGATTTACCATTTGCCCTCCAGTCTTTCCATGAAGGCTGGAGGGCGCACGGAGGATGCCGATGATCAGGCGTTGTTTGACGCTCGCAGCCGGTCTGCTGCTTCAAGCAACAGTTGTTCTGTCTCGGCCCAACCAAGGCAACCATCGGTTACCGACACGCCGTATTGCAGCGTCGAACCCAGCGGCTGGCAGCCTTCGAACAAATGACTCTCGATCATCATGCCGATCAGCGAACGATCACCTTGCAGGCGTTGTTCAAGTACATCGTTGAAAACGGCTGGCTGGCGCAACGGGTTTTTGCCGCTGTTGGCGTGACTGCAATCGACCATGATTCGAGCCGGAATCTTCAACCTGGTCAGGTCGCTGTTCACCTGGGCGACGCTGGCGCTGTCGTAGTTCGGCCCGTGATGGCCGCCGCGCAATACCAGGTGTGTGTCCGCATTGCCCGGGGTTTGAATGATCGCCGGATGTCCCTGGCTATCGACACCGAAATGGCGATGGGGATGGGCGGCGGAGCGCATGGCGTCGCTGGCGACACCGACACCGCCATCTGTCCCGTTCTTGAACCCTACCGGCATGCCCAGGCCGCTGGCCATTTCCCGATGGATCTGCGACTCCGTCGTGCGTGCGCCAATCGCCACCCAACTCAGCAGGTCGTCGAAGTAACCGGCCGCCATCGGTTGCAACAGTTCGGTGGCGACGGGCAGGCCCAGGCGGAGCATTTCGCGCATCAGCTCGCGGGACAGCGTCAGGCCGGCAGCCATGTCATCGCTGCCATCGAGGTGCGGGTCGTAGGCCAGGCCTTTCCAGCCAATCGTGGTGCGGGGCTTTTCGACGTAGGCGCGCATCACCAGCAGCATTTCGTCGCTGACTTCGGCGGCGAGGCGGGCAAGGTTACCGGCGTATTCGAGGGCTGATTCCGGATCGTGTATCGAGCAGGGGCCGACGATGACCAACAAGCGGGAATCTTCACCGTTGAGGATCGCGCGAACCGCCTGGCGGTGGGCGGTGACTTGCCGGGTCAGGGCGCTGCTGAGGGGCAATTGCTGTTTGAGTTGCAATGAGCTGGGCAGGCGCAGGGTCAGCGCTTCATTGGCAGGGCTCAAGGTGGACAGCGGCAGTGCAGAGACGGACGAGTTCATATTCAAGGCTTCCTGGGCTGGCGGCGGGTTCGTGCCCGCGCGCTCGGCCCTACTGGGGTGTTCGACAATTGGCCGGATTGGCTGCGTGTGTGTGCTTGCCACCTGTGGGTGACCGATCGGAGGCGGCAGGCTGTCCCGAGCGGAGGGTGGTAAATCGCCAGGCGGTAAAACTGTCGTGGCGGTAATAAGTGGCGTAGTTCATGTTCTGAATCCTCTGAATGTCTGGTGTGTCGTTAAATGTGTTGGGGCTGAAAAAACAAAACCCCCGGTCGGGAGGCCGACCGGGGGTTGAGAATTCTCTGGTGGCGACCCGTTTAAAGTGGGCGCCGTGTGGGTATCAGGCGCGCCAGTGGCTAAACCAATACCCAAAATAAAAGCTGACCGGAGCACAACCCTCGTTCACCCGGGCAGCCGCAACCGAGCGCAGGGCGCTGGCGGTACGAAGCTGTAAGAGGGCGTTGAACATGGTCTGTCTCCGATGGATGGTCCGAGCTTACTAGAGGCAGGTACGCAGATTCAATCAGAAAATACTATCGGCCAACGACGGCGCTCTCTATTCGTCGAAGCGTTTCGTGGGCAGGGTGCTGGATCCTGGGCGATCGATCAGGTACTGGCTCTGGCGCGCCAGGAGCGGCGCCCGGCGTTGCGCCTGACGGTTATCGAAAACAACCCGGCGCAAGCGTTGTACGAGCGCAAGGGATTGAGGGTGGTGGGCAAGGACGAGTGTTTCCTGAGGATGCAGCTGGATATCCCCGGCCTGGATCGCTGCGACACGCTTGCGACAAGCCTTTCAAGATGAATTGAAACTTTTAATCTGACGCTTTCCGCTAGGTCTGCCAGATGCTTTTTGCTAAGGTGTCTGGCAACCAATAAGACCATATCGCGAGGTGTCTGCTTGATTAGGGTGCTAGTAGTCGATGACCATGATCTCGTTCGTACAGGCATTACACGAATGCTGGCTGACATCGATGGCCTGCAAGTAGTCGGCCAGGCCGAGTCGGGTGAGGAATCCCTGATCAAGGCGCGCGAGCTGAAACCCGATGTGGTGTTGATGGACGTCAAGATGCCGGGTATCGGCGGTCTTGAAGCGACTCGCAAATTATTGCGTAGTCATCCGGATATCAAGGTCGTCGCGGTGACCGTGTGTGAAGAGGATCCGTTTCCTACGCGGCTGTTGCAGGCCGGTGCGGCAGGTTACCTGACCAAAGGGGCAGGTTTGCCGGAAATGGTCCAGGCCATCCGCCTGGTGTTTGCCGGGCAACGCTATATCAGCCCGCAAATTGCCCAGCAACTGGCGATCAAGTCCTTCCAGCCCACCAATGATTCGCCTTTCGATGCCTTGTCGGAGCGGGAAATCCAGATCGCGCTGATGATCGTCGGTTGCCAGAAAGTACAGATCATTTCCGACAAATTGTGCCTGTCCCCGAAAACCGTGAACACCTACCGTTACCGCATCTTCGAAAAGCTTTCGATCAGCAGTGATGTCGAGTTGACGCTGTTGGCGGTTCGTCATGGCATGGTCGACGCCAGCCTCTGAAAATGAACGACACCTTTGATCCGAGCGCCTTTCTGTCGACCGTTAGCGGGCGCCCCGGCGTGTACCGCATGTTCGACAGCGAAGCGCGGTTGCTCTACGTCGGCAAGGCGAAGAACCTCAAGAATCGTCTGTCGAGTTACTTTCGCAAGACCGGGCTTGCCCCCAAGACCGCAGCACTGGTAGCGCGTATCGCTCAGGTCGAGACGACGATCACCGCCAATGAAACCGAGGCCTTGCTGCTTGAGCAGACGCTGATCAAGGAATGGCGCCCGCCCTATAACATCCTGCTGCGCGACGATAAGTCCTACCCCTACGTCTTTCTCTCCGACGGAGAGTTTCCGCGCCTGAGCATTCATCGTGGTGCGAAAAAGGCCAAAGGCAAGTACTTCGGTCCTTACCCGAGTGCCGGTGCGATCCGCGAAAGCCTGAGCCTGCTGCAAAAGACGTTTTTCGTTCGCCAATGCGAAGACAGTTTTTACAAGAACCGCACGCGCCCTTGCCTGCAATACCAGATCAAACGCTGCAAGGCACCCTGCGTCGGGCTGGTGGAACCCCAGGTGTACGCCGAGGATGTGCGCCATTCGGTGATGTTTCTTGAAGGGCGCAGCAATGCGCTGACTGACGAGTTGTCCGCCGGGATGGAAGAGGCGGCGATCAATCTCGAATTCGAACGAGCAGCCGAGTTGCGGGACCAGATTGCGTTACTGCGCCGGGTCCAGGATCAACAGAGCATGGAAGGCGGGACCGGGGACGTCGATGTGGTTGCCGCCTTCGTCAACCCGGGCGGTGCCTGTGTTCACTTGATCAGCGTGCGGGGCGGGCGGGTACTGGGAAGCAAGAACTTCTTCCCTCAGGTCGGTATTGAGGAAGACGTCAGTGAAGTCATGGCAGCGTTTCTCGGCCAGTACTTCATCAGCAGCCCTGAACGCGACTTGCCCAGCGAGTTGATCGTCAACGTGGTCCATGATGACTTTCCCACACTGATCGCCGCCATCGATGAGTTGCGCGGTCGTGAACTGACCATCAGCCATCGCGTGCGGGGCACGCGGGCGCGCTGGCAGCAATTGGCGGTGACCAATGCCGAGCAGGCACTGAGTGCGCGCCTGGCGAACCGTCAGCACATTACGGCACGCTTCGATGCACTGGCGGAGGTGCTGAAACTGGATGAGCCTCCACAGCGGCTTGAGTGCTACGACATCAGTCACTCCAGCGGCGAGGCGACGGTGGCGTCCTGCGTGGTCTTCGGCCCCGAAGGCCCGATCAAGGCCGATTACCGCCGGTACAACATCGAGGGCGTTACGGCCGGCGATGATTACGCGGCGATGCACCAGGCGTTGACCCGACGCTTCAGCAAACTGAAGGACGGGGAGGGCAAGCTGCCGGATATCCTGTTGGTGGACGGCGGTAAAGGTCAGTTGTCCATGGCCCGCGACGTGCTCGATGAATTGGCCGTGCCTGATCTCATTCTGTTGGGCGTGGCGAAAGGTGCGACGCGCAAGGCCGGTTTCGAAACCCTGTACCTGAACGACGCTGCGCATGAGTTTACCTTGCGCGGTGATTCTCCCGCGCTGCATCTGATCCAGCAGATTCGCGACGAAGCCCACCGGTTTGCCATAACCGGGCACCGCGCGCGGCGTGGAAAAACCCGCCGAACGTCTACACTGGAAGGCGTCGCCGGCGTCGGACCCACACGTCGGCGTGATTTGTTGAAACATTTTGGTGGATTGCAGGAGCTGTCTCGTGCAAGCATCGAAGAAATTGCCAAAGCCCCCGGGATCAGTAAAAAGCTCGCAGAGTTGATTTATGCAAATCTGCACAGCGAGTAGAATGCCCCCTCACCTCGTAGCCAGTTGTGCCGATGAATATCCCTAATCTGATTACCGTTCTACGCGTTCTACTCATACCGATCTTCATTTTGCTGTTCTACCTGCCTTACCAATGGAGTTACCTGGCCTCCGCTTCGGTCTTCGCGTTCGCTGCGGCGACCGACTGGCTGGACGGGTATCTGGCCCGCCGTCTGGAACAAAGCACACCGTTCGGGGCTTTCCTCGATCCGGTTGCCGACAAGCTGATGGTTGCGGTTGCATTGGTCCTGTTGGTGCAGGAACACGGAAACCTGTGGCTCACGCTGCCGGCTGCCGTGATCATCGGTCGCGAGATCGTCGTCTCGGCACTGCGCGAATGGATGGCCGAACTGGGCGCTCGTGCCCACGTTGCCGTGTCGAACCTGGGCAAATGGAAAACCGCCGCGCAAATGCTGGCGCTGGTGATCCTGCTGGCCAATCCCAAGGATTTCAGTTTCTGGGTCTTGCTGGGCTACACCTTGCTGATGGTGTCGGCTGGCCTGACTTTGTGGTCGATGGTCCAGTACTTGCGGGCTGCCTGGCCACATCTGAAGACCGACGTTGAAAAGAAATAAAACTTTTTTGAATCAAAGGGTTGACGGGGCTTCTGGATTCTATAGAATGCGCCACACCAAGACGCGGGAATAGCTCAGTTGGTAGAGCACGACCTTGCCAAGGTCGGGGTCGCGAGTTCGAGTCTCGTTTCCCGCTCCAAGTTTGTACGCATTTGATGTCGCGCTACTGACAACAAATGTTTTGAGGCCGAGTAGCAAAATGGTTATGCAGCGGATTGCAAATCCGCCTACGCCGGTTCGATTCCGACCTCGGCCTCCACTATAAACAACCCCGTAGATCAGTGATCTACGGGGTTTTTTATCGTCTTCAAAAAAGTGTTCCCACCCGATCTCCGCACTCTGCGGTAAACGCCCGGGCATCATTGAATCGTTTCGATCCAGCCTGCCTGTAGTGGGAATCACTACAAGCGCTTGGCCGATATCTCCACAAAAACGTCCTGTTAACGTCGATAGTGGGCTCCATTCTGCTTAAGCATATTTACCCCTGCGCAAAATTTCGTTCGCTGAATGGAGTCGTCTTCTATCAGCGTCTTGTATCGCCATGTCAAAAAAGTGAGGTGAAATCATGCAGGTCACCAACACAGAACCATCGACTGCACTGATGCCTGCCAGAAGTTCAGGCCCTTTGCGCCTGTTTGTCGTTGAGGATTCGAACGTCGTGCGAGCGCTGCGGCGCACGCTGTCGCCGCAGATCGCGGGCCTGTCACTTGCCGGGGCGTTTCATTGCGCATCGACCGCCATCGGCGCCATCCGACATGAACCACCCGATGTCGTCTTGCTGGACATCAACCTCAGCGACGGAAATGCCATGGAAGTATTGCGTGTGGTCGCAGCCGAGTATCCGTTGACCAAAGTCATAGTGGTCAGCAATTGCGCGGATCCGACACATTGGAAGTACTTTACAAAAGCGGGAGCCTACGCCTTCTACGACAAGAACCATGAACTTGCCATCATGCGCCGCATGTTGGAGCGTTTAGCCAAGTCCCTGCTACCAAATTATTTTTCCTGTTGGCAATCATCACCAAATGGGAGTAGTACCCCATGGAACCAATCAGCAAAGAACACGACTTTCTAGCCGTGCTGCAGCAGGTCGTATCACATGGCGTCATCACCTTGCTCGCAATGGCCATAGCGTTTGCCACGCCGGGTGCTGCGCGGTACATCCTCTATGTATGGTGGCCGCGCGTGGAGTTGAACGCCAATCTGCTGCTTGCAACAGAAATCGCGATGGCCTCAACCTTGATGGTTCTGTTCTATCTGTGCAAGCGCGCATGGGACAACCGCCATCGTCTGACAAGCGCGAAGATGGCCTCTCTGCTCTTCACGAGGCATCCTCGCAAGGGATGGCTTTCGAGCCTTCAGGAACGGAATCTGGTCCGCTCTTTACCGGCGGCGCGTGACGCCTCCATCCTTTCTCTCACGGGATACGAAACCCTGACTGCTCCGGATAGCTTGTTGAAGGGCGTCTTCGCGACGGCGTATGAAATCCGCGTCATGCTGCTTAATCCGCTCAGCGAAGCAGCACGCAGGCGAGTCGACTCACTACCAGAGGAAATTACGACCCTGACCTTTCAAGAGGAACTTGCCGCCAGCATTGCGTTCCTGAACGAGTGCCGCAGAAGTGGAAAGAAAGTTTCGCTGAA
Organism: Pseudomonas sp. ACN8; assembly: GCF_002303925.1. Taxonomy (GTDB): domain Bacteria; phylum Pseudomonadota; class Gammaproteobacteria; order Pseudomonadales; family Pseudomonadaceae; genus Aquipseudomonas. The sequence goes on from NZ_MRCS01000001.1 coordinate 295,966, forward strand.
GTTCTACGACCACGACCCGTTCTGGAAGGTTGTCGTCCTCGACGACCTTGCCTGGGTCCAGCATTGCCATAGTGGTCGTGAAATGAAGGACCAGCCCGAGTACGTGTTCGGGCTGCAATACGCAGAGCCGAGCCAGGGACTGTTTGTGCCGTTTTATACCTTCTTTCTCCACAAGTGGAATGAGGCAGGCCACTGGGAATATGACTTCGACGCCGCCGAGCTGGTCCGGCGGGATGCGAACACTGGGAGCGAGACTGAGCGAGCTCCACTCGGACTCTCCATTTATGATCCCGCATCTCCCCCCCTGGCGGCCGCCCGAACCTTCTCGTCCGCTTCAGGATATGCGTGAGACCAAATTGCACGGGTCAGAAAAGACTCAGGAATCGGTATTCGCAAGTTGAGCACGGAGTGCACGCTGCATTCATGTTGAATCAATGTTTTAAATGGAGGAGATCATGATGATCGGCTATTGATTGTGCGAGCGGCGATGTCAGCTGCTGGCACTTCCGTCTGGGCGATCGCAATGCGCACAAGGCGGTGGCGACCAAGTATCAGGACAAGAAGAGCGACCGGACTGGATGCATCAACATCCGGCCCGGTCGCGGTCCCTGCAGATGCTCCCTGTAAGTCCCGCCAAGGCTCTTTTTTCATACATGAAACGCTGCAGTCCTGCAATCTGTTTGTCCATACAGTAAAGGTCTTGCTTTCTATATTTACTCCCATCATTGCCTGGATAGGCGGCAAACTTCACCGGCTTGCAAAATGCCGAAAGTATTGGGTATCAATGTGCTTGCGCAACACTGCGGAGCAAATTGGCGCTAAGTTTGTCGGTGTTACACGTAGCGATATTGGCTAGCGAGATTATGCCTACCAAGCGTTTATCCCGATTGACGACTGGTAGTCGGCGTTTTTCGATCTGTGCCATGTTCTTGGCTACGTGATCGACCTCTTCATCGTCGTAGCAAAAGCACACATCGTCGCTCATGAGAGCGTTGATATGGGTAGACAAGTCCAAGCCATCCCCCCGGTGTCAGGATAGTTGTCGCCTCTCCGAATTTTCCTAAAAAAGCACATCGGGGGCGGAAAGAGACTGGTCGTGCCGTACTATTCACCTGAACGCAGAGCCGCATTACTCAAGATGCTGCTTC
>NZ_MRCS01000002.1 GCF_002303925.1 Pseudomonas sp. ACN8
CCCGCACAAGGTCTGTTGGTGGATGCAGATTCTATGTACACCCTCGATCCATGTGGGCTTGCTCGCGAAGGCGTCTTCACAACCAGCACAAAATCACTTGGGTTTTTTCTCTATCCGCAACGCCTTGGCCTTGGCTTCCACCAGCAGGTACATCACCACGGTAATCAACAGCGGCAGGATGAAATAAATCGCTCGATAGGCCAGCAGTCCCGCCACCAGGCTGCCCCGCGAAGTCTCGTGTTGCAGCAGCGCCACAAACACTGCTTCCAGCACGCCGAGCCCGGCCGGTATGTGAGTGATGACCCCGGCGATGGCACTGATCAACAGCACGCCCAATACCAGCGGATAGTCCAGTTTGCTCGGCAGCAAGGTGAAAATCACCGCCGCCATCAGCGACCAGTTCAGAGCCCCGAGGGCCAGTTGCAGCACCGCCATGCGCAGCGACGGCAAGTCAATTTCCATTCCGCGAATTGCCCACTCCCGACGCTTGGCAAACCGACACGCCGCCAGGTACCCGGCGCTCAGCAGCAATAACAAAACCCCCACGCCTTGCAGCGTACTACTGCTGAGCTTCCAGCCCGGCGGCATGCGCACCAGCCCGCTGCTGAACACGGCACCGGCAATCACCATGTAGCCGAACCAATTGGTCGCCAGGCTCAGGCCGAGGATTTTCGCGATGTTGCTCTTGCTGACCCCGAGCCGCGAATACAACCGGTAACGCATGGCGATGCCGCCGACCCATGCGCTGAGGTTCAGGTTGAAGGCGTAGCTGATGATCCCCACCGGCAGGATCTGCTTCCAGGTCAGGTTCTGGCGGATGTAGGTGCGGCCGATCAGGTCGAAGCAGGCGTACACCAGAAAACTCACCAGTGTCAGCCCCGACGCAATGATCAGTGTGCGCACCTTGAAATCGGCCAGGTTTTCGAACACTTCGCTCCATTCGAGGCGCTGGGCGAGCATTGTGAACAGCACGATCAGCATCAGGAAAAACAGCATCGTCAGCGGTCGTTTCCAGCGGCTCCAATGCGACTTGCCAGGGCTTTTGGCGTGAGTTGTCGTGTTGGGTTCAGCGCGGTTCATGGTCAGCGCTCCCGGTCGGAGGGGGGAAGGGTTTCAGGCGTGGTTTATGCGCCGGCAACCAACCGGCCCATGCCGGGAAATGCCGCAGGAAGTGAAATACCAGAAAACCGATGGTCATGTGCCAGACCCGCCCGCGTGGCGCGATGTCGTGAGACATGGCCTTGCAATGGTTGTCGCTGAGGTCTTCCAGGCGATCGAACAGAACTCGATTGAAGCCACGGTCGCGGATCAGCACGTTGGCTTCCAGATTCAGCGACAGGCTCAACGGGTCGAGGTTGCTCGAGCCTACGGTGCTCCAGTCCTCATCCACCAATGCGACCTTGCCGTGCAGCGGGCGGTCGCAATATTCGTAGATCTTTACCCCGGACTTGAGCAAGTAATCGTAGGTCATGCGCGCCGCAAGCCTGGCCACCCGCATGTCTGGCTGGCCCTGCAGGATCAGCCGCACATCCACGCCTCGGCGGGCCGCGTTGCGGATCTCGCGCAGCAAGCGGAAGCCGGGAAAGAAGTAGGCGTTGGCGATTACCACCCGACGCTGCGCCTGGCGCAATACCTGGCGGTAAACCTCCTCGATGTCGGTCTGGTGTTCCCCGTTGTCGCGGTACACCAGCCGCACCTGGCCGTCGTGGTCGCTGAAGGCCAGTTCCGAACGCCGCTGCCGACGGCGGTGCCACCAGTATCTGGCGTGCGCCGGGCGCCCGCATTGCAGCAGGGCAAAGTGATGGATATCGGCAACGGCCGGACCTTGTACTTCCACGGAATAATCCTGTTTGGCCTCGGGGCCGAAGTCGGCCAGATGATCGGCGGAAAAGTTGATCCCGCCGACGAACGCGACGGTGCCATCGACCACCACAATCTTGCGATGCAGGCGCCGAAACCAGTTGGTGCGGATGCCCAGGCGTTTCGGTGCCGGGTCGAACATTTGCAGGTGCACGCCGGCGACGGTCAGGGCGGTGAGGAACCCGGTACTCAGTTCACCGCAGCCAAAGCCGTCGAGGCTGACGGTGGTGCGCACGCCGCGTTGAGCGGCTTCGATCAGGATCTGTTGCAGCTCATTGCCGACCTTGTCCTCGAACAGAATGAAGGTTTCCAGCAGGATTTCACTTTGCGCCCGACGCAGGGCTTCAAACACCCGGGGAAAATACGCCTCACCGTTTTCCAGCAACTCGACCCGATTGCTGCCTTGCCAGCCGTATTCGACATCGACCGCAGTCGGCTCGAGGGAAGACGGGGCGGGGATGTGCTCCAGCGTGTTTTTTTCCATCGAGTGGCTGCTCATAGCTCGATCTCCACCGACAGCGGGACGTGGTCGGAAAGGTGCGACCAGGGCCGGGAGGTCAGCACTTGCGGATGGCTGGCCTTGAGGTTGCGTACATAGATGCGGTCCAGGCGCAATGCCGGCCAGCGCGCGGGGAAACTGCGCGCCGGTTTGCCATGGTGCGCGGCGAAGACTTCGCGCAAACCGCTGGGCGTGAGCATTGCATCGGCGCGCAGGCGCCAATCGTTGAAGTCCCCGGCGACAATCACCGGGGCATCGCCGGGCAGGGCGTCCAGGCGCTGGGCGAGCAGCTTCAGTTGCGCGGTGCGATGGGTTTCGAGCAACCCCAGGTGTACGCAAATGGCATGCACTTCCTGGCCGTCGCCGGGCAAGCGCAGCACGCAATGCAAGAGACCGCGATTCTCGTGGCCGCTGAAGGACACGTCGAGGTTGTCGTGGCGGATGATCTGGAACTTCGACAACAGCGCATTACCGTGATCGCCCGCCGGATACACCGCATTGCGGCCATAGGCGAACTGCGGCCACAGGCTGTCGGCGAGGAACTCGTATTGCGGCATCGCCGGCCAGTTGGTGTAGCGCCTGGGATGCTGCTCGTGGGTGCCGTGGACTTCCTGCAAAAACACCACATCGGCAGATACGCTGCGCACCGCTTCACGCAGTTCCGGCAGGATGAAACGGCGGTTGAGCGCGGTGAAACCTTTATGGGTGTTGACCGTCAGCACGGTGAAGCTGCGTACTGTCGTGCTGATGGGTGTCTGCTCGTCCGTGACGCCGACCGGCTCGGGAATACTCATGGCAACACGCCCTCGGCGGCAGGCTCACCGGGGATGGTGGCGAGGTTTTTGTCGAGGTGCAGGCGTTGCAACAAATGGCGTGCATCAAAGGGGGCACGGACTTTGATGTCGTTATCGAAATAGCAGAACACCTCCCGGGATTTGCACGCCTTTGGCCTCTGCCGGGGCGCAATCAATTGTGGATCATCCGGTTGTTGGCCGTGATGCCAGGCCTCGATTCGTTCGCCCCAGTGTTTTAGTGCCTGTGGGGTGTAACCGCTGGCATAAAGCGCTTCGGCACCATGCAGGCGCAGGTAGACGAAATCGCTGGTGATGTCTTCGCGGTACGGCCATTTACCTGCCGTGTCGGCGATGACCAGGGCCGTGTTGTAGCGCTTGAGCATGCGGACAAACAGCGGATCGACAAAACTGTCATGACGGATTTCCACGGCATGGCGCAAGGGCTTCTTTTTGTAAGCCTTCAGACTCGCATGACCGGTGACGTGGGAGTCGTGCTGGCGGGCGAGGGCGGCGGCCTGTTCGGTATTGCGGGGCAGTTGGTCGAGGAAGTTTTCGAACAACTCGACGTCGAATTTGAAGCTGGGCGGAAACTGCCAGAGGATCGGCCCGAGTTTTTCTTTCAACTCCAACACTCCGGACGCAAAAAAATTCGCCAGCGGCTTGTGGATGTCCCGCAGCCGCTTGATATGGGTAATGAAGCGCGGGGCCTTGACGCTGAAGACGAAGTCGAGCGGGGTTTCGCCATACCACTGGGCATAACGTTCGGGCCGTTGCAGCGCGTAGAACGATCCATTGATTTCGATGCTGTTGACCGCCCGCGAGGCGAACTGCAATTCGCGCCTTTGGGTCAGGCCCCTGGGGTAGAAGTCTCCCCGCCAGGGCGTATAGCGCCAGCCTGAAATACCGATATGAATCGCCGCCATGTCGCCTCCGGTCTTACAGCCCCTGTCTTGAGATGACTACGAGGCTGCGGCGAAAGTTTCGATGGCGCTACGGACGGTCCCCCGACCCTCGGTCATTCAGAAAAATACTGGATGGGGCATTTGATATTTGCGCCCAAGGCAAATATCACGAGTACGAGTGCTAGTCTGTGCCGAGGGGGCCATATCCGAACTTGCCCGGCATTTCTCGATCAGTTCCATACAGACACAGCCAAAGGAGCGGGTGCTTTGATCAGGCTCAAGACCGCGATACTGCTGGGAGCGTTGCTGTTTGTGGGCAGCGAGCAACTGGAAGCCGCCGCGATACCGGGGCTGCCCGCCACCGCGACCGCCGCGACGCCTCCGGCACACCCCGAACCGCTGGTGCAAGGCGGGTTACTGGGGGCCATCAGTACAAGCATTGACGAGGTCCAGACCAAACTCGATCTCAACGAAAACCTCGTCGACGTCTGGCGTCTGCGTGCCGGCCTCGCGGTCGATGAAGTGGATCAGTTGGTCAATCAGCCTTCGGCCCGTTCGCCCTGGAGCGTCGCCGGCGATTTCCTGTTGCTGACCTGCGTGTGGACGGTGGTGTTTGCCTGTCTTTGGCTGCTCGGGCGGATGGCCGCCAGGCGCCTGTGCGAGCATCGTCTGCTGCTCAGTCGTGAACGGGGCCAGGCGTTGCTCGGTTATGTGCTGCCCTACACCCTTGCGGCGGTGATCAGTCTGCCGTTGACGATTTATGCCAGCCAGTTTTTGCCGATATCGGCGGGACGGGCGCTGGCGCTGTGTCTGGCTTATGCCGCCAGCGCGGGGATATTTGCCGGGTCATTGGTGCTGTCGCTGGTAGTGGTGTTCAATGCCGGGCACAAGCGGCGGGCGGTGCAGATCATTCGCGACAAGAGTCCCCGCCCCTTGTTCGCTATCGGCTTTCTGGTGGCATTGAGCGATGCCCTGACCAGTCCGCAGATCGCCCATCAACTGGGCAACAATCTCACCGGCAGCATCGCTGTGTTCACCGGGTTGGCAGCGTCGATGTCCTTCGGTTTGCTGGTGATCCGCATGCGCCGCCCGGTCGCCCATGTGATCCGTATTTTGCCGCTGGCCCAGCGCCTCAGGCAGCCGGCGTTGCGTGAAACCCTGCGGATATTTTCCGGGCTCTGGTATTGGCCGATTCTGTTGATGGTACTGGTTTCGATCATCAACCTGATCGGCGCAGGGGTGGACAATCAGAGAGTGCTGCGCAGCGCCTTGTTCACCACGGTGTTGCTGATTGCCACGGTGTTTCTCAGCACCACGCTGCATCATTTGTTCAAGGCCCGCAGCGAAGCGGACCTGCGCCGCAGCGGCGCTTACAAAGAGCGTTTTCTCAACCTGTCCCATGCTTTGTTGCGCATCGGCATGGCCATCGTGTTCATCGATATCCTCGGGCGGATCTGGGGCGTGTCGCTGTTCGAATTCGCGGTGAGCAATGCCGTGGGCCGGGCGATCAGTGATTCTCTGAGCCATATCGGTCTGATCCTGCTGGTGACCTGGATGGTCTGGGTGGTGCTCGACACGGCGATTCAGGAAGCACTGAAGCCACCGACCAACAAGCGCTCGGCGCGCCAGCCGAGTACGCGGGTGAAAACCATCCTGCCGCTGTTGCGCAACGCGATCAAAATCATCCTGGTGGTGATTTGCGCGATCACCACCATGGCCAACCTGGGGATCAACGTCGCGCCGTTCCTGGCCGGTGCCGGGGTCATCGGCCTGGCGATCGGTTTCGGTTCCCAGCAACTGGTGCAGGATGTGATTACCGGGCTGTTCATCATCATCGAAGACACCCTGTCCATCGGTGACTGGGTGGTGCTCGATTCCGGTCACGCAGGCACCGTCGAAGGCCTGACCATCCGCACCTTGCGCCTGCGCGACGGCAAGGGATTCGTGCACTCGGTGCCGTTCGGGCAGATCAAGGCCGTGACCAACCAATCGCGGCAATTCGCCTATGCGTTTTTCTCGGTGCAATTTACCTACGATACCGATGTCGACAAGGCCATCGAACTGATCCGCGAGGCCGGGCATTCCATCAGCAACGATCCCTTCCTGCGCTACAACCTGCAAGGGCCGCTGGATGTGTTTGGCGTCGACAGGATGGACCTCAACGGTGTGGTGCTGACCGCGCAATTTCGCACGGTGTCCGGTGGTCAATACGCGGTGAGCCGGGCCTTCAACCAGCGTTTGAAAAAGCTTGTGGATAACTGCCCGTGGGTGAACTTCGCGCAGACTTATCCACAGCAGGCGCTGGTTCCGAGGCATCCGGTCGAGCCGCTACCCGAGGCGGGGCATGAGCCGGATCACTCGGCGGTGCTGATGCCGGATCGGCCACGGTCTCAATAGTTTTTTTGGCTGCTCTGGCCTCATCGCGAGCAGGCTCGCTCCTACAGGGGGATTTGTGAACGACACAGATCAATTGTAGGAGTGAGCCCTGCTCGCGATGAAGCCCGATAAAACACCCTCAATACCGGATCAGTTTGCTGCGCACTTCAGCACTCATCTGCTGATCCAGCTCCCCCCAGAACTGCTGCTTGCCGGCAATCTCGGCAGCCACCGGCAATCCATCGCGATACACCAGCCGATTGCTCGCCAGTGCCGGGACTTTCGCTCCGGGCAACAGCGTGCCGGCGAGGTTCAGCGGATCGACCCCGCACACCGCGACCAGGCTGCCGTCATGGGGCCGACGCCGCACCTCGCGCAGTAATGGAATCGCCTCGGGCAGGGCGAATTGCTCGCCCGCCAGGCCGCTGACAAAGCGCCCACCGCGTATCTCGCCGCGTGCCTCCAGGCGATGGAACGTACGCAGCAGTTCACGCCAGCTCGGCAGCCAGTCCGCTTCACGTTCCAGCAAGCGCCAGAACACCACGCCGTAGCGGCGCAGCAAGGTCATGGCGATGTGTTCAAGGGTTTCGGCAGGCGTCCGTTGGTTTTGCACCACCGGCTCGGCAGGCACGCGTCGCAACAAAGCCCAGCGCCCGGCGTCGTCCATGCCACCGATGAATGCCCCGCGCCCACGCCGGCTGTTGCGCGGCTGGCGCTTGCTGGCCGGGGTGATCAGTGCGCGCAACCCGGCGAAGCTGTCGGCGTTCACCAACCCCGCGCCCACCAGTTCCTGCAGGGCGATTTCCAGCTCCGAACGCAGCAAATGGGCCTCATGGATCAGCTCATCGAAAAACAGCGCGCCATGCTGGACGAGGGCCGCGTGGACCTTTTGCGTTTTCGGCGAGAGTTCGCTGACTGGCGTCTGTTCGGTCAAGCCGCTCCAGAGGCCGACCCGGTTGCGCGGCAGCAAAACGATCGGCGTGCTGCGCAGGGCGGTGCTGGCGCTTTTGCTGTGCGCAGTCAGGCGCGTCCACACCAGTCTGCCGCTGCGGCACAACTCATCCAGCCAGGTCGCCGAGTAGTCCTTGATCCGCGCCGGCAGGATGTTGCTGTCCCAGGCTGAAGCGGCAGCGGGGTAGCCTTCGAATTGCGCAATGACGGCCGGCAAAACCGCCGCGCCCTGACCCTGGCTTGCGCTCGAGACATGCTGCCAGTCGAACAGGAATCGCATGAAATCCTGCAACGCCACCGGTTCGATTTCCCGGCGCAGGCGCTTGACCGTATAGCGGTGAATCCGCGCCAGCAAATGCCGCTCGCACCATTCTTCCCGGGTGGTGCCCGGGGTGAAGCGGCCGCGTAGCACGTAGCCTTCGCGTTCCAGTTGCGCCAGGGCCTGGTTGATCTGTGCAGCGGGCAAGCCGAGCGGTTCGGCAATACGATCGAGCGCCAGCGGCCCGAAGGCGCTGAGCCGCGCGCGGATCAGTTCGAGGATGGCCTCTTCGGGATCCCAGACCTCGTCGAAGTCCGGCAGCGCTTGCAGCGATGGTATCAATTCGGCCTGTGGATAAATCGCCCGCAGGCAGGTCAAGCGCTCCAGTGCCAGCCACAACGATTGCCCGGCGTTGATCTGCAAACGGCCCGCGCGTCCGCTGTCGGCCAGGGTCGTGAGCCAGTCGAGCCACTGCGGATTGGCGCCGGCTTCGGCATCGGTGATGCACGCCAGGCTCATCAAGGCCTCGTGCATTTCATCGCCACCGGAGGGCGCTGGCCAGGCTTCGTCGCGCACGGCGGCAATCGCCTCGGTATCCAGGGCACCGAGATCGTCGGTGGATTGCGGGTCGGTCCAGCGGCGGTTGAGTACGGCTTGAGTGCGGCGTTCCTCCAGTGGCGCATCGTCGAGAAAGGTGTAGGGGCGGGCGCTGAGAATCTCCGCCGCCAGCGGCGAAGGCGCCGGCAAGTCGCGGCTGATCAGGCGAATGTCACCGTGTTCCATGCGCCGCAACAAGGCCAGCCAGCCTTCAGTGTCCATGGCGTCGTGCAGGCAATCGTCGAGGGTTTGCTCTACCAGTGGATGGTCGGGAATCTCCCGTTCGCCGGCGAGGTTTTCCACGCAGGCGATCTGATCGGGAAACACGCTGGCGATCAGGTCTTCGCTTTTCATCCGCTGGATCTGCGGCGGGACTTTGCGCCCGCCGCTGTAGCGCGGCAGGGCCAGGGCCACACCGGCATTCCAGCGCCAGCGTACACCGAACAGCGGCGCGTCGAGCACGGCCTGGATCAGTATGTGTTCGGCACTGTTGCTGTGCAGGTAACGCCAGACGTCGTCCAGTTCAAAACTGTGGCTGGTGGACAGCGACAGCACGATGGCGTCTTCGCTGGCGGCAGCCTGCAATTCGAAGTTGAAGGTGCGGCAGAAACGCTTGCGCAGGGCCAGGCCCCAGGCGCGGTTGATGCGGCTGCCGAACGGCGTGTGAATGACCAGTTGCGTGCCGCCGGACTCGTCAAAAAAGCGCTCCATCAGCAGCGTGTCTTGCGATGGCAGGGCGCCCAGCGTTTGCCGCGCGCGGGCCAGGTAATCCATCAGTTGTTCGGCGCTGGCGAGGTTCAGGCCCAGGGTCTCGGTCAGCCAGTCGAGCGCTGGCTGCAAGTTGCCCGGTGCGGCACCCAGCAGGTCGTCGAGTTGTGCCTGCAAGCGCGCCACTGCCGCGGACAGCTCGGCGCTGCGCCCCGGTGCTTCACCGAGCCAGAACGGAATGGTCGGCGGCTGGCCCTGGGCGTCCTCGACCCGGACCTTGCCGGTTTCCACCCGCAGGATCCGATAGGACGTGTTGCCCAGCTGGAAGATATCCCCGGCAATGCTTTCCACCGCGAAGTCTTCGTTGATGGTGCCGATGTTCAGCCCTTGAGGCTCCAGCAGCACGCTGTAGTCGGCGTTGTCCGGAATGGTCCCGCCACTGGTCACCGCCGTCAGTTTCGCGCCCCGGCGACCGCGCAGGGTGCGGCTCACGGCGTCGCGGTGCAGGTAGGCGCTGCGGATGCCCTGACGGCCGTTGTAACCCTCGGCGAGCATGTGCAGCAGCGCCAGGTAGTGTTTGTCGTCGAGTGCGGCGTAGGGCGAGGCGCGGCGCAGCATCTCCAGCAGCGCTTGCTCCGGCCATTCCTGACAACTGACCTCGGCGATGATCTGCTGCGCCAGCACGTCCAGCGGCGCTTGCGGGATCAGCAAGGTATCGAGTTCGCCCCGGCGCACGCAGTCGAGCAGCGCGGCGCATTCAATCAGGTCGTCGCGGGTGGTGGCGAACAAACGCCCCTTGGGCGTGCCGCCGACCTGGTGCCCGGAACGGCCGACCCGTTGCAGAAACCCGGCAATCGAGCGAGGCGAGGCGATCTGGCACACCAGGTCGACGTCGCCGATGTCGATCCCCAGCTCCAGCGACGCCGTGGCGATCAGCACTTGCAGGTCGCCGCGCTTGAGTCGCTGCTCGGCATCCAGGCGAAATTCCTTGGCCAGGCTGCCATGGTGGGCCGCCACGGCATCCTTGCCCAGACGCTCGCTCAGGTGCCGGCTCAGGCGTTCGGCCAGGCGCCGGGTGTTGACGAAAATCAGTGTGGTCCGGTGTTCCCGGGCCAAGGCAGCGAGGCGGTCGTACACCCGTTCCCAGACATCGTTGGCCATCACGGCCGATAGCGGCACGGGCGGCACTTCGATGTCCAGGTCGCGGGGGCGGGCGTGGCCGATGTCGACGATCTCGCAGGGACGGTCGCGACCGACCAGGAAGCGCGAGACGGCTTCGATGGGCTTTTGCGTGGCCGACAGACCGATGCGCAGCAGCGGCTCCGGGCAGAGGGCTTGCAGGCGTTCAAGGCTCAGTGCCAGGTGGCTGCCGCGTTTGCTGGCGGCCATGGCGTGGATCTCGTCGACGATCACCGTTTGTACGGTGCCGAGCATCTGCCTGCCGGAATCGGAGCCGAGCAGCACATACAGGGATTCCGGCGTGGTCACCAGAATGTGCGGCGCCGTTTTGCGCATTGCTGATCGGTCTTTTTGCGGTGTATCGCCGGTGCGCACGGCGGTGCTGATCTGCAGTTCGGGCAGGCCCATCATGCGCAATTGCCCGGTAATGCCGGCCAGCGGGTTTTGCAGGTTGATCCGGATGTCGTTGGACAGCGCCTTGAGCGGCGAGACGTAGACCACCAGGGTGGAGTCGGGCAAGCCTTCCGGGCTTTCCAGGCCGCGATGCACCAGGTCGTCGATGACAGCGAGAAAGGCGGTGAGGGTCTTGCCGGAACCGGTGGGCGCGGCGACCAGGGTCGAGCGGCGCTGGCGGATCAACGGCCACGCCCGGGCCTGGGCGGCGGTGACCGCTGCGAACGTGTGGCTGAACCAGGCGCTGACGGCAGGGTGAAAGCCGCTCAGGGCACTGTCTGCGGGGATGGGCAGGTTCATGCAGCAATTTATGCGGGTGGGAACGGGAAGTTGCAAGTACCGCTCAAGACCTTCGCTGGTCTTCAGGGCCTCTTCGCGAGCAGGCTCGCTCCCACAGAGGGGTGGTGAACACAAATCCTTTGTGGGAGCGAGCCTGCTCGCGAAGAGGCCAGAGACAGCACCACAAATCCAGGGCATCTACACTTTACGGGTGACGGTTGCGCACTAAACCCGCAAAATGCAACGATTCCGGCAATTACCAACGACATCGCCTGGGGGCGATGTCGATAAAGCCATTGTTTCAATCAGACTGGGCCTGCTGACTCTATGCGAATGCGCCTTATGTTACTGGGCGGCGGAAATGCCCTTGGGCAGGCGCTGATTCGCCTCGGTGCGGAGGAAGACATCGGCTTCCTCGCCCCCCGCCCGCCCGAAGACGGCTGGGATGCCGCGAGCCTGACACAACTGCTCGACGACACCCGTCCCGATGCATTGATCAACCTTGCCTACTACTTCGACTGGTTTCAGGCCGAGGCGGTGAGCGAACAGCGTCTGGCCAGCCAGGAGCGTGCGATCGAGCGTCTGGCGGAACTGTGCCAGCACCACAACATCGTGCTGCTGCAACCTTCCAGCTATCGCGTGTTCGACGGCTCCCGTGCCACCGCCTACAGCGAAAAAGACGAACCGGTGCCTTTGGGCCTGCGCGGTCAGGCGTTGTGGCGAATCGAACAAAGCGTTCGCGCCACCTGCCCGCAACACGTGCTGTTGCGTTTCGGCTGGCTGCTGGACGACAGCCCGGATGGCACCCTTGGCCGCTTCCTCGCCCGTGCCGAACAACCTGAAGAATTGCTGATGGCCGACGACCGGCGCGGCAATCCGACGCCGGTCGACGATGCCGCCCGTGTGATCATTTCTGTGCTCAAACAACTCGATTGCGCCGCGCCGCTGTGGGGCACCTACCACTACGCCGGGCATGAGGCGACCACGCCGCTGGCGCTGGGGCAGGCGATTCTGACCGAAGCCCGCAGCCTGCATCCGCTGGCCATCGAAGCCCCGACCGCCCAGGCCCACGCCGCGCGTCCGGATGCCGCCGAAGAACCGCAACACGCGGTCTTGGCCTGCAAGAAAATTCTGCACACCTTCGGGATCAAACCGCGCGCCTGGCGTGCGGCGCTTCCCGGTCTACTGGACAGGTTCTATCGCCATGGCTGACGGCCCCGTTTTGATCACCGGTGGTGCCGGTTTCATTGGTTCACACCTGACCGACGCGCTGCTTGCCAAGGGCCATGCGGTGCGGATTCTCGATGATCTGTCCACCGGCAAGCGCAGCAATCTGCCGCTGGACAATCCCAGGGTCGAACTGGTCGTCGGCGACGTGGCCGATGCGGCTTTGGTTGCCCGGGCGATGTCCGGATGCAGCGCCGTGGCGCATCTGGCCGCCGTGGCTTCGGTGCAGGCCTCGGTGGACGATCCGGTGCGCACACACCAGAGCAACTTCATCGGCACGCTGAACGTCTGCGAAGCCATGCGCCAGGCCGGGGTCAAACGCGTGCTGTTTGCCTCCAGTGCGGCGGTGTATGGCAACAATGGCGAAGGTGAGTCGATCGACGAGGACACGCCCAAGGCGCCCCTGACGCCTTACGCGGTGGACAAGCTGGCCAGCGAGCATTACTTCGACTTTTATCGCCGCCAGCATGGTCTGGAACCGGTGATTTTCCGCTTCTTCAACATCTTCGGCCCGCGCCAGGATCCGTCCTCGCCGTACTCCGGGGTGATCAGCATTTTCAGCGAGCGCGCACTCAAGGGCTTGCCGATCACGGTGTTTGGCGATGGCGAGCAGACCCGGGATTTTGTCTACGTCGAAGACCTGGTCGACTTGCTGGTGCAGGCCATCGAAATGCCCCAGGTCGAAGTCGGTGCGGTCAACGTTGGCTGGAACCAGGCGACGACCCTTAAGCAAATGCTCGAAGCGCTCGAAGCCGTGGTCGGCAAGTTGCCACCGGTGAGCTACGGCCCGGCGCGCTCCGGTGACATTCGTCATTCCCGGGCGAATAACCGGCGCCTGTTGGAGCGCTTCAGTACCACGGAGCAGACATCGATGCGCGTGGGGCTGGCGCGGTTGCTGGGGCGATAGATCGCTTCCATGCGGACATGAAAAAGGCGCCTTTTTACAGGCGCCTTTTTCACGGCCGGAATTTACCTGATGCAGGTAGATTCCCTGTGGCGAGGGGGCTTCCCCCGTTCGACTACAAAGCAGTCGCCGTCAGTATTTAGTCTGTTCGCCACCAAGCCTCATTCACCACCACGTGAACGTTCTTTAGAACTTGTAACCCAGGCCCACCATGTAGATGAACGGGTCTACATCGACGTCCACACGTGCCCGGGTACCTGGGGCAATCGAGTTGTTCTCGACGGTGGCGCGGGTATCGATGTCGATGTAGCGGACCTGGGCGTTGATCATGATGTTGTCGGTCAACATGTAGTCAGCACCGACCTGCCACGCCAGGCCCCAGGAGTTTTCCGCCTTGAAGTTGCTGAAACCGGCGGACTGCGCCTGGCTGCCAACGTGTTCGTCGTAGATATAGGTGTAGTTGATGCCACCGCCGACGTACGGCTGGAAGGCCGACTTCGGATCCAGCGGGTAGTACACCAGGCTCAAGGTCGGCGGCAGGTGCTTGAGGGTGCCGAGTTTGCCGTTGGCCGCGCTCAGGGCCGTGCCCTTGAGTTTCACGTCATGCTCGAACGGTGTGGCTGCCAGCAACTCGATACCCAGGTGGTTGGTGAGCATGTAGGCGAAGTTCAAGCCCAGTTGTGTGTCGCTGCTCAGTGTCGCCTTGCCACCCAGGTCGGCACCTGCGAGCGGGCCTTGATCGACCTTGACGCTGGAGCTGTCGGCTTGCGGGTTGACGGTGATTGCACCGGCGCGAAGGAGAATGTCGCCGGCCTCAAAGGCATGGGCGAGCGGGGCTGCGAGCGCGAGGGCAACCAGCGAAGCGCTGAGCATGGACTTGTTCATGGGGGCTCCAGAGGACGTTAAAAGTGTTCGATGTCCAATGGTAAGCCGGCTAACTATTCGGTCTTTTGATGCAGCTCAATGAAAGTGGGGCGGGAGTGATTTTTTTGGTGTTTTTGATGGCCTCATCGCGAGCAAGCTCGCTCCTACAAGGGGACGCGATCATCTGTAGGAGCGAGCCTGCTCGCGATACTGACTATCAAGCAACGCATGACCACCGGACTCACTCCGGCAATTCATACAGGTAAATCTTGTCCGCCTCCATCTGATACCCGGCATCCGCCAACTCGCTGGTGGACGCCTTGACCTGCAGTGCGCCTTCGATCCAGTACGGCTGATACAACTCGTCGAGCTTCACGCCGACTTCGCTCTTGACGTGCACGATCTGGTTCGACGGCGGTGGCGGCACATGGATGCAGGCGCCGAAATACGGCACCAGCAGAAACTCCGTGGTGCGGCCTTCCTCGCTCACTTCCAGCGGCACGATGTAGCCTGGCAGGCGAATGTTCTGGCCATCGAGGGCCTTGACCACCGGTGCGTTGGGCAGGTCCTGCCTGGCTGCTGGTGCCGACTCTGCCGAGAGCGTGCTGCTCATCTGCGACAGATCGTGCAGCGGCGTCATGTTCGGCACTTCTTTCGGGGCGTCGGGCGGGATCATCTCCGACCAGGTCAGGTCTTTTGGCTGTGCCGCCCACAGGGGCAGGGCGACCAGCATCAATAGCGCAAATACAGCGCGGGGCATTTTCAACGTCCTCATAAACGGATCGACAGGCCATCGGCCAGGGATTGGCGATAGGCGCGCCAGGCCGGCACACTGCCCATCAGCAGCGCGGCGATCAGGATGCCACCGAGCAGCGTCCATTCATACTCGGTCGGCCAGGACAGCGGCAGGAACAGGCCGTAGTTGGCTTGCACATAGGCCTGGGCCGCGGCGATGCACACATACAGCAACGCCACGCCGGCGATCACGCCCGACAGCGCCAGGGCAAAGGCTTCGAGTACCAACAGCGTCGCGATGTGCCAGGGGCGCGCGCCCACCGAGCGCAGGATCGCCATTTCCCGGCGGCGCTCGTTGAGGCTGGTTAGAATCGCCGTGAGCATGCCGATCAACCCGGTCAGCACCACAAACAGCGAGACCACGAACAGCGCTTTTTCCGCGGTGCCCATCAGACTCCACAGCTCTTGCAACGCCACGCCCGGCAGGATCGCCAACATCGGCTCGCCACGGAATTCGTTGATTTCCCGTTGCAGGGCAAAGGTCGAAATCTTGTTGTTGAGGCCGAGCATGAACGCGGTGATCGCTTGCGGCGTGAGGTCCATGTTGCGCGCCTGGTCGGCGGTGATGCGCCCCTCACCCCGGGCCGGCACGCCGTTGTGCCAGTCGATGTGAATCGCTTCCATGCCACCGAGGCTGATGTGCAGCGTGCGGTCCACCGGCGTGCCGGTGCGCTTGAGAATGCCGACCACGGTGAACGGTTTGTCGTCATGCTTGACCAGGCTGATCGCCGCGACGCCGTGGGCCAGCACCAGTTTGTCGCCGAGTTTGTAGTGCAGTGCATCGGCCACTTCGGCACCGAGCACCACTTCGAACGGGTCGGTTTCGAAGGCGCGGCCATCGC
This sequence comes from Pseudomonas sp. ACN8, assembly GCF_002303925.1. GTDB lineage: Bacteria > Pseudomonadota > Gammaproteobacteria > Pseudomonadales > Pseudomonadaceae > Aquipseudomonas. The sequence continues at coordinate 15,490 of NZ_MRCS01000002.1, forward strand.
TCAATTGCAGGTGTTGCTGGCGGCCGTACTGGTAGTGCTCGAAGTAGGCTTCGGTGGTGCCCATCACCCGGTAACCGCGATGGGAGTCACCAAGGGACATCGGGATCGCCCACTTCACTTTCGGGTTGCTGGCGAAGTGTTCGAAGCTGTCCCAGCGGATGTTGTTGGTGGCGTTGCCGATGCGGAACACCGAGTACAGCAACAGATTCACCGAGCCTGAGCGGGCGCCGACGATCAGGTCGGTGCCGCTGATGGTGCTGGCGAAACTGGCCTTGGCTTCGGTGCGCACGCGCTCCACTGCCAGCAACAGGCACACCGACAGGGCAATGGCGAATGCGGTGAGGATCGCGGTGAAGCGGCGGTTAGCCAGGCTGGCGATGGCTAGACGAAACAGATACATCTCAGACCTCGGACGGGGTAGCGGCGCGATTGAGTTCGGCCAGCGACAGGTTGTGGTCGAACAGCGGCGCCAGGCTCTGGTCGTGGCTGACGAACAACAGGCTCGACCCGGCTTCGCGGCACTCGGCGAACAGCAGGCGAATGAAGTTCTCGCGGGCGTCGTAATCGAGGGCCGAGGTCGGCTCGTCGGCAATCACCAGTTCCGGTTGACCGATCAGCGCGCGGGCGGCGGCGACCCGTTGCTGCTGGCCGATGGACAGCGAGTCGGCGCGGCGACCGAGGATGTTTTCATCCTTCAAACCCAGGTGGGCGAGCAGCGTGGCGGCGGCTTTGTCGACGCTGCCGTGGCGTTGTTTCGCCCGTTCGGCGCGCAGTTTCGAGAAGTGGCAGGGCAGTTCGACGTTTTCACGCACCGACAGAAACGGCAGCAGGTTGAACTGCTGAAAGATGTAGCCGGTGTGATCGACGCGGAAGTGGTCGCGGGCACCGGCCGAGAGTTGCGTCAGTTCCTGGCCGAGCAGGCGGATGCTGCCGCGATCAGGCTTTTGCACGCCGCCGAGCAGGCCGAGCAGTGTGGTTTTGCCGCTGCCGCTGGGGCCTTTGAGGAACAGGGTTTCCCCGCGCTCCAGGCGAAACGCCGGGATGTCCAGCAGCGGCGGGTGACCGGGCCAACTGAAGCCCAGGTCGGACAGTTCGATGAGTGCTTGGGTCATGTGAAACCGGTCTGGTTGGTGGTGAACCCTGTGGGAGCGAGCCTGCTCGCGATGGTGTATCAGTCGATACCAATGTATCTGACACTCCTTCGCGAGCAGGCTCGCTCCTACAGGGGATCATCGGTGGATTCAGAATTTCAGGGCGGCAGCCTTGGCCGTCACATCAACCCCTTGCTGCCCGCTCGGGCCGATCAGTTGTACCTGAATTTTCTGGGTGGCCGGGAAGCGGGTGAAAATATTCGCCAGGTCCAGCGACTTCAGTGCCGCCGGCGTGGCGCAGGTGAACTGATAGCGGGCGTGGATTTCGCTGTGATCATCGTGATGTTCGTGGCCGTCTTCGTCTTTGGCGTCTTCATCGTGATCATCGTCGGCATCGGGCTTGTCGCCGAACAGCGGGCTTTCCAGTTCCTGGTTCTCCACCACGCAACCGGCGGCTTTCGGCAGGTTGAACAAGGCCAGTGGTTGCTCGAGCAGAGCACGCACGGCGGCGACTTTGGCTTTGTCTGCATCGCTGGTGGCGACGTGCTCGAAACCCACCAGGTTCATGGCCGGGCTTTCCAGTTCCAGCTCCAGGGTCTTGCCGTCCAGCGCCGCATTGAGGCGTCCCACGCCATGTTCATGGGCATCCAGGCTGCCATGCTCATGATCGTGTTCGTCGGCGGCATGGGCGACAGCCAATGGCAACATGGCAAACGGCAGGGCGAGAAGCAGGCGACGCATGGCGAGTCTCCGAAAAGTAAAATGAAGAAAATGTTATGTAATCTTATAACGTAAGTGCGGAGAGTTTGACTGCCTGCTTGGCGTTGCACAAGTCCCATGGGAGCATGTCGGGAAGAAATGTGCGGGAGCAGAGCTATGTTGCGAATTCGCGGAAGCATCGGCGACTGGCCGGTGGATCTGACCCTGGAGATGGACGACGCGGACTGGGCGCGACTGGGCGCGCAGTTGCAGGTGGAAAAGTCCCCGGCCAACGTGCCGGCGGCAAAACCGCTGAATCAGGATGATGCGCTGTGGCAGATCGCCAGGGATCTGCTGCGCAAGGCCGGGCAGCTCAGCGGGCCGGACCTGCTCGATCAACTCGAAGGCCTGACCGGCAGTGCGGCGGCGGGCAAGCGCCTGCTGGTGCGTTTGCGCCATAGTCCCGAGGTGAAGGTGGTGAGCGGCGGGGATACACCGATCTATAGCTGGTTGTAGGAGCGAGCTTGCTCGCGAGAGATGCCAAAGCGCCGCGGTTACACAGCTAGCCATCGTTATCGTTGGCGTCCATCGCGAGCAAGCTCGCTCCTACAAGGGCGTGATCAGTACAGTGCCGCAAACAACTTGCGGCGGTAGGTGCTCACCAGCGGATGATCATTGCCCAGCAACTCGAACACCTGCAGCAAGGTCTTGTGCGGCAAGCCTTCGCTGTAGCTGCGGTTACGGGTGAACAGCTTGAGCAATGCATCCAGCGCGGCGTCGTATTGCTGACGGGCCAGTTGCTGGATCGCCAGTTGATAGACCGCCTCATCGTCCAGCGGGTCTTTCGCCAGTCGGGCTTTCAGGTCGGCGGCATCCGGCAAGTCCTTGGCCAAACCGAGAAACTTGATCTGTGCCTTGGCGCCGGCCAGCGCGGCCTTGTGCTCGTCACTCTTGACCGCATCCAGCACGGCTTGCGCTTCACCCAGTTCACCGCGCTCGGTCAAGCAGCGGGCGTAGAGGATCAGTGCCTTGGCGTTGGTGTTGTCTTCACCCAGGATCACTTTGAGCAGCGCTTCGGCATCGGCAAAGCGGCTGTCATCGAACAGCGCCTGGGCCTGTTCGAACGGGTCGGCGGCGGCCGGTGGCGGCATCTGCACATGGGGTTCGAGCAGGGCGCGCACAGCGGATTCCGGCTGGGCACCGGCAAAGCCGTCTACCGGCTGGCCGTCCTTGAACAGCACCACGGTCGGCAGGCTGCGAATGCCGAAGCGGGCGACGATGTCTTGTTCTAGGTCGCAATTGACCTTGGCCAACAGCAATTCACCCTGATAGCTCTCGGCAATGCTCTGCAACATTGGCATCAGGACTTTGCAGGGCGCGCACCATTCGGCCCAGAAATCCACCAGCACCGGCTTGTGGAAAGAGTTCTCGATCACCGACTGGTCGAAATCGGCAGTCGTGGCGTCGAAGATGTACGGCGTTTCCTGACTCATGGGCAATCTCGTAAAAGCGTGAATGGGGCAACTATACGGCTTGGTGGGGGCGCGCCGGAAGCGGGGTGGCCGTTAGAGATGTTTCGTCTGACAAGACGTCATCGCGAGCAAGCTCGCTCCCACAGGGATTGAAGTCGGCCACAAGACTTGTGGTTCACACTAACCACTGTAGGAGCGAGCCTGCTCGCGATGCTTTTATCTAGCGTTGTGCGTGGTAGAGGCTCACATGCCGAAACTCGTGGGGCTCGGCCAGATCCGGCAGGGTCATGGCCTCCAACATCTCTATGCGCCGGTACAACGGATGGCGAAAATCCCGTACTCGGGAATCCGCCACCAGTGCCTCTCGGCCGCGGCTGAGGAACTGGTCGAGCAGCGGCAGGTTGGCCCGGTCGTACAGTACATCCGCCACCAGGATCAGATCGAAGCGATCGGCCTCGGCGAAAAAATCAGTGGAGTAATTGAGCTGTACGTCATTGAGCTCGGCATTGGCCCGACACGCGGCAATCGCCAGCGGGTCTAGGTCGCAGGCCAGCACCTCCAGCGCGCCGGCCTTGGCCGCGGCAATCCCCGCCACCCCGGAACCGGCACCGAAATCCAGCACCCGCTTGCCTTTGACCCAATGCGGGTTTGCGGCCAGATAACGGGCCACGGCCAGGCCGCTGGCCCAGCAGAAACTCCAGTACGGCGGCTCATGCAGGATGCGCCGGGTTTCTTCCGGGCTGAAGGCGCGGTCCATGTTGTCGCCGTCGATCAGCCACAGCTGCAAGTCGGTTTCCGGCAGCGGGCAGGCCACCAGTTGCGCATCACCGAGCAATTCAGCCAAGGCCCGTTGCAGGTCGAGCGGTGCACTCATGGGGCTTTGACGAATTGCAGTTGGCCCAGGGCCTGGGTGGTCGGCTGGGTAATCAACTGCGACGGCAAGTGCAGGATCAACTGCCCGGACTGACTGGCACGGCCTCGCAGTTCAACGCGGGCCCCGGTCGGGAAGGATTGCGGATTGAAGCGCAGGTGAAACGCCAGCACCTGGTTGTTGCCGATCAGGCTGGAACTGGCGAGCAATTGTTGCGGGCGGTCCTTATCGTCGATCACCAACAGCGCCAGTTCGACTTCAGCGCCGGCTGGAACGCCTTGCAAGGTGCCGCTCAGTTCGCGTTGATGGGCGGGTAGCGGGCCGAGTTCAGCAGCCTCGCGGGCTTTCTTCTGCGCTTGCTGTGGCGCCGGGCCAGGCGTTGGCGGCTGAGGCTTGGGAGCATCGCTGCCGCAAGCCACCAGCAGGCTGAAAACACTGAGCAAAATGAGTGGACGTAACGACATTGGTGGCTCCGTAAACCTGAATTCCATGGATCAAGTGATCATCCCGTCTGTATACCGCAAAGCCTATGGCTTGTCTTGCCACGGGGATGCGCTACCATGGCCCTCCCTTTTTTTGTTGCCTGCCACCATGCACTGTCCCTTCTGCGGTGCCAACGACACCAAGGTCATCGACTCGCGTCTGGTCGCCGAGGGCGAACAGGTGCGCCGCCGGCGTGAATGCCTGGCCTGCGGCGAGCGCTTCACGACGTTCGAGACGGCTGAACTGGTGTTGCCGCGCCTGATCAAAACCGACGGCAGTCGCCAGCCGTTCGACGAAGAAAAACTCCGCGCCGGCATGCAGCGCGCGCTGGAGAAGCGCCCGGTGAGTGTCGAGCGCCTCGAATCGTCGCTGGTGCACATCAAACACAAATTGCGCGCCACCGGCGAACGCGAGGTCAAATCCCTCGTGGTCGGCGAACTGGTGATGGCCGAGCTGCAGAAGCTCGACGAAGTCGCCTACATCCGCTTCGCTTCGGTGTATCGCCGCTTCCAGGACCTCAACGAGTTCCGCGAAGAGATCGATCGCCTGGCCCGTGAACCGGTGAAAGAATGACCACGCCCGCAGAACAAGCCATCCTCGATGCTCATTTCATGGCCCGCGCCCTGGAACTGGCGCGCAAGGGGCATTACACGACGCACCCCAATCCGCGGGTCGGTTGCGTGATTGTGCAGGGCGGGCAGATTGTCGGTGAAGGCTGGCACGAGCGCGCCGGCGAGCCCCACGCTGAAGTCCACGCCCTGCGCGCGGCCGGCGAGCAGGCTCGTGGCGCCACCGCTTATGTGACGCTTGAACCTTGCAGCCACCACGGCCGCACACCACCTTGCGCCGATGCACTGGTCAATGCCGGTGTGACCCGCGTGGTCGCAGCGATGCAGGACCCGAACCCGGAAGTCGCCGGTCGCGGTCTGCAACGCCTGGAACAGGCGGGCATCGCTACCGAAAGCGGCGTGCTGGAAGGCGAGGCGCGCAAGCTCAATCAGGGCTTTCTGAAACGCATGGAGCACGGTTTGCCGTTCGTGCGGGTCAAGTTGGCCATGAGCCTGGACGGGCGCACGGCGATGGAAAGCGGCGAAAGCCAGTGGATCACAGGTACAGCGGCGCGCTCGGCCGTTCAGCGTCTGCGCGCGCAAGCCAGTGTGGTATTGACCGGTGCCGACACAGTGCTGGCGGACAACGCGCGGTTGACCGTGCGCGCCGATGAGCTGGGGCTGGATGCAGAGCAAACGGCCTTGGCCATGAGCCGTCCGCCGCTGCGGGTGCTGGTTGACGGTCGCCTGCGGGTACCGCTGGATGCACCGTTCTTCAAGGCTGGCCCGGCGCTGGTCGCCACCTGCGTGGCGGTGGAAGAGCAATACGCCAACGGTCCGGAATGCCTGATCGTGCCGGGCTACGATGGCCAGGTCGATCTGCGTCAGTTGCTGGTTGAACTCGCCGTCCGTGGCGTCAACGAGGTTTTGGTCGAGGCCGGCCCGCGTCTGGCGGGTGCCTTTGCCCAACTCGGTCTGGTGGATGAGTTCCACATCTTCATTGCCGGCAAGTTTTTGGGTTCCTCGGCGCGGCCGCTGCTGGACTGGCCGCTCGCGCAAATGAAGGATGCGCCCGAGCTTAAAATCATCGAAATTCGTGCGATCGGCGATGACTGGCGAGTCATCGCCATTCCTTTGCCAGCAGCAGGCGTATAATTTCCGGCCATCGCGCAAGCGCGGGCTTTGTTCTCGAGGAGAACCTCATGTTTACCGGCATCATCGAATCCATCGGCAGTATTCGTGCATTGACCCCAAAGGGCGGTGATGTGCGGGTTCATGTCGAAACCGGCAAGCTCGACCTGAGCGACGTCAAACTGGGCGACAGCATCGCGGTCAACGGCGTGTGCCTGACCGCCGTCGAGTTGCCGGGCAATGGCTTTGCGGCGGACGTCAGTCGCGAAACCCTTGACTGCACCGCCATGAATGACCTGAAAAGCGGCAGCCCGGTCAATCTGGAAAAAGCCCTGACCCCGACCACTCGCCTCGGCGGGCACCTGGTCAGCGGTCACGTCGACGGCGTGGGCGAAGTGGTTGCCCGTACCGAAAACGCGCGTGCCGTGGAGTTCCGCATCCGTGCGCCGAAGGACCTGGCCAGGTACATCGCCCATAAAGGCTCGATCACCGTCGACGGCACCAGCCTGACCGTGAACGCAGTCGATGGCGCCGAGTTCCTGCTGACCATCATTCCCCACACCCTGAGCGAAACCATCATGGCGTCGTATCAGCCAGGTCGCCGGGTGAATCTTGAGGTCGATTTGCTGGCCCGTTACCTGGAGCGTTTGCTGCTGGGCGACAAGGCCGCAGAGCCAGCCTCCAGTAACATCACCGAAAGCTTTCTGGCCGCCAACGGCTACCTCAAATCCTGACTCAAGGGGGTGCCTTGTGGCGCTCAATAGCATCGAAGAACTGGTTGAAGACATCCGCCAAGGCAAGATGGTCATCCTCATGGATGACGAAGACCGCGAGAACGAAGGCGACCTGATCATGGCCGCCGAGTGCTGCAAGCCCGAGCACATCAACTTCATGGCCAAGCATGCCCGGGGCCTGATCTGCATGCCGATGAGCCGCGAGCGCTGCGAACTGCTCAAGCTGCCGTTGATGGCGCCGCGCAACGGTTCCGGTTTCGGCACCAAGTTCACCGTATCGATCGAAGCGGCCACCGGCGTGACCACCGGCATTTCCGCCGCCGACCGTGCGCGCACCGTGCAGGCTGCTGCCGCCCGTGATGCCAAGGCTGAAGATATCGTCAGCCCCGGCCACATCTTCCCGCTGATGGCCCAGGCCGGCGGTACCCTGGCCCGTGCCGGCCACACCGAAGCGGCGTGCGACCTGGCGCGCATGGCCGGTTTCGAGCCGAGCGGCGTGATCTGCGAAGTGATGAACGACGACGGCACCATGTCCCGTCGCGCCGAACTGGAAGCTTTTGCCGCCGAACACGACATCAAGATCGGCACCATTGCCGACCTGATTCACTACCGGATGATCCACGAACGTACCGTTCAGCGGATTGCCGAGCAGCCGCTGGACAGCGAACTGGGCCAATTCAACCTGGTGACCTATCGTGATTCCGTGGAAGGCGACGTGCACATGGCGCTGACCCTGGGCAACGTGTGTGCCGAAGAACCGACCCTGGTTCGCGTGCACAACATGGACCCGCTGCGCGACCTGCTGATGGTCAAGCAACCGGGCCGCTGGAGCCTGCGCGCCGCCATGGCCAAGGTTGCCGAGGCCGGCAGCGGCGTGGTGCTGTTGCTCGGTCACCCGCTCGATGGCGATGTGTTGCTGGCGCACATCCGCGAAACCGCCGATCACGCCGCGGTGAAAAAACCGACCACCTACAGCACTGTCGGTGCCGGTTCGCAGATCCTGCGTGACCTGGGCGTACGCAAAATGCGCCTGATGTCGGCACCCATGAAATTTAATGCGATATCCGGTTTCGATCTGGAAGTTGTAGAATACGTGCCCTCCGAATAATGACCGGTTGTTTCCGGCCTTGAATTCGCGGTTCAAATATCACCGAGGGATGCGTACGAGACGCGTCCCGGCTCTTTAAGAGATCTATCGAATGACCCTGAAGACCATCGAAGGTACCTTCATCGCCCCTAAAGGCCGCTACGCTCTGGTAGTGGGCCGTTTCAACAGCTTCGTCGTTGAAAGCCTGGTCAGCGGTGCAGTTGATGCCCTGGTTCGCCACGGCGTGAGCGAAAGCGACATCACCATCATCCGCGCGCCTGGCGCCTTCGAAATTCCGCTGGTTGCGCAGAAAGTCGCCCAGAAAGGCGAATTCGCGGCAATCATCGCCCTGGGCGCGGTCATTCGTGGCGGCACTCCGCACTTCGAATACGTGGCTGGCGAATGCACCAAGGGCCTGGCCCAGGTGTCCATGGAGTTTGGCGTTCCGGTCGCTTTCGGCGTCCTGACCGTTGATTCCATCGAACAAGCCATTGAACGTTCCGGCACCAAGGCCGGTAACAAAGGTGCTGAAGCTGCCCTGTCCGCTCTGGAAATGGTCAGCCTGCTGGCGCAGTTGGAGGCCAAGTGATTAGCGACGAAAGCGATCGTTTCAACCCGCGCGATCCAAAGCCTGCGGATGCCGGCAAGCCATCGAAAAGCGTCAAGCGTCGCGAAGCCCGTCAGCTCGCGACCCAGGCGCTGTACCAATGGCACATGGCCAAGCAATCGCTGAACGAGATCGAAGCGCAGTTCCGGGTCGATAACGATTTCAGCGATGTCGACGGCGCGTACTTCCGAGAAATCCTGCACGGGGTTCCGCAGTTCAAGACCGAAATCGACACCGCGCTCACGCCATGCCTGGATTTGACCATCGAAGAGCTGGACCCGGTTGAACTGGCGGTTCTGCGCCTGTCCACCTGGGAACTGCTCAAGCGCGTCGACGTGCCGTACCGCGTTGTGATCAACGAGGGTATCGAACTGGCCAAGGTCTTCGGTTCCACCGACGGCCACAAGTTCGTCAACGGTGTGCTCGACAAGCTGGCCCCGCGTCTGCGTGAAGCTGAAGTGAAGGCGTTCAAGCGCTGATTGGCGCTTGGAATGTCGACACGAAGTCATGGGCGAGTTTGAGCTGATCCGCAATTTCTTCGCCGCCGCGCCTTGTGCGCAGGGCGGCGAAGGCGTTGCCCTCGGGATTGGCGATGACTGCGCCTTGCTGGCTGTTCCTCCCGGGGAGCAGTTGGCAATTTCTACCGATACGTTGGTGGCCGGCGTGCACTTCGCCGATCCCTGCGATCCGTTTCTGCTCGGTCAGCGCTCGTTGGCCGTGGCCGTCAGCGACCTGGCTGCCATGGGCGCCACCCCCGTTGCCTTTACCCTTGCCCTGACCTTGCCGACGGTGACTGCCGATTGGCTGCAGGACTATGCCCGTGGTTTGAATGCCATGGCGCAAAGCTGCGGTGTGGCGTTGGTGGGGGGCGACACCACCCGTGGGCCACTAAGCATGACCATGACTGTGTTCGGTCGCGTACCCGGTGGCCAGGCGTTGACCCGCAGCGGAGCACAACCGGGCGACCTGCTGTGTGTCGGCGGCGACCTGGGCAATGCCGCCGGTGCCCTGCCATTGGTGCTCGGTCAGCGCACGGCCCCAGCGAGCATCGCCGAGCCGTTGCTGGCGCATTACTGGTCGCCGCAACCGCAGCTCGGCTTGGGTCAGGCGCTGCGGGGCAGGGCCACTTCGGCGATGGATATCTCTGACGGACTGCTCGCTGATTGCGGGCATATCGCGCTGGCTTCGAAGGTCGGTGTCGAAGTCGAGCGGGATCGTTTGCCGCTGTCGCGGAGCCTGGTCGACTTTCTCGGTCAATCGGACGCACAGGTTGCGGCCCTGAGCGGCGGCGACGATTACGTCCTGGCCTTCACGTTACCGTCCGTCGAGTTGCCGCTGTTGCTGGCCGATGGCTGGCCGATCCATGTAATCGGGCAGGTGGTGACGGGGCAGGGCGTGAGGCTGCTGGACGCCGATGGCAAAGACATCACCCCGCAAACCCGGGGTTATCAACATTTTCGGGAGTCACCGTGACAGATCATCCCAAACAGGTCCCGGCGGAATTCGTACCGCCGTCGGTCTGGCGCAATCCATGGCATTTCCTGGCGTTCGGCTTCGGCTCGGGCACCTTGCCAAAGGCGCCCGGCACTTGGGGGTCGTTGGTTGCGCTGCCCTTTATTCCGTTGTGGCAAATGCTGCCCGACTGGGGTTACTGGCTGATGCTGGGCATCACCATGCTGTTCGGCTTCTGGCTGTGCGGCAAAGTGGCCGACGATTTGCGGGTACACGACCATGAAGGCATCGTCTGGGACGAAATGGTCGGGATGTGGATCACCCTGTGGCTGGTGCCGGAAGGCTGGCAGTGGCTGCTGGCGGGTTTCTTGATGTTCCGTTTCTTCGACATTCTCAAGCCATGGCCGATCCGCTGGATTGACCGGCACGTACATGGCGGTGTCGGCATCATGCTCGATGATGTCCTGGCCGGGGTGTTCGCCTGGTTGGCGATGCAGGGACTGGTGTGGTTTTTCGCCTGACCGGGAGGGACGCCGACGTCACCCTGTGGGATAGTGTCTTGCGGGCGAATATCAAACATTTTGATAGTTATCGCCGATAATTCAGCCTAAGCGTCCTCCGGAACCTGCTGTTACAATGCCGGCTCTGCGAATCTTCAGACTTTTAGATCAGGAGCACACCGGTGCCTGTCGTTTTTGTCGCCGCTTCCAAGCTGCCAACGCCTTTTGCGCAATTCACCATGCATGGCTTTCTCGATGAAGCCACCGGCCGCGAGCACGTTGTGCTGAGCCTGGGTGAGATTGCCGACGGTGCCCCGGTACTCGGCCGGCTGCACTCCGAATGCCTGACGGGCGATGCCTTGTTCAGTCAGCGTTGCGACTGTGGCTCGCAACTGGAGGCCGCCTTGCAGGCCATCGCCCGCGAAGGTCGTGGCGTCTTGCTCTACCTGCGCCAGGAAGGCCGGGGCATTGGCCTGCTGAACAAGATCCGAGCCTATGAGCTGCAGGACGGTGGCGCCGATACCGTCGAAGCCAACGAACGCCTGGGTTTTGCCGCCGACCAGCGTGACTACGCCATGTGCCTGCCAATGCTGGAGCACCTGGGCGTGAAGTCCCTGCGCCTGATGACCAACAACCCGCGCAAGGTCAAGGCCTTGACCGACATGGGTATCGTGGTCGCCGAGCGCGTGCCGCTGCACACCGGCCACAACCCGCATAACCGACTCTACCTGGCGACCAAGGCCAGCAAGCTCGACCACATGATGGGCAATGAGCATCAGGGCGAGGTAGACCGGGCGTGACCCGCGGTCAGGTGCGGCGGCGACTGTCCTTCAACTGGTGGCAATATCTGGCACTGGCCTTGTTGCCATTGTTTGTGATCAACGCGCTGTTCGGCCAGAGCGAAGCCATTCTGCCGGTGCTGGCGATGCCGTTGTTCATCGCCGGAGTCGCCTCGATGTTTGTCAGCCTGAAGTTTTTCGGCGCCTACAAACACGCGCTGATCGCTACCCAGAAAGCCCTCGATACTCCTGAAGAACCTGGCGCCTGGATCAGTCTGGCAGCCAAGCGGCGCACGGCATTCCTGGCCGCCGGGCTGCCGGCCTGGATCGCTGCCCTGGCGGTGTTCGTCGGCCTCGAAGCCGTGCCGCTGATGCTGCTGGCACTGTCGACCGCGGTGCTGTTCTACCTCTACCGTATTCCACGTCAACTCGGTTGATGCGCGCGCTCTGGCTGGCGGTGTTGCTGCCGGTCGCCAGTGGCTCGGCCGTCGCGGTCGAACGGGTTGTCAGCCTCGCCCCGTCGCTCTCTGAAATCGTCGTTGAACTGGGTTCCGCCGACCTCCTGGTCGGTGTGCTGGACGCCGGTGAACGGCCTGCCGAACTCAAGGGCCTGCCCTCCGTTGGCCGCTATGGCCAGCTGGACATGGAGCGGTTGCTCAGCCTGAATCCCGATCTGTTGCTGCTATGGCCCGGTAGTGTTGGCCCGGCCCAGCGTGACCAGCTCAAGCGCCTGAATATTCCCACCTACGTCGCCGAACCCCACAGCCTGAACCAGCTCGCCGCACAGATCGAGACCATTGCCGCCCAGCTCGGTCGGCCTGAACGCGGAGTTTCATTGGCCGGCGATTTACGCCGGCGGCTGGATGAATTGCGCCTGCGCTATCGCCGGGACAAGCCGTTACGAGTGTTTTATCAGGTCTGGGATCGGCCGCTGTATACGGTCGGCGGCGAGCAGATTATCAGCGATGCGCTGGAAGTCTGTGGTGCGAAAAACGTGTTTGCCGACCTGAAACTGCCGGCACCACAAGTCAGCGTGGAAGCCGTGTTGCAGCGTAATCCCGAGGTGATTCTGGCCAGCGATCAGGCGCAGCTTGATGCGTGGAGAGCCTGGCCGCAGGTGGCGGCGGTGGAGCAGGGCCAATTGCGTTTGGTGACAGATAAAGGCCTGGAGCGACCGAGCGGGCAGATGATTGAGGCAACTGCAAAGCTTTGCCATTTGATTGCGCCAGACCGCTGAGACCGAGGTGCCTTCATCGCGAGCAAGCTCGCTCCCACAATGGATCTATGTTGTTTACAAAATGTAGGCCGCAGCGATCAACTGTGGGAGCGAGCCTGCTCGCGATGAGGCCCTTCCAGGCACTGCAAACCTCAGATCAGATCTCCGGCGTCCACGTCACCCCGAACATCCACGCCCGACCTTCCTCGCGATATCCGTACTGACTACCTTGAAAGCTGTACAGCGCCCGGCTGTAACCCTTGTCCAGCAGGTTATCGATCTTCAGTTCCAGCTGGATTTCACGATTGAGCTCCCAGCTGCTGCGTAATCCCAACAGGGCATAACCACCCAACGGCTGTTGATTTTTCAAGTCGTCATAGCTGCTGCTCACCGCTTGCCAACTGGCGCCGAGGCCCAGGCGATCGAACTGCCGGTCCAGATCCCAACTCAAGGTACGCCGCGCACGACGGGCCAGGGTATGGCCTGTGTCACGGTCTCGCGGGTCGATGATCGCCACGCCAAGGTTGCTCTGCCAGCCGAACAGTTCCTGCTTCAGTGCGGCTTCGAAGCCGTTGATTCGGGCCGAGGCAACGTTCTCGGGGCGCGAGTAGCTGCCGAAGATGATCGCGTCTTCGAGGTCGGTGCGATACAACGACGTCTCCAGGCGACTGTTCTCGGTCAGTTGACTGCGCCATTGCAGCTCATAGCTTTTCGAGGTTTCAGGCTTCAGGTCCGGGTTGCTGAAGTCGGGGTAGTACAGGTCGTTGAACGTCGGCGCGCGGAAGCCTTCGCTGTAGGTCAGCAGCACTTCGTTGTCCGGGTTCAGCGGCAGGGTAAAGGTACCGCTCCAGGTGTTCTGACTGCCGAACTGTTGGTTATCGTCGTGACGCAGACCCAACTCCGTGGAGAAGCTGTCGGCCTGATAGCGGTGCTGGACGTACGCCGCTCGGTTCCAGCGACTGTCCTCATCGAACGCGGTACTGCTGTTGATGCGGTCTTCATACCAGTCACCGCCGAGCAGCAAACTGTTGCGCTCGTTGAGCGTCAGGTCGTTCTGCCAGTTCACCGAATCGCGATAGGTGTTGAACACGTTGCGCTCATCGCTGAGCTTGTCCAGGGTCTTCTCGCGGTTTTCGCTGTGGCCGAACTCGATGCGGGTTTTCCACAGATCATTGACGCGCGCGTCGATGTAACTGCTGACACCGCTCACATCGAATTCGTTGTAGGGCTGCTGTTGAACTGACTCGAACGTATTCATGTCGAAGCGCCCGAACGGGTTGTCAAACTCGCTCTTGCCGCGGTTATCCAGCACGTTGGCGCCGACCTCGATGTCTTCCGTCAGGGCGTGACTCATACTCAGGCTGAACGACTTGTTGCGGTATTCGTCATGGTCGCCGTCGCTAGGATACGACTCGTGGGTACGATTGATCCCGGCGGTTTCGTCGAGGCTGGCGCCAAGGTTGAAGCGGGTTCGCTCATCACCACCGGACAGGCCAAGGCTGCGCTCCCAGGTCTGGTTGCTGCCAAACCCCATGTGCAAGCGCGGTTGCAGGCCCTGTTTGCCACTACGACGGGTGAAGATCTGGATCACCCCGCCAATCGCATCGCTGCCATAAATCACCGAGCGGGAGCCGCGCAGCACTTCCACGCGCTCGACCTGCTCGATATTGATGTGTTGCAGGTTGCTGTCGCCGGAGGTTGAACTGCCGATGCGTTGGCCGTCCACCAGCACCAGGCTCTGGGCTGACTGGGTGCCACGGATGTAGACCCCCGGAATGCTTCCGCGCCCGCCGGCCTGCGAGACTTGCACACCCGGCACCCGCCGCAGCAGATCAGTGACGCTATCGGGTTGCAGGCGATCTATGTCGTCGCGGGTGAATACGGTGTTGGCGGCGCTGCTGTCGTTGCGCGCTTCGATCTGGCGGTTGGCGCTGATCAACACGTCGGGCAGCTTCAAGGCCTGGTCGCGTTCGAAGGTGTCGGCATAGGCGTTGGCGGTGGGCAGCAGAAACAGAGGCAGGGCGAGGCGGGAGAACTTCATTGGTATTCCGTTGGTATTTCGTGACGCACACAAATCAAATGTGGGAGCGAGCCTGCTCGCGATGACGGTGTATCAGTCAACATTTGAGTCGACTGACAGTCCGCTATCGCGAGCAGGCTCGCTCCCACAGGGTGTTGCATGTATCCAGGGATTTAGATGTTGAGCAGTTGCAGGCGCTCGCGGATCGAAGCCTCGATCCCGGCCTCATCCAGCCCACACTCAGCCAGCATTTGCGCAGGCTTGGCGTGTTCGACGTAAATGTCCGGCAAGCCCAGGTGCAGCATCGACTTGAGGATGTTCTCGCGAGCGAGGAATTCGCTGACCGCGCCACCGGCGCCGCCCATGATCGCGTTCTCTTCGACGGTCACCAGCAGCTCGTGGCTGCCGGCGATTTCGCGAACCAGCGCTTCATCCAGCGGTTTGACGAAACGCATGTCGACCACGGTCGCGTCCAGTGTCTGGGCGACTTTCAGGGCTTCGGCCAGTTGCACGCCGAACACCAGCAGGGCGACTTTGCTGCCCTGTCGGCGAATCACACCCTTGCCGATCTCGATCGGTTCGAGGTCTTTCTCGATGGTCGCGTTCGGGCCGTTACCGCGTGGGTAACGCACCGCCGCCGGGCCTTCGTACAGGTGGCCGGTGGTGAGCATCTTGCGCAGCTCGTTTTCATCGCTCGGGGTCATCACCAGCATGCCGGGAATGCAGCGCAGGAACGACAGATCGAAGCTGCCGGCGTGCGTCGGGCCGTCTTCGCCCACCAGGCCTGCGCGGTCGATAGCGAACAGTACATCGAGATTCTGCACCGCGACGTCATGCACCAACTGGTCGTAGCCGCGCTGCAGGAAGGTCGAATAGATGGCCACCACCGGTTTGGCGCCTTCGCAGGCCATGCCGGCCGCGAGGGTGACGGCGTGCTGCTCGGCAATGGCGACGTCGAAGTAGCGCAGCGGGAAGCGTTCGCTGAACGCGACCAGGTCCGAGCCTTCCTTCATCGCCGGGGTAATTCCGACCAGACGCGGATCGGCAGCCGCCATGTCGCACAGCCATTCGCCGAAGACACCGGAGTACTTCGGCCCGCTGGCCTTCTTCGGCGCGGCGGCCGGGGCGTCCAGCGGTTCGAGTTTGGTGATGGCGTGGTAACCGATCGGGTCGACTTCCGCCGGGGCGAAGCCTTTGCCTTTCTTGGTGACGACGTGCAGGAACTGCGGGCCTTTCAGATCGCGCATGTTGCGCAGGGTGGCGATCAGGGTCGGCAGGTCGTGGCCATCGATCGGGCCGATGTAGTTCCAGCCCAGTTCTTCGAACAGCGTGCCGGGAACCAGCATGCCTTTGGCATACTCTTCGGTCCGGCGAGCGATTTCCCAGGCCCCGGGCAGGCGCGACAGCACTTTCTTGCTGCCTTCGCGCATGCTCGCATAGGTGCGGCTGGAAAGGATCTTCGCCAGATAGTTCGACAAGCCACCGACGTTGCGCGAGATCGACATGTCGTTGTCGTTGAGGATCACCAGCATGTTGGCGTCCACTTCCGGCGCATGGTTCAACGCCTCGAATGCCATGCCCGCGGTCAACGCGCCGTCGCCGATCACCGCGA
Organism: Pseudomonas sp. ACN8; assembly: GCF_002303925.1. GTDB lineage: Bacteria > Pseudomonadota > Gammaproteobacteria > Pseudomonadales > Pseudomonadaceae > Aquipseudomonas. The sequence goes on from NZ_MRCS01000002.1 coordinate 31,792, forward strand.
TCGCCTTGCGCTCGCTGTTTTGCAGGCGGGCGGCAATCGCCATGCCCAGCGCGGCACTGATCGAGGTACTCGAGTGGCCGACGCCAAAGGTGTCGTACTCACTCTCGGAGCGGCGCGGGAACGCAGCGACGCCGTCCTTCTGGCGCAGGGTGCCCATGCGCTCGCGACGACCGGTGAGGATCTTGTGTGGATAAGCCTGATGACCCACGTCCCACACCAGCCGGTCGTCCGGGGTGTCGAAGACGTAATGCAGCGCGATGGTCAGCTCGATCACGCCCAAGCCGGCACCGAAATGCCCACCGGTCTGGCCGACCGTGTAGAGCAATTCCAGGCGCAACTCATCGGCCAGGGTTTCCAGCTCGGCTTCGCCTAACCGGCGCAGGCCGTCCGGCGTGTTCGCGCGGTCGAGCAGGGGCGTGGTCGGGCGCTTGCGGGGAATCTCATGAAACGTCGTGGGCATCAGGCGAATCGTTATAGGTATAAAAGATGCGGCAGTTTACCTGATGCATCGCCCCCTGCCCACGCGTTGGTCTTTTTTGGCGCAATCGCCGTCAGCTGCGGCGATCGACGATATACCGGGCCAGATCACGCAACGGCTCGGCCGCCGCGTCAAACGGTCGCAGTGCGTGCAGGGCCTGGTCGCGCAGCTCCAGAGCATAGGCCTTGGCGGCGTCGAGGCCGAGCAGGGCCGGGTAGGTCGGTTTGTCCCGGGCAATGTCGGCGCCCTGGCGTTTGCCGAGGGTTTCGGTATCGCTTTCGACGTCGAGAATGTCGTCCTGCACCTGGAATGCCAGGCCGATGGCCTGTGCATAAGTCTGCAGGGACTTGAGTTCGTCTTTCTCGGCACGGCCGCTGGCCAGGGCGCCGAGCTTGACGCTGACCTCGATCAACGCGCCGGTCTTGTGCCGGTGCATGTACTCCAGAGCTTTCTGGTCGAGCTTCAGACCGACCGAGCCGAGGTCGATGGCCTGACCGCCGACCATGCCCGCCGGGCCTGCGGCCAGTGCCAGGGCGCTGACCATTTGCAGGTGGATCCCTGCGTCCAAAGTGCTCAGGCGCGGGTCGAGCAGGGCGCTGAAGGCCAGGCTCTGCAAGCCGTCGCCGGCGAGGATCGCGCAGGCTTCATCGAATTTCTTGTGGGTGGTGGGCTGGCCGCGACGCAGATCGTCATCGTCCATCGCCGGCAAATCGTCATGCACCAGCGAATAGGCGTGGATCAACTCCACGGCACAGGCTGCGCCGTTGGCTTGCTCGGGCTTGCCGCCCAATGCTTCGCACGCGGCGTAGGCCAACAGTGGACGCACGCGTTTGCCGCCATTCATCACGCTGTAGCGCATGGCTTCGTACAGTCGCGCCAGCTCGGGGCTTGGTGCAGTGAACAGGGTTTCCAGGGCCGCATTGACGCGGGCCTGGCTGGTTGCCGAGTACGCTGCAATCATTCTGGCTGATCCGCGTCGAAGGGTTCCTCGGCCAACTCGCCATCACGCTCGAGCAGCACCTGAACCTTTTGCTCGGCCTGGGCCAGCGCCGCCTGGCAATCGCGGGTCAGACCTATGCCTTGCTCGAAAGCAGCCAGCGAATCCTCCAGCGACAATTCGCCATTCTCCAGACGCTCTACCAGCGTTTGCAGGTCAGCGAGGGACTGTTCGAAATCCAGTGCAGCTTTTTTGCGGGCCATGGCGGCGATTTCCGGTTGACGTTAAACCGGCGCGACACTAGCAGATAGGGGGTTCATGGGCAAATGAGCGGGGTGGTTGGCGCAAGGGTTTCAGCGCTCAGGATGCGCTTGGTCGGGATATTTGATCTGGTAGCGAGTACTGCGCCCGCCGCCCGGCAGGCGTTGCAGGCAATCCTTATCCAGCAGTTCGGCCAGATGCCGGGTCGCGGTCGCTTTGGAGACTTTCGCCACGGCCTGATACTGCGCCGCACTGATCCCGCCTTCGAATCCACGCTCCCCTGCGTCCAGCAAACGATTCAGTACTTTGGTCTGCTCGGTCGACAGCTCGGAATCCCGGTGCGCCTGCCAGAAGCGCGCTTTGCCCAGCACGGATTCGATCCGTGCCATGGCCTGTTGCAGGCTGCGCAATAGAGTTTGCAGGAACCATTCGAGCCAAACCGTAATGTCCGTGTTGGATTTCTGGCAGGTTTCCAACACCCGGTAATAACCAGATCGATCCTCAAGAATACTCGCCGACATGGCATAAAAACGGATCGCCTGAGCCTCGCCTTGAGCCAATGCCAGGTCGGTGATCGTCCTGGTCAGGCGACCGTTGCCATCGTCAAACGGGTGGAGCGTGACAAACCAGAAGTGTGCGATGCCAGCTCGTAGCAAAGGATCAAGCTCGGACTGATTCCGGCTGACTTCAAACCATTCGAGGAAGGTATCGAGTTGGCGCTCAAGGCCCAGGCGAGGTGGTGCTTCGAAGTGCACGGTCGGTTTGTCGAGACGACCGGAAACCACTTGCATTGGATCATCGCCACGCAAAGCACCTACACGAATGCTTTGCGCGGCCAAGCCGATTTCCTGTGCCGGAAACAGCCATTCATGCCAATTCAACAATCGTTCAAGTGTCAGCGGCTCGGCGAAGTGCTGGGTCGCATCGAGCATTAATTGCGCGAGCCCTTCACTGCGCTTGCTGACGTAGTCGCCATCATTGAGCTCCAACCCCAATCGCCGCGCCAATGAAGAACGAACTGAGCCGACATTCAGCTGTTCGCCTTCAATCGCCGACGAGGTGACGATGTTCTGCAGCAATGCATCCAGTTCACTTCGTGCACTTAGTGAGCTGCCCACGGAACTGGCCATGCCCATCAATCGCCCTTGCGCTTGAACGCATTCGCGCAGTAACGGCGTCAAGCGTTCGACATGCCAGCTGAAGTTCGGCCAATCAGGCTGTTGCCAGATCCAGTGAGGTGCCATGAATTCGCTGCTCTTGGATTGAGTGAGCCGATTAGAAAACATATTCGGCTCATTTAGTGAGCCGAATATGACGCCTATTCGGCTCATCGTCCAGCCACTACGGTGAATCCCACCGCATTTTCACATGCAGCCGATTGTTAAAAAACATCCCAATCGCTAATCTTCGCCCCCATCTACGACCCGATTCTCACGGGTCTTTCAGACGAAACGCAGTACTCATATCTGTAACGCGCCCAGGATCAGGCGCAAGGTTTCGTCGTGCATGGCAGGAGGCGTCGCATGCGCTCATTTCTATTGCTGCTGATCGGGTTGGTTATCGCGCCCGTGATTCTGGCCGCGCCGAATGCCGAGTTATCGGAACCGGTGGGCGGCTGGCGTTACAACGGTCTGCTGGACCGTAGCGAAAACCCGCAAGTCGCCTATCCCACGCCGCCGATTGACCGGGGTGTGCAGCGCAATCGCACGATGATCGAAGGCCAACTGAAGGCCCTCGGCACCCAGCGCGGGCCGCACACCTTGGCGGTCAACGGCAATCCATTGAATCTCTATACCGACGAGCAAGGGCGTTTTGCCCGGCCCTATGCGTTTGGTGCCGGCTCCAACAGCGTCGAAGTGCGCAGCGCCGAAGGCCAGTCCCTCAAGCGTGTTCAATTCTATGAAGCCAACGACTTGCGCACTCCGGCGCGGATTCGCGTGGTGCTGGGTTGGGATGATCCGAAGGCCGAACTCGACCTGCATATTGTCACGCCCGATGGCCAGCATGCTTTCTGGGCACACCCGGCCTTGACCAATGGCGGTGGCCTCGACCCTGACGGCGTCGATGGCCCGGGTCCGGAAATGTTCACCATGACCGCGCCGCTGCGTGGCACTTATCTGGTTTACGTGAACTATTGGGGCAACTTCGGCAGCGGCGGCTATAACTTCGATGAGTCCGGCAACCAGAACGAGGTGATTACTTCGCAGATCAACCTGGTGCTCAACGAAAACACCGTCGATGAAAAACGCGAGACGTTCATCGTGCCTCTGCGCGCAATCGGCGACCTGCTGCTGGTCAAGACTTTCAACTACTAAGCATCCCCGCTCCACGGATGAACATCGGGTTTTGTGAACATGAGTGATAGCACTGTTACTCCGGCCGCTGGCGCACCAGCGGCCAAATCTCCCCTGCATTGGCCGACGCTGCTGATCGGGATTTGCCTGGTCGTTGGCGTGGCTGGCGGATTGGGGTGGTTCATGCACAAGCCCAGGGCCCCGGCGCCTGTGCTGGCCAGTGACAAACTGGGCATGAGCCGCCCGGATGGCCTGCTGGAAACCCATTCCCTGAGCCAGTTGCCCAAGGACTTGCTGGCGGTGCCGTTCCTCAAGGAAACCCTGACCGAAGATTTCGTCTTCTATTACGAAACCCACGCCGATCGCCTGGGGTTGATCGGCAGCTTGCGGCGGATCATCTACGAACATGACCTGAAACTGCAGGACAGCTTGATCGAGCAGTTGTTCGATCAACCGGCCGACGTAGCGTTGTGGCGCGGGGCGGATGGGCGGCTCAAGGATTTCCTGCTGGTAATGGATCGCGGCGGGCTGGCGAAGGTGCTGGAACCGCTGGCCAAAGTGGCGCTGGACGACTCACAGCTGAGCAAGGTCGCTGACGTGAAGGTCGGCACCGACGACGTGGCGCTCTATCAACTCAGTTACAACGCGAGCAAGGCGCTGCTGTTCGCGTCCCGTGGCGACAAACTGGTGGTGCTGTCCAATCCGGCGAAACTCTACGATCCGCAAAGTGGCGCAACGGAAGAGTCGGGCAGCGTGTCGACCACGGCCATTGCTGCGCTGCTCAATGGCGACAAACTGTTTCCTGAAGCCTTCGGCCTGCCGCCTCGTGCGCCAGAGGTGAAACAACGCCTGTCGGTGAATGCCAGCGTGCTGGCCATGGGTTACCAGCGTTTCATCCCGAACTTCGCCGGCCTGCGCTTCGAGATGGACGACAAGGGCTGGCACAGCTTCCTGGCCATGGATGAACTGGAGAATCAGCCGGATTTCGATTTCAAGCCGATCTGGCAAGCCATGCCCATGGGCGCCAGCGCTTGCGTGGCGTTGCCGCTGGCTGCCGAACAGCAGACACCGCTGCTGATGAAACTCGGTGCCGAAGATAGCGTGGCACAAGCGTTGACCGAACACATGGCCGGCGCGGCGGGGCTCTGCTGGTACGCTGATTCGCGTCTGTACACGCCGTTGCTGGTGGCCGGTCTGAACGACGAGGATGGCGGCACGCTCGATGACGATCTGGGCAAGCTGTTCGGCTCGATGGTCGGCGCTTATGAAAGCAATGTCGCCGAGCACGCATTCCCGGTGGTGGAGAAACAGGAAGGGCAGAGCCATCAGTGGCAGCGGCAAGTCAGTTCCAGTTTCGGCCCGTACAAAGCCAAGGACGCCGAGAATCCGGAGGCGATCAGCGGCAAGGCGTTCATGCGTGTGAGCCTGGCGCGGCACGGTTCAACCTTGCTGTTTTCCCTCGATGACAAACTCGTCGATAAGGCCCTCGGCACCCTCGACAAACGCTTCCCGCCGATGGCCGACGTGGTGCCCAAGGACCTGCTGATGCCGGTCTATTTCGGCCCCGATTCCATGGCCCAACTGATGCAGCAGGAAACCCTCGACAGCCTGCCCCAGGACATGGAACCGGTGTTCTACAACGCCGCGCAAACCTACCTGATCCCGAAACTGCGCAAGCTCGGCGGCTACGGCAAATACGCCCTGACCTTGCCCGAAGGCAGCGAGCCGGACGGCCACTGGCAGTGGCTGCCGCTGGAGTGGAAAGCCCTGTGACGGCATTGATCCGAAGTCTCGGCCTGCTAGCCTTGTTGCTGAGCGCGGGTGCCCGGGCTGTCGAGGCGCCATCGCTCGATCCACAGCAATCCCAGGTGTTTCGCGCCTGGTTCGTGCGCATCGCCCAAGAGCAACTGAGCCAGGGCCCGAGCCCTCGTTGGTATCAGCAAGACTGCGCCGGACTGGTGCGCTTCGCCGCCAATGAAGCGCTGAAAGTCCATGACGACAAATGGCTGCGCAGCAATGGCCTGTCCAATCGTTACCTGCCGCCGGAGCTGCAACTGAGCGACGCCCAGCGCGGTCTTGCCCAGCAATGGCAGCAGGGCGGCGGCAAGGTCGGGCCATACGTCAATGCGATCAAATTGATCCAGTTCAACAGCCATCTGGTCAGCCGCGATGTGTCTCAGGCACGCCCTGGCGACCTGATGTTTTTCGATCAGGGCGACGACCAGCACCTGATGATCTGGATGGGCCGCTACATCGCCTATCACACCGGCACCAGCACACCCACCGACAACGGCATGCGTTCGGCAAGCCTGCAGCAACTCATGACATGGAAGGACACCCGATGGATACCCGACGCAGCCAACCCCAACTTCATCGGCGTCTATCGACTGAATTTTCTTTCCCAATGACCGGTGCCCGCATGCTGCGTTTTCTGTCTCTGATGTTGGTATTGGTGCTGCCGTTCTCGGCGGCTTGCGCCGAAGACTCGGTCCCGTCCAGCGGTTATGCGCCGATGGCCGGCGAGAGTTTTTTCCTGCTGGCCGACAGCAGTTTTGCCAGCGATGAACCGGCGATGGTGCGCCTCGAAGCGCCGGGTCGCGACTATCGCCGGTTTCGCATGGAACCCTACGGCGGCGCCGATATTCGTGTGTATCGCATCGACAAACCGCTGGATTTCCTCAAGCGCCAGAAGAACCTGCATCGAGTGGTCAGCAGTGGCCAGTTCAAGGGTGAAGGCCTGTCCAACACCCTCGCTTACCTGTGGGACAACTGGTATCGCAAATCCCGTCGGGTGATGCAGCGGGCGTTTTCCTACGAGTCGCGTAAACAAGTCACCGAGGAAGTGCCGGAACTGAAGATGGGTAACGCGATGGCCGCGCCAACGCCCTACGACGCGCAGCCGCAATTCGCACTGATACCGGGTTTGCCGGTAGTCAGCCAGTTCCGTTATCCGTTGTGGCAGGCCAAGCCGATCCAGCCACCAGCCGGGGTGAACCTGGCCGGGTCTTCCAGCGAGTTCGTCAGCGTCGCGCCGGGCAACGTCTACATCCCGTTGGGTAATCTCAAGCCGGGTCTGTATCTGGTGGAAGCGCTGATCGGCAAGTACCGCGCGACCACCATGGTGTTCGTCTCCAACACCGTGGCGGTGAGCAAGATCGCCGGTGACGAATTGCTGGTGTGGGCCGCGCGCAAACACGAAGGCAGTTCGGTGCCGAAGGTCAACGTGTTGTGGACCGATGGCCTCGGCGTCATGAGCAGCGGCGCCACCGACACCGACGGCTTGCTGCGCCTGAAACACGTCAGCCCCGAGCGTTCGTTCGTGATCGGCGAGGACGAAGAGGGCGGGGTGTTCGTCTCCGAGAATTTCTACTACGACAGCGAAATCTACGACACCAAACTCTATGCCTTCACCGACCGGCCGCTGTATCGGCCGGGGGATTGGGTGTCGCTGAAAATCGTCGGGCGTGAATTCAAGAACGCGCGGGACTCGGTGCAGCCAAGCGCGGCCGACGTCAATGTGACCGTGCTGGATGCGACGGGAACGGCACTGCAAAGTCTGGCGTTGAAACTCGATTCCAGGGCCGGCACCCAGGGCCGATTCCAGTTGCCCGATAACGCCGTGGCCGGTGGATATGAACTGCGTTTCAACTACAAGGATCAGGCCTACAGCAGCGCCTTTCGCGTCGCTGAATACATCAAGCCGCACTTCGAGATTTCGCTCAGTCTGGCCAAGCAGGATTACCGTACTGGCGAGCCGGTGAAGGGCAACCTGGTGCTGCTGTACCCGGACGGAAAACCGGTGGCCAATGCGAAATTGAGCCTGAGTCTGCGCGCCCAACAACTGTCGATGGTCGACAACGAGCTGCAATACCTCGGGCAATTTCCGGTGGAGCTGACCAGCACCGAATTGACCACCGACGCCAAGGGCAACGCGTCCCTCGACTTGCCGGCGGCGGACAAACCGAGTCGCTACATGCTCACGGTGTTTGCCAGCGACGGTGCGGCGTATCGGGTCAAGACCACCAAGGAAATCCTCATCGATCGTGGCGCGGCGAATTTCCGCTTGAGCGCGCCTCAACGTTTCAGCGCGGTGGGTGACAAGATTGCCTTCAGCTACGCCCGCGAAGGCGAGCAGGTCGATGCCGTTACGCCAGGCAGCTACGGCTGGGTACGACTGGAGGACCAGAGCACCGGCGAAGGCAAACTCGCGGCAACCGACAAAGGTTTCACCCTGGCCTTTGACCGGCCGGGCACCTACAACCTGACGCTCAAGGATGATCATGGCCGGGTGGTCGGCGCCACCGGCCATTCGGTTACCGGCGAAGGTGTCAAAGCCGTACCCGGCACCGTGGAAATCGTCCTCGACAAGTCCGAGTACATCGCAGGCGATGAAGCGCTGGCGCTGATCACTTTCCCCGAGCCAGTGAGCGATGCGCTGCTTTCTCTGGAGCGCGATAAGGTCGAAGCGACCGCGCTGCTGTCCAGGGGCGGCGACTGGCTGAAGATGGAAAAACTCAGCGATACCCAATACCGCGCGCGCATCCCGGTGAAGGACGGTTTCGCGCCGAACCTGACCTTCTCGGTGCTGTACACCAAGGGTGGCCAGTACAGTTTCCAGAACGCCGGCATCAAGGTGGTCACGCCACAGATCGACGTGGCCATCACCACGGATAAGGAAACCTATCAGCCGGGAGAAACCGTCTCGGTGGACCTGACCACCCAGTTCGCCGGCAAAGCGATTCCCGCGCACCTGACGGTCAGTGTGGTCGATGAAATGGTCTACGCCCTGCAACCGGAAGTCGCGCCGAGCATCGACCAGTTCTTCTATCACCCACGGCGCAATAATGTGCGCACCAGCGCCAGTTTGTCGTTCATCAGTTATGACGTCGCCTTGCCGGGCAGCCCCGGTGCGCCGGGCAAAGCCAATCGCAGTGAGCGCGGCGTGAAGGTGCTGGAGCGACCGCGTCGCGAGGACGTCGACACAGCGGCGTGGCAACCTGAGTTGCTGACCGATGCCAATGGCAAAACCCGCTTCACCTTCAAGATGCCCGACTCCCTGACCCGCTGGCGTATTACCGCCAGGGCCATTGCCGATGGCGGGCAGGTCGGGCAGAAGAAGCAATTCGTGCGCTCGGAAAAACCGCTGTACCTGAAGTGGAGCGGCCCGACTCGATTCCGCGCCGGCGACAAACCGGACCTTGGCGTATTTGCTTTTAGTCAGGCCGAGAAACCAGTCAAGGCCGAACTGGTGACCCGTTACGCAGGCAACGAACAGCGCATGCCTGTGACCCTGAACAGCGGCATCAACTACATCCCGTTGCCGGCCTTTGAGCTGGTCAATGGCGAGTGGAGCGCCGAGCTGGTGCAGGATGGCAAAACCGCCGATGCCCTGGCGGTGCGCCTGAGCACGACCGGTGAAGGCTGGCAGGTGACTCAAACCCAGAGCCTTGATGTGGCTGAGGGCGATACGCCGCTGACGCTGCCGACAGACGCCAGTGATATCCGCCTGCGCCTGGATGACAGCCCGCAAGCGTTGTTCCGTTCTGCACTCGACGATCTGTTGAGCTATCCCTACGGTGGCGTCGAGCAGACCGCCAGCCGCCTGCTGCCGTTGAGCATCGCCTACCCGGTGCTGGCGACGAATCCGCAGATCCGCGACCGCCTGCGCCTGATCATGCAAAACAGTCGCTTGCGTCTGGTGCAAATGGCCGGCCCTTCGGCGAGCTTCACCTGGTGGGGCATGGACGGCGAGCCGGATGCGTTCCTCACCGCCTACGCCTATTACGCCGACTGGCACGCCAGCCAGGTGCTGGAACTGAGCCTGCCGCCGGAACATTGGCAGCGGGTGCTGGAGGTCTACGCCAAGCAGGCGAAGAACACACCGCTGTTGCAGCGGGCGCTGATCCTGTCGTTCGCCAAACAGATGCAGTTACCGGTCAATACCTTGCTCGGTGGCTTGATGGACGACCTGGCGAAAGCGGGTGAGGGCACTGCCGCGAACTTGATGGAGAACGGCGAAGACAGCCTCGTCATGAGCGATCCGGATTCAGCCTTGGGGCTGGCTGCCGCGCGAGTGCTGACAGCATCGCTGGCCAGGCAGGCGAAGGTCGCTTTGCCGGACGCGTTCAATCGGCAACTGGCCGACGCGCAGCAACGTCTGGCGGTCAGTTCCCAGCCGTTTGCCGAAGCGCTGAACCTGTCGCTGCAACCCTTCGATCAGGCTCACGCCCAGGCCTTGCTGCAACGTTTGCTGCCACAGCAATCGACCCTGGAACGTGCGTTGGCGTTGACCTGGCTGCAACGCAGCATCGAGCAGGCATCGCCCACCATTGCGTTGGCGCCGGGTGAAGGCTGGAAGAAGCGGTACGGGGTTTCTGGTGAGATGTATTGGACGTGGCAGGGGCCTGCGCCAGTACCGGCGGTATTGACGCTGACCGGCGCGCAAGAGCGTCCGTTGCGCGCGGCATTGAGCTACCGCAGCCAACAGCCGACGGTCGAACCGATGGCCGTGACCATTACCCGTCGCCTGTCGCGACTGGTGCCGGGGGATGAGGCTTTCACCTTCAAACTCGAAGCGGTCGGCAACGCGCCGCTGTCCAGCGACAACCTCTATCTCGATGAAGTGATCGTCACCAGCAAAGCTGCCAAACCGTTGCGTTACGGCATGCTGGAGGTGCCGCTGCCACCGGGCGCTGATGTCGAGCGCACCACCTGGGGCATCAAGCTCATGGGCAAGGCCGGCACCGAACCGACATCGCTGGAAAAGGCGCGTTTCGAATCGGGACAAATGGCTTATGCCGTTCCGGTCGATGCCTTGAGTGGCGAGTTGCGCTTGCGGCACTTGGTGCGTTTCTCGCAAAAGGGGCAGTTCAACTTGCCGCCGGTGCGTTTCACTCAGGTTTATGCACCGCAGCATCAGGCGATGGAACAAAAGGCAGCCCTTGGCCAGGTCACGGTTCACTGACGTGCACAGGCTGCTGATAGGTGGGTTGCTGTGTTTGATCCCTGTGCTGGCAACGGCGCAGGACGAACCTTTGCGCCTGGCCTTCAAGGGCGATCTGTTGTCGCTCAGCCGAACGCAGGTGATCACCCGCGAGCCGTTGCCGCAGACCTTGCAGACGCCGCTGGGCAGTGTGTGGAAGTTGTTCGTCTACGCCTGGCTGGTGGACACCGGCGCGCGTGAGCCGGCTTATGAATGCCGCGGCCAGTCGAAGGAGGAAGTTTATTGCTGCACGGCGGGCGGCAAGATCGAGCGTGATCAGGCGTTGGTCAGGTCATGCGGTCTGTATTTCGAACCCGCGCGGCTGGGCATCGGCGATGCCGACTGGCGAGCCTATTGGCAGGTGCGACAGGCGCCGCAATGGTTACTGGATTTGCCTTCGTTGCAACCGGCTACCCGGGTTTCGGTGGCGGAATTATTGACGGTGTTGGCCGTGCTGCCGGCGCAAGGTCAAGCCCGGCGAGTGTTGCTCGATGTGGTGCTCAATGCCGCCGATGGCCAAGTCGTTGGCGAACTCGGAAGCCGCCTGCGGGTGAAGACCTGGAGCTGGTTGGCGGATCAGGACGCAACATCGCGACAGGGCGGGTTTGCCGGTTGGACAGCGGATGGTACACCGGTCTGGGCCGGCGGGCGGGGCACCAGTCAACGGGTTCTTCGAGATCACGCGCAGGCACTGTCTACGGTGACTCCTGTTGCATGGCCTGTGGATGCAGGGCAGTGCGTAGAGGTCGACCTGTTCTCCCGCTATCCACTTCGGCGCGTGCTGGCAGGGGACACCGCAGTTACTTCCGGGGCATTGCAGGGTGATTACCGTGTCGAATTCGCCAACGGCAATGTGCTGGATATTCACAGCGACGGCGAACTGTTTCTGCTGAACGACAAACTCGTGGCGCGTCTGGATCGCGAAGAATACGTTGCCCGTGTTCTCCAGCGCGAAGCCAGCGCCGAACCGGTCGAGGCCGCCAAAGCCCTGGCCGTGGCCATCCGCACGTACCTGCTGCAAAACGCCACGCGCAGCGGTGACTGCCTGAGCATCGATGACAGCAGCAGCCGTCAGCGGGTCGCACCGCGTCCGGCGTCGTCCGAGGCTCGCGACATCGCCGCCTGGACCAGCGACCTGGTGCTGGCGGGCAGCACCGTCACCTACCATTCCGATCAACCCGGCCCGGACAAACTGTCCTGGCAGCAAGCCGTCGAACAGGCCCGTGCCGGCCAGCGCTACGACGCCATCCTGCTGCACGCCTACCCACGCGCCAGTCTCAGTCGCTGGGACAACCCGGTCGCATCCTGCGAAGCGTTGCCCGCCGCGCACGAATGGCTGCAGAAACAACGGCGCGGTTGGCGCCAGAAACTTGAAAGCGAAACCGGCTACAACGAAGTCAGCACCTTCGCCGTGTGCCGCCTGGCCTTCGGCCGCCCCTATGTCGACCGCGAACGTCAGCGTATCTACGTGCGTGGCGCGCAGACACTGCAAGACCGCCTCGACCTGACCCACGAATACCTGCACCTGGCCTTCGAAGCACACCCCAATGGCCAGGATGAAACCTACATCGAAGGGCTCGCCCGCCACCTCTTGCTGGAATAGTCCATGAAACTCCGTTATCCACAGGTCTTGCTGTTGCTCTGCTCGCTGCTGGCGTTGCCGTCGGTGATGGCGGCTGACAGCGTAAAACTCGATACCCCCGCAGGCGGCTGGCACACCGGCGCGCCCGAGGGCGAAGGGGAAAACTTCCGGCAGACCGTCAACTACCCGGCCTCGTCGGTGAATACCCCGGCAGGGCAGGCCAACACCGCGCGCATCAGCGGGCAGATCAAAGCCACAGCCAAATCCACAGAGCCCGGCCGTCTGATCGTCAACGGGGTCAGCATGCCGCTGAAAATCGACCCGGCTGGCCGCTTCGATCGTCCGTTCTCATTCCCCAACGGCAGCAACAGCGTCGAGGTTCGCAGCCCCGATGGCCAGCAACGTCAGCGCACGCAATTTCTCAACAGCAGCGGCGGTGCGACCCCGGCCAAATTGCGCGTTTTGTTGTCCTGGGACAGCGACAACACCGACCTCGACCTGCACCTGATCACCCCCGACGGCGCGCACATCTGGTACGGCGACCGCGTCACCCCCAACGGCGCCGCGCTCGACGTCGACGTCACCACCGGCTACGGCCCGGAAATCTTCGCCATGCCCGCACCGATCAAGGGGCAATATCTGGTGTATGTGAACTACTTCGGTGGCGGCTACAGCAGTGATGAAGAGGGGCAGGAAGACGCGGTGCAAGCGCTGACCACGGCGCAAGTGACGGTGATTACCGAGGAAGGCACGCCGAGCGAAAAGATGGAGACGTTCCTGGTGCCGATGCGTGCGGTGGGGGAGCTGACGCTGGTGAAGTCATTTAGTTATCCGTGAGGGATAAATGTGACAGCGGTGCTGACACAAATCGTTTTTTAGTTGTCGCAGCAGTGCTGCGACAATTCGATTTTGTCAGCAGCTAATTGACCAATTGTCGACAAGGCTATGGATTTAAGCAGTGTAAAGGCACTTTGCCTTTACCTGGCTCTGTGTGCTGGATATTGTGATATCCATCAAATTCCAGGCAGGCCGCTGTTTCCCAAGGATGGCATCTGGCGCACCGAAGTATCGGCAGCGTTCCTTTAAAGCCCTTCTTGTCGCGGCTAGCTGAAGCTGAGCATGGGTTTATCGTGCCCAGAAACCTCAATTGGCAGATGCCCCAAAAAAATTAGCGGTGATTGACGTGAACTCAGGCCCTGAATCATTGGCTATCCAACGATATCAACTTGTTCAGCAATGGATACTGGAATTGGTCCCGGCAGACGGGACTGCTGTCGGCAACAAAACACTCCGTGACAGGATTGACCGTCGAGCTGAGCTTCGGAGTTTTTCCATTTCTGAGGAAGAGTACTGGAACCTTCGCGACGAGCTCATTATCCAGGGTCTACTCAACAAAGGGGCTGGTCGTGGCGGATCGGTTTATCGGTTCGATACAGAGGCCAAGAAACATTCGAAGTCCGTTGAACCTCAGCCGCTTACCGATTGGGATGATCTTGATACACCTCCAAGCGAAATACCGGATAGCCTGGAAAAACTGAGAAGCAGGCTTCTTGACCTCAGTGCCCGCAACCGTCTGCTAAATTTTTCACACGCACGCTCCAAGCGGTTCGTACGGATCATTGATGAACTGCCTGACCACTTGTTCGAGTCTCTGGCAGACGAAAAAGCTATGCGGTTTGCTGCCGTACCTGAGCCAACGGAAAGGCAGCTTCTTACCCATGGTTTTTTAAAGCTGGACGAGAAGACTGGTGCAGTCGTCGAGTTAAAGAAACAACCTACAGCGGAGGTTTGGGCACAGATACTTGGTATGGCGACCAGCTATGAGCTGCCGCGCGCCCCTGAAAGCGGACAACCCGCCAAGCACTCTGACGATGCGATTCAGACACTTTATTACCCCGCTGAGATGGAGTCGCGGTTACAGGTTTTGTATACCCAATCGCGATCAGCCCTTGAAGAGACGGGGGCGAACATTCTTTATCTTGCGCTCGGGTTTCTGGAGTGGGATGAGTCAGTCGCGGGGAAAGACAGCACCCGTCTCGCGCCCCTGATGTTGGTGCCAGTGAACCTGGAGAAAGGCAAGCTCAACCCTCAAACCGCGACTTTCGAATACCGCGTTCATCCTACTGGCGAAGACATTCTTACCAACCTGTCATTGCGAGAAAAGCTTCGTGTCGATTTTGGAATCGCGCTCCCACGCATAACCGACGACAGCACGCCGGAGGAGTATTTCGAGCGTATTGTCGAAACGGTGCTGGAGGTCAAACCTGACTGGAAGGTTCATCGCTTCGCTTCGCTTGGCTTGTTCGAATTTGGTAAGTTGATGATGTATCTCGACCTTGATCCCGGTCGTTGGAAAGACCAATCGTTACTGGATCATGGCCTGGTCAAACGGCTTACAGGGATGGACGGCTTACCGGCCGACTCGTCAGGAAAGCAAGGCGCTTTTTGTGTCGAGCATTCAATTGACGATATCGACCAGGTGCATCTGCAGTTTCCTCTGATCGATGATGCTGATAGCTCACAGCACAGTGCCTTGATAGATGTCATTCGCGGTGATGATCTTGTGATCGAGGGCCCACCAGGCACGGGTAAGTCTCAGACCATCACCAACATGATTGCAGCCGCGCTTGCCCAAGGTAAAAAAGTATTGTTCGTTGCCGAAAAGCGTGCGGCGCTTGAGGTGGTCAAGACCCGACTGACGAGAGCAGGGCTGGGCGATTTTTGTCTGGAGTTGCACAGCCACAAGAGTCAAAAAAGCGCTGTTGTCGATAGCATTCGTCAGCGGATTCAGAACAGTGGCGGCTATCGCTCGCCCAAGCAGTTGTCGGATCTGATCGCCAACTATGAGCGATTGAAGCAGCAACTCAATAAGCACGTACATCACTTGCATGCCCAGTTCGAAGAGTCGGGTATGAGCATTCACGAAGTGCTAATGCAAGCAACTCGATTGCGTGAAGCATTGTCGATTAAACCTGCGGATTTCCATCCGCAGTCAGAAGTGCGAATCGATAAAGGGCATCTGCAAGAACAGGCCGGCTTCTATGCACACATCTATCGCAAGACGGCTGAAGAAGCTGGCCACGCTGGAAAGCTTGAGACGCACCCATGGTTTGGTAGCACCAAAACTCGCGTGACGGGCGCTGAGCGTTCTGCACTTCTAGAGAGTCTTTCTCTTGCTAAGAAGGCACTGAATCGTCTTGCCGCTATTCGACCTCAATTAGCGGAACAGTTGCAGGTGGCCGTTCTTAAAACCTACGACCCAGATCAGCTAAGAGGTTTGGCCGCTTCAATTCCGGTGCTTGCGTTACCTAAAGGTGACGAGGATTGGGATCTGTTGGGGCGACTGGATATCGAGTCTTGCGAGGCATTAAAGCTCTGGCTGCAAGGTATGGACTCCTTGTTGGACGAGCAAGTTGTCCTGGCTCGATCGCTGCGCGCTGATGTCATTGGCTCTGGCCAAGCGATAGCTTCAATCAAAAAATCCTGCACGGCCATTCGTTTACATAACGGCGATGAGGGCCTGTCCCTAAATGCTTTGCTCGATGTGATCGAAGAGGCTGAGGAGTTACTGGAGCTGGCACCGCGCGCCCAAATACTGATCAGGCTGTTATCGGAAGAGTCTGCGGTTCAGGGTTTGCGAAGCGATTTTGTCGGTATTGAGCAAGTGGTGTTATTTCTGCAAATGCTCGCGGCGATGCCCGAGGATTTGGCACCTCTTCGCCACAAACGCTTCGAAGATGAGAGCTTGGACGAGTTGGTCGCAGAGCTGGATAGCGACATTCCGGCCATCAAACAGTTGCAGGAGCAGGCAGCGAATCATTTCACACTGGATCGATTGCCCACCCATACGCGGCTCGAAGATTTGAGCCGGGTTCTGGCGGACAAATCACTGTTCCGTTGGTTCAAGGGGCAATGGCGCTCTGCGAAGGCCGAAATTCTGACGATGGCGCGACCAGGGCTCAAGCTGAATCAGCTTCTGGTGAACTTGCCAGATGTCATCGCTTATCTGAAAAAATACAATCAACTCAATGAAAGCAAAGTGTTCGCCGAAAAGCTGGGTGAGCACTTCAAAGGGCTTGATACTCCCATCGATGCGCTCAAGCGTATTCGGGGGTGGTACAAGCTCCTGCGGGCCGAATGCGGACGAGGATTTGGTGCAAAGGTTTGGATCGCGGAGTACCTGCTCAAGGCCGATAGCGAGTATCTGGTCAAAGTTGCGACTGATAGTGCGCAGCTTGAACCTTACTTGCTGGATGTTCTGGATCATCGGCTGAATCTGGAAGAGCTGTTACCTTTTGACAGTCATGATTTGCGTTCAGAAGACTTGCTCTCCTCAGAGGGTTTATATGCTCGCTTGATCAAGGACGTTGGAACTGCGCTGCGTTCTTTGCTACCCGTAATCAGCGAAGAGCAGCCGACCATGGGGCAAATGCTTCAGCTGATTCAGTCGGTGGAAAGTTGGCAGGCCCGCTCGGCAGCCTTGCAGAACGACTCTGTACTACAAACGTGCTTGCAAGGTGAAGAGCTTCCTCGGATAGACAATCTTTCCGCGGCACGACCTCGTTTGACGAGTTGGCGGCATACCGTTGCCTTCGTTCAGCCCATTCTGGCATTGCCGATTCGAGATATTCTCATTCCGCAATTGACCGCATGCACGTCAAAAGAAGCCGAGTCCCTAATTCTTCATTGGCATCAACACGCTAAAACGCTCGCGCTCGCTGTTGAGACTTGGGAACAGTCGATCGCATCATTCTTCCACAGTGCTGCAGTTATTGCTGGTCAATGGTGGCAGTCCATTGAGAAACAAGATTTCGAGCCAATGGCTGGCCGTCTGGCCTGGGCAGCTCAAAATCCTGATTTGCTCGACCATTGGTTCGAGTACCGTCGCTTGCGATTGCATCTGGTTGAGTTGGGGTTTGAGACAGTCATCGAAGCAATCGAGACGCAAAAACTGGAGTCTGAGCGCTGCGTCGATGCCTGCCTGCTAGGACTTCTTGATAGCTGGGCATTGAAAGTCCTTGAGCTAGATCCCGCCCTGGGCCAGTTTTCGGGCAAAGAGCAAGAGGCCATCCGTGCTCGTTTTGCAGAAATCGATGAGCAGCTCAAGCGTCTTCAGCGCGAACAGGTTTCTTCACGTATCAGTCAAAACAATATCCCTGTCGGAAATAGCCATGGAGCGGTTAGAGACTTCACTCAATTGGCCCTACTGCAGCGTGAGGCCGAGAAAAAGACACGCCATGTACCGATCCGTAGCTTGATGAATCGTGCAGCTGAAGCCCTGCAGGGCCTCAAGCCCTGCTTCATGATGTCACCAATGGCCGTCGCTCAATATTTGCCAGCAGGGCACGTCGACTTCGATTTGATTGTGATGGACGAAGCTTCTCAAATGCGCCCGGAAGAAGCATTGGGGAGCATCGCCCGGGGCAAGCAGCTAGTGGTCGTGGGAGACCCGAAACAGCTGCCACCTACGAACTTCTTCTCCCGCAATGGCGGCGATTCGGATACCGACGAAACCGATGCTTCGTTAGCTGAGGACTCGGAAAGCATTTTGGAAGCTGCCATGCCGCTGTTCAAACTGCGCCGACTGCGTTGGCACTACCGTTCTCGCCACGAGAGCCTGATCGCCTTCTCCAACAAAGCCTTCTATGAAAGCAATCTGGTGGTGTACCCGTCACCGCACCGTGAGTCCGCAGAGTTCGGCGTCAAGTTTGTCAGAGTGCCGCGCGGGCGTTTTGTCGAACAGCGCAACCTGGAAGAGGCAGAAGTTGTCGCGAAAGCCATTGAACACCACGTTATTCATCGTCCTGATGAATCGCTGGGTGTAGTGGCTATGAACGTCAAACAGGCTGACCAGATCGAGCGGATGCTTGAGCATCTGGCTAAACAGAGCCCGCAGCTACAAGTCGCGCTGGATCGTAATCAAAGTCAGGACGAGCCGTTGTTCATCAAGAACCTGGAAAATGTCCAGGGTGATGAGCGGGATGTTATTTACATCTCCGGGACCTACGGTCCTATGGAGGTGGGTGGTAGCGTTCCTCAACGTTTCGGCCCCATCAACGGTGCCAGCGGATGGCGGCGTTTGAACGTGCTCTATACCCGTTCGAAGAAACGTATGCAGGTTTTCTCCTCGTTTGGTTCGACCGATGTCCTGGTTACCGGAACCTCCAGCAGAGGCGTGCAGGCACTGCGCGACTTTCTGCACTTCGCCGAGTCTGGCCGGATGCCTCACATCAAAGAAAATGATCGAGCCCCGGACAGTGACTTCGAGGTAGCGGTCATTGAGATGTTGGCGCGCCATGGCTATCAGTGCGAGCCCCAGGTCGGCGTGGCTGGTTTCTTCATCGATCTGGCCGTCCGTGATCCTGGACAACCTGGCCGCTACCTGATGGGGATCGAGTGCGACGGAGCTGCGTACCATTCGGCAAAGTCGGCGCGTGACCGTGATCGCTTACGCCAAAGCGTGTTGGAGCAATTGGGCTGGAATATTCGCCGCATTTGGTCGGTGGACTGGTTCCGTAATGCGCGCGTGCAGATCGAGCCGATTCTTCAGGAACTTGCGCGGTTGCGAACCGAGCCGGTTGAGGAAATTAAGGAGATAAACTCGGAATCTGAAGAAGTTTCGATCCAACAAGTGGCCGATGAGCAGAGCGAACACGCTGAGCGAATTACCCTTGAAGGTAATTTCAGCCTGCGAGAGAAGTTGATTTGGTTGGAGGAAAACGTAATTCGGCCGAACTTGCCAGAAATCCCAGCTAATCAACGGTTGTTGAGGCCTGCGATGTTGGAGGCACTGCTTGAGTTCCTTCCAGCCGACCGCGTTGAATTTCAGCAAATGATTCCTGGCTATTTGCGTAACGGCACCCACGGCGCAGAGGGGCGATATATCGACGATGTATTGCTTGTGATTGGTGAGCAGTGATTGACAGGCTGTTGAAAAACCATATCAAGGAACAGTGATGGGATTTTATATTCGCAAAAGTGTCAGGGTCGGACCGTTTCGTTTCAATTTGTCCCAGCAGGGTGTGGGCGTGTCGGTGGGGATGAAAGGCCTGCGCATCGGCACTGGGCCGCGCGGAAATTATGTTCATATGGGACGAGGAGGCGTGTACTACCGCGCTACCGTAGCTAAGTTGCGTGATGAGTCTCCGGTTTTACCCCGGGATGAGCATGGGGTAATACCCGAGGGGACTCACGCACCTTTAGTTGAGATCGAGTCTGCGAACGCGTCGGAAATTGTAGATTCATCTTCACGAGATTTGCTTGAAGAAATGAGCGCAAAACAGGCACGTAAGCGACTTTGGCCGTGGATTGGTGCTTTGGGGATCGTTATTGTCTTTCTTACTATGGGTAATGGTTTGCCCGGTTGGGTTGTGGGGGGAGCATTTATCCTTGGCTTAGTCCTGACGATTGCCGCCGCGGTTCGGGATTCGATTGCAAAGACAGTAGTGCTTTTTTACGACTTTGACGCCGACATGGAGGAGGCTTACGAGGCGTTGCACAGTAGCGGTCAGCGGGTTTCCACAGCGGATGTGGCATGGCATATCGAGGCCGAGGGTGCCGTTTATGATCGTAAGTATCATGCTGGCGCAAGCAATCTTGTGCGTCGGAAAAAAACCACTATCGCCCGGTCTTCGCCACCCTATGTAAAGACCAATATCGAAACAATTTCCGTGGTTGTTGGGCGGCAGACACTGCATTTCTTCCCTGATCGTGTGCTGGTTTATGACGAGAAAGGTGTGGGTTCGGTTAGCTATCGAGAGCTGCAGTTGCAGGTTAATGCGACACGGTTCATTGAGAGCGCTTCGCCTCCCAGGGACGCCACGGTAGTCGACAGGACATGGCAGTTTGTTAACAAGAAGGGCGGACCTGATCGTAGATTCAAAAACAATCGCGAACTCCCTATTTGTCTTTACGACGAGTTGAAACTATCTAGCGAGACAGGCCTGAATGAGGTTGTGCAAGTTTCACGAAGCGGTGTTGGAGAGGCATTTGCCAAGGCTATTTTCAATCTTGCACGAGTGATGCCAACTGAACGGAAGTCTGATAAGACCGAGCCATGTTAGTAGACGCAAGAGCATCTCTATCATGGCCGGCTGTTACCGGGCAGCATAGAAAGTGACACTCCTTAACGGGCAGTCATTTCAGGTCTGAAGCTACTGGAGGTAAGGCGTTTGATTGCGATGTCGAGCGCTTGATTGTCAAACAGTTTGCTTTTGCGAGCCGCGGCACCCGCTCCACCATCCCAATGTTTCAATGCATCGTGCACTGCAGGAACAGTCGGTGGTACCCCTTCCTGACTCAGCAGCCAGTCCACTGTAGCGAGCAGTTCCATACCAAAAGGTGATTCAAAGCCATCGATCAATTCGGCGGTACGCTCCAAGGCATCGGAGTACTCTTTGGCCTCTGTATTGAGATAGGTCTGCAGGAAGGTCTTGCGCTCTTGATCAAACCAAATCACATCACTGATGCCTGCATCGCTAATACGTTTATCGCAATGCAGGTAGCTGCCATCAAGGTTGTTGAGCAGGTGCTCCAATCGATTGGCATACGGTCCATATTTATGAGCCACAAACTTTAGGTTCAACGGGTTCTCAGTTCCCGGCAACCTCTCTATTGCTCGCTCCAAGAACCAAGCCAGCTTCTGAATCTCGAGCAGACTACATTCCATGCCTAGAATCCAGTAGCGTCTAACTAATTCTGCAATGAGCGCACGAGCAGGCGTGAGCTTTTCTACACCGCTACGTTTAGCGACATTCAAATATTGATTTGAAGGTTCGAATACCAATACATCGACATCCAGATCACTCAAAACATCAACGATCTGTTCCCGGACGTCAGGCCACTTCAATCCCCCATTACCCGCGCCTAGCGGTGGGACTGCTACAGACTTCACATGGTTTTCGATCAAGAAACGACGTAAGTCATGCAAACCTTCCGTCACCCACTCCATCTGCGAAGGAGATCGCCAATGACGTTTGGTAGGGAAGTTGACGATCCAGCGAGGGCCGTCCAGCTCATTAACTGCAGTGACGTGGACCTTACCGGTAACGACTTCACCTGCTTTGCAAGCCGCCGCGTACAGACGGTAGTTCTCCGCAAAGCGCTCCTTGAACATCAGTGCGATGCCTTTGCCCATGACACCCACAGTATTCACTGTGTTGACGAGGGCTTCGGTCCTGGCTTCCAGCAGGTTGCCTTGGGTAAATCGGATCATTGGAAGTACCATCCCGGACGTGCATGAACGGAAAGGGCCAAGCCTCTGGCGGCCACCTCTTGTTCTATGCGTTCTTTCATTGCATCGGTGTAGCACATGATGCCCAGGAGTCCTGTAATCGGTAGATGATTGTGAACCAGCGCTTCGGCCTGATAACGCTCCATTTTTCGAGGGTCATCAGGGTCGCGTTTGAAGTCGCGCCGTTGAAGGATCGGCCAATCGATTTCGCCCAGACGCGCCAGATCGCTGTAATAGTCTGTCCAATCCGGATAGGCATGTGCATTTGTGAAGACAAACGGTAAGCCTAGCTCTTCAACGCGATAAAGGCTGGAGACGAGAATCACGATTTCGTCATTATTGCGCTGCTGAACACTCCGTCCGGACTGAATGTTTTTCATCATCACAGAGAAGGGCGTGAAATAGAAGGGCACGTAGTCGGCTAGAACCCCTTCTGGAGCAATAGGCACACGGCGGGTTCGGCGCTTGTCGATCAAGTCGACGTTGCCGATATTCACGTACTGCGGTGCCTGAACATCCGAGTTTGCGCAATGCAGACCGTTGTCCAGAATCCAGGGCAGGTTATCGCGATGGACGATACGCCAAATCAGAGCTTTCCCTGGATTCAGTCTGCTGTAATTCATTGATAAAACATTCTCTGATTCACGCCGATGAGTACAGTAACACCGGCTTCGCGCATTTTAGTCGCGCAGAGTGCTTCCACCTCTGCATCAGGAGTGAAAACTTTGAAGAAGGTATCTGGTTTAACAACACCCGGCGCAAGGCATTCCGCCATGCAGATGCTTTTGCAATGAGGATCCTGATACTCGCGTGTGCTCATGACTTCCCACTCGATGGCTTCGAAACCCTCGTCGTAATCCAATAATTGGATCGAATCACTGGCCAGTGGGTGGCGTGGAATGATTTTCCAGCCGTTTTGTTTAGCAACGGTTCGATAAACCGAGATCAGAACGAATTTGGAGCCAGGTCTGCTGCGTTGCACGCTTCCATCAAATGGATTTGCAGCAAACCAGTGAAAGGGCACATAGCGGTCAAGCTCAAGGGCTTGTCGCTTTTTCAGGATTTCACCGTCTGCCACGTCTTTGAAGGCAGCGAGATCAGCGCGAGGCTTCAAGCCTTCCTTGAAAATGCCACTCAGGTTTTCTACCGAGGTCAGGTGGTACAGAAGCTTTTGATCCTTGATGTTTTTGACGTCCGGCATATTCAGTCTCCTTGACCTCTGCGTTTGTCTGGCTCAGCCCTGAGCCCTCTCCGTTTCAACAATGATCACTCTGGGCGAGAGATTTAGTGTGCCACTATTTTGCCTTTGCGAGTTGAGCTCAATGTACAGAAAACGACTCTTCACTCCTCATCAAAATAATCGCGATCTAGCGCAGGCAGCCGCAACAACCGCGACGTAACACCGACCTCATAATCCATCATCAGATGTACCAGACGCGTGCCGTCCACCAGCACGATGCCCTCCACCGATCTGGCGAAGTCGATCGCGTGAACGGTAAACCCAGAGGTTGTAATGAACACCCCGCGCTTGGCCTTTTGCCCCGCGAGCGCACCATAAAAAGCCTGCAGTTCAGGACGGCCCACCGTGCTCTGCCAGCGCTTGGCTTGCACGTAAACCTTTTCCAGTCCCAGCTTGTCGAGCGAGATAATGCCGTCGATGCCGGCATCACCAGAGCCGCCCACACGCTGCAGATCGTTGCGGCTGGCGCCGTACCCCAGGCGATGAAGCACATCCAGCACAATCACTTCAAAGCGGTTAGGGCTGACCTGCAGCAAGTTATCCAACAGGTCGGCCGCCGTGGCGTCACGCAACTCCTGCAGCGCTTGTGCAAGTCGATCGTCCGGGCTAGCGGTGGCAGAGCTCACGTCGGGCTCAACGGCAGGCTGGTCATCCAATGGGGCGGCATCGGCGGCGACTTTCAGCTTCACATTCATGTAACCAATCGCCAATTGTTCCACTTCTTCGGCTGGTAAGGGGGACGGGTGTTTTTCCGCGTAGGCCACACCCGTGTCTGTCAGTTTCCAGTAGCCACGCTTGGCACTGCTGGACAGGCCGGCACGCTTGAGCCGATCGTGCGCCCAGCCCGCCCGGTTTTTATAGGTGGCCTGACCACTGGCGATCAGCTCCTCTTGTTGCTCTTCAGCCAGTTGCAACGTCTTGGCAGCAGCTTCCTGGGCATCCCGGGTTGGCGCACCATCGGGTTTGGTGGCGAGAAAACGCAGCACGGGTTCAATGAACTGATCGTAAGTGGGTACAGACATGGACGCTTCCTTGTGATTCCCGCGTTTTCGCGGATCAGCGGCCGAGTATAGTTGAACGTCTTGCAGGGATCGGCCGAAGGGTTTTGTCCATGCGTGATAAATTCCGCCGTCCGGCAGACGCACACTATGATACTGCTCGCCTGTGCAGCGGGAACCGAAGCGACGGAGGAGCGGCTAACCCAGTGCTTGGGTGTGGGTCAAGGAAGAGGTTTTGTATCGGGCCTGCGTTCTGCGCGTTTTTCAGGCATTAAAAAGCCGGCTTGTGGCCGGCTTCTCGGGGACTGGCTTGGATCATTTTTGGTAAACCGCGCCAGCCTTCAAAACGTACACCCGGATCTTGCGTCCGGCTGTGGGACCTGGTGAGAAAGTCATCTGTCAGGCCAGTGCATCTGAGCCGCAGGGCGGGTCGATGCGCAAATGTGGGGCGCAGCATACGCAGGTTTAAGGGAAATTCCCAGCGGGAAGTGCCGGGCAGAGCCGTTTGGCCACCCGGGTGGGCGGCCGATGGGTGTTCTTGAGTGCTTAAAGAAAGGGCACCGTTGGCCGTCGTTTGTTCAGGGTCGACCACCAGAACACCCAGCCCAGCACCCTGATGTTCTGCTCTTCGATTTGTGCGGCCCTGAAGATTTCATCCGGGTAT
Organism: Pseudomonas sp. ACN8; assembly: GCF_002303925.1. Lineage (GTDB taxonomy): Bacteria > Pseudomonadota > Gammaproteobacteria > Pseudomonadales > Pseudomonadaceae > Aquipseudomonas. Next base: position 56,460 of record NZ_MRCS01000002.1, read on the forward strand.
TCGGCGCGGTTGTGGCTGCGCAGTCGCAGGGAATTGCCCGGCATTCGGTGCAGGTACTTGATGCGCAGCATGCCGTCATGTTCGATGGCGTAGATCTCGCCATCGACAATCTGGGTCAGGCCACGGTCAATTGCCAGGGTCGAACCGTCTTCGATTTTCTCTCCCATGCTGTTGCCGCTCATCAGGGCGCAGATGGCGTCGGCGTGGTTGATTTCCAGGGAATCGAGGTGGCTGCGGGGCAGGCGGATGGATTTCTCGGGGTCTTCTATGACGTGGGTTTTGTTGGAACCGGGGGCTGTGACAGCTTCCTTGAGGAATGGCAGTTCGACGTCGACAGGCTCGATGACCGTATAGACACCGCGAATAGTCTGGGCATCGAAGGTGTTGCCGGTTTCGTCGAGCAGGCGCAGGTGCTGGGCATCCTTCGAGCCTTCGCCGGTTTTCAGCCAGTCGCTGCTGACCGAGAGTTTTCGGGCGACTTCTTCCATGCAATGGGCGGGCACACCGCGGGTGTACCAGTTATGTACATTTTGCGGAGCCGTATCCAGGAATTCGGCAAAACCGGTGGTCGTGATGTTCGCTGCTTCGAGGAGCGCTTTAAAGCGTGAGCCGCTAGTGTTCTTTTTCATGAACGCGAGTCTACTGGCGGCTAACAAGGGTTTGAATAAACGCCTCGTTCAAATTTCGCGGGAAATTTACGACCGGATGTAAGACGCTCTTGGGGAATGTTAAACAAGCAAAAACCATGTGATGGCGTGTTTAAACGGGGTGTTTGGCGTGCTTATCAAGCGCCCACAAAAAACCCCGGATCTCCCGGGGTTTTTCTTGCCGCTAGCAGCTAAAAGCCTGTAGCCGGGCTTAGCCTTTGTAGGCAGCAACCGACTTGGTGATCGCTTCGCGGGCGGCGTCTGCACCGGCCCAGCCTTCGATCTTCACCCATTTGCCTTTTTCGAGATCTTTGTAGTTCGCGAAGAAGTGCTCGATCTGCTGGATCAGCAGTGGTGGCAGGTCGGTGTATTCCTTCACGTCGACGTACAGCTGGGACAGCTTGTCGTGTGGGACTGCGATGACTTTGGCATCGCCGCCGCCGTCGTCGGTCATGTTCAGGATGCCGACCGGACGGGCGCGGATAACCGAACCTGGAGCAACCGGGTAAGGGGTTACGACCAGCACGTCGAGGGGATCACCGTCGTCAGCCAGGGTGTTCGGGATGTAACCGTAGTTGGCCGGGTAGAACATTGGGGTGGCCATGAAACGGTCAACGAACAGGCAATCGCTGTCTTTGTCGATTTCGTATTTGATCGGCGCGTGGTTGGCCGGAATCTCGATCGCGACGTAGATGTCGTTCGGCAGGTCTTTGCCAGCCGGAATCTTGCTGTAGCTCATTGGGCGTTGCCCCCGTTAGTTGACCAAAAACACTTGGCCGGATTGACCAAAAAGTGGCGGCGATTATAGGCATATTCCTGTGTCGACGCCATGGACCAGAAGTCGTATGGCGCTTACTGGTGTGCCTGATAGACAGGGTCATGCGCCTGAAGTTGCTTTAATCTCGCGAGCGGATCCTGGCGATAGAACAGCTTCAACTGCTGGTACACCTGTGGATAAGCCTCGTGCAGCAAATCCGGGGCGCTGAAGAAGTATTCGCTGGTGACCGCGAAGAATTCGGCAGGGTTCTCGGCGGCATAGGGGTCGATGGCGGTTTCGGCGTCGGGATTGCGTTCCAGTTGCCGGTCGAGGTCGTCGTAGGCCTCTTGCATGACGTTGGCCCAGTCGCTGATGCGCATGTCGGCATGCAACGGCGGCAGGCCGTTGGCGACACCGTTGAGCATGTCGAGCTTGTGCGCCAATTCGTGGATCACCAGGTTGTAGCCTTCCCAGCCACCACTGGCCATTACACCGGGCCAGGCGAGGATGATCGGGCCTTGCTCCCAGGCTTCACCGCTGTGTTCACCGTCCCATTCGTGCTCGACACCGCTGGCATCGCGGTAGCGCTGGGGGCTGAGGAAGTCGTCGGGGTAGAGGATGATTTCGTGGAAGCCCTGATACCAGTTCAGGTCGCCGAGGTGCAGCAGCGGCAATTGCGCCTGGGCTGCAAGCAGCAAGCGTTGTTCCTGATGCAGTTCGACACCGGGCAGGGCGCTCAGGTGCTTGTCTTCGAGGAACAGCACACAGGCTTCGCGCAGCCATTGGTCTTCGGCGGCGCTGATGCCGTCGAGAAAACTCAGGTGGTGGCGCACCCGTTGCCACAGGTCATCGGCAATCGGGTGTTTTGCCAGGGTGCGCCGACGACGCCAGGCGCTCAGGGACCACATCGTGTCAGCGCGATTCGGCTTTGGAGTTCGAACCGGCAAGGCGGTTACGCACCATGCCGATGATCATCGGCACCAGCGAGATCAGGATGATGCCGACTACCAGTAGTGACAGGTTCTTCTTGATGAAAGGCACGTTGCCGAAGAAGTAACCGAGTGTCACCAGGCCGCCGACCCACAGGATGGTGCCCAGCACGCTGAATGCAAAGAAACGCGGATAGGGCATTTTCCCCACGCCGGCGACGAACGGTGCAAAGGTACGGATGATCGGCAGGAAGCGCGCCAGGGTCACGGTTTTGCCGCCGTGCTTGTCGTAGAAATCGTGGGTTTGTTGCAGGTAGTCACGACGGAAGATCTTCGAGTCCGGATTGCTGAACAGCTTTTCACCCGCCGTTCGTCCGATGATGTAGTTGGTACTGTCGCCCAGGATCGCTGCCAGCATCAGCAGGCCGCCGAGCAGTACCGGGTCCATGCCGCCACCGGCCGCCACGGCGCCGGCAATGAACAGCAGGGAGTCGCCCGGCAGGAAGGGCATGACCACAAGGCCGGTTTCACAGAAGATCACCATGAACAGAATGGCGTAGATCCATGCCCCGTAGTTGGTTACAAGCATGTCGAGGTAGACGTCGAGATGCAGGACAATGTCGATCGGGTTGAAATCCATGGATAGCACCTGTGGTGACGGCCCGACTCAGCAGGCCTGTGCGGATGACTTCGCGTAAGACTACGGATAGGGGTAGTTTTTCTTACAAGCCGGGAATATCGGGATTATACGAGGCGAGTGGTGAAATTCGCGTCGAGATTGTAGCGGGGAATGTCATCACGGGGCTGATGTTTGATAACGAACAGGTGGGAGCGAACCTGCTCGCGATGCCGACGCTTCGTTGGACCAGTGTAATCCGATCGATGCCATCGCGAGCAGGGTGCAGCTGATTCAGAGTTCGTCGCTGATCGGCAGCACATAGTTCTTGAATTCGGTGTCTTCCCTGAATCCGATGGACTCGTAGGTTTTCTGCGCGACTTCGTTGTTGCTGCTGGTGGAAACACGCATGCGCACGGCATTGGTTTCCTTGGCCATTTTTTTTGCGGTGCGGATCAGGTTGTCGGCCACTAACTGGCGGCGGGCGTCCTCGGCGACATAAATATCGTTGAGGATCCACACACGTTTGAGCGAAAGCGAAGAGAAACTCGGGTAAAGCTGACAGAAACCCATCAGTTTGTTGCTGTCGTCATCGGACAGCGCCAGGTAGATCACCGACTCCTTGCGACGCAGGCGTTTTTCAAGGAACGCCCGGGACGAGTCCGGATACGGCAGGGAACCATAAAACTCGCGATATTTGACGAACAACGGGGTCAGCAGGTCCAGGTGTTCGAGGGTCGCTTGAATAATCCGCATGGTAGGTCTCGTCTTCAAGTGGCTGTCTTACGTCTCTGACGGCGATGGGAAACCCTTGGCGGCCGCGCCACGATCCTGCCTGAAACTGGTACGAATGTGCAATGCGCAAGCGGTTCAAGCATTCGGCGGGCCGAGCAGGAAATTTCCTTTCACGTCGCCTCCCGTGTCCGATTCCAGTGTCTGAACCTGCGCTTCGTCCTTCAGGTTCACCCCTGACAACTGCCGCCGGCAGGCTTCGCGCATCAAGTACAGCAAACGGTGTGCCGCCATGCCGTAGCTCAGGCCTTCGAGCCGGACATTGGAGATGCAATTACGGTAGGCATCGGTAAGGCCGACCTTGGGATTGTAGGTGAAATATAAACCCAGGCTGTCCGGAGAGCTGAGGCCAGGGCGTTCGCCGATGAGGATCACGGTCATTTTTGCGCCAAGCAACTCACCGATCTCATCGGCGACGGCCACCCGGCCCTGTTCCACGAGTATGACTGGCGCAACAGTCCAGCTGTCGCCAGCCATTTGCTCTTCGAAACGCGCCAGAAACGGCAGGGTATGGCGATGAACGGCCAGTGCCGACAGGCCGTCGGCAACCACGATCACCAGATCCACGCCTCCCGGATGGGCTGTCGCGTAATCACGCAGGGTCTGCGCCGAGGCATCACTTAGTTTTCGCCCCAGGTCGGGGCGTTGCAGGTAGGTGTTGCGATCCGGCGCCGCACTGTGCAGCAAAAGACTCTCGCGATCACGTTCGGCCAATTGCGCGCTGAGGGAGGCATGCTCAAACGGCAAGTGCACCGCATCCCGCGCCTGAGCGTGGGCGTACTGGAAGTCCAGTTGCGCGTGGGTGGGAATGCTGGTGCCGGTGCGACCCAGTGCGATTCGCGCCGGCGTCAGGCGTCGCAGTTCCAGCCATGGGTTGTGTGGGTCGAAGGGTAGTTTGTCCATGTCAATGCTCATCCCAGTTGCGCCAAGGCCTGCCGGAAGGCCGGCGGCAGGCTGTCGCCGAAGAGAACCCTGCCATCGGCTTGAGTGAAGATGCCCATTCTCGCCAGCCACTGTTCGAATTCCGGTGCGGGTTTCAGGCCCAGGGTCTGCCGGGCGTAGAGCGCATCGTGGAACGAAGTGGTCTGGTAGTTGAGCATGATGTCGTCGGAGCCGGGGATGCCCATGATGAAGTTGATTCCGGCGACGCCCAGCAGGGTCAGCAGAGTGTCCATGTCATCCTGGTCGGCTTCGGCGTGGTTGGTGTAGCAGATATCGCAACCCATGGGCACGCCGAGCAATTTGCCACAGAAATGGTCTTCCAGGCCGGCGCGGATGATCTGTTTGCCGTTGTACAGGTATTCCGGGCCGATGAAGCCGACGACGGTATTCACCAGGAACGGTTTGAAATGCCGCGCAACGGCATAGGCGCGGGTTTCGCAGGTTTGTTGATCGACGCCATGGTGGGCGTTGGCCGACAGGGCACTGCCCTGGCCGGTTTCGAAATACATCAGGTTTTGCCCGAGTGTGCCGCGATTGAGGCTCAATCCTGCGTCGTAACCTTCCTGCAATATATTGAGGTTGATGCCGAAACTGGCGTTGGCTGCTTCGGTGCCCGCGATCGACTGGAACACCAGGTCCAGCGGGACGCCGCGATTGACCGCTTCGATCGACGTGGTGACATGGGTCAGCACGCACGCCTGGGTCGGGATTTCGTAGCGCTGGATGATCGCGTCGAGCATTTCCAGCATCGCGCAGATCGAGGCGATGCTGTCGGTGGCCGGGTTGATGCCGATCATGGCATCGCCGTTGCCGTGCAGCAGGCCGTCGAGAATGCTCGCGGCGATGCCGGCCGGTTCGTCGGTGGGGTGATTCGGTTGCAGGCGAGTGGACAGTCGACCGCGCAGACCCAGGGTGCCTCGAAACTGTGTAACCACGCGGATTTTTTGCGCCACCAGCACCAGATCCTGCACACGCATGATCTTCGACACGGCGGCGGCCATTTCCGGGGTCAGGCCGGGGGCGAGGGCGCGCAGGACCTGTTCGTCGGCGGCATCACTGAGCAACCAGTCGCGAAAGCCGCCAACGGTGAGGTGGCTGACGACCGCGAAGGCTTGTTTGTCGTGGGTATCGATGATCAGTCGGGTGACTTCATCGGACTCATAGGGAATCAACACTTCTTGCAGGAAGTGGGATAGCGGAATGTCGGCCAAAGTCATCTGGGCCGCGACGCGCTCGCCGTCATTGAGGGCCGCGACGCCCGCCAGAAAATCCCCGGAGCGCGCCGGGCTGGCCTTGGCCATCACATCCTTGAGGCTGTCGAAGCGATAGGTCTGGGCGCCGACGGAATGGGCATATACGGCCATGGGGCGGGGCCTCCTGTTATGTACAAGTCTTCAGTTCACGACCGACCCTTGTGGGAGCGAGCCTGCTCGCGATACGGGCGACTCGGTCTGGTATTTACACTGCGGTGATGCAATCGCGAGCAGGCTCGCTCCCACAGGGAATCGGTGTGCACTTCAATAATGCAGGCGCCAGGCTCGTGGCCCGGCGCCGGTGCATTTAGATACCTTCGAGCATAGCGTCTGCCGGTGCCTCGGAGCGTTGCTTGGCGGTCAACTGGAAGTACAGGTAACCGGCAACCATGAAACCGAGGAAAACCAGGCCGATCACGGTGTTGAACCAGGCCATCGCCACCAGGCACACCACCGCCAGGAACAGCGCGATCCCCGGCACGATCGGATAGCCCGGCGCGCGGAAGGTGCGCTCCAGGTTCGGTTCGGTCTTACGCAACTTGAACAGGCTCAGCATACTGATGATGTACATCACGATGGCACCGAATACCGACATGGTGATCATCGCCGCCGTCAGGGTCATGCCTTGCAGGTTGACCAGGCCGTCGCTGTAGATCGCCGCGATGCCGATCACGCCGCCGGCCAGGATCGCCCGATGCGGGGTCTGGAAGCGCGAGAGTTTGGCCAGCCCCTTGGGCAGGTATCCGGCGCGAGCCAGGGCGAAGAACTGCCGTGAATAGCCAAGAATGATCCCGTGGAAACTCGCCACCAGGCCGAACAGGCCGATCCATACCAGCATGTGCATCCAGGTCGAGTTATTGCCGACCACGGCTTTCATCGCCTGGGGCAGTGGATCGTTGATGTTCGACAGCTGACGCCAGTCGCCGACGCCGCCAGCCATCACCATCACGCCGATGGCCAGGAACACCAGGGTCAGAATGCCGCTGACGTAGGCCCTGGGGATCGTGCGTTTCGGGTCCTTGGCTTCCTCGGCGGCCATGGCCGCGCCTTCGATGGCGAGGAAGAACCAGATCGCAAAGGGGATCGCCGCAAAGATCCCGGGAATCGAGTCCATCGTGAACTCGTTCGAACCCGACCAGCCATTGAGTACGAAGTTGCTGAAGCTGAAGCCCGGGGCGACCACGCCCATGAACACCAGCAATTCAGCGACTGCCAGCACGGTGACCACCAGTTCGAAGGTGGCCGCGATGCTGACGCCGAGGATGTTCAGGCCCATGAACACGAAATAGGCGCCAACGGCGGCGATCTTCGGGTCCAGTTCCGGGTATTGCACGTTGAGGTAGGCGCCGATGGCCATGGCAATGGCTGGTGGCGCAAAGACGAATTCGATCAGGGTGGCGATGCCGGCGATCAACCCGCCTTTCTCGCCAAAGGCCCGGCGGCTGTAGGCAAACGGCCCGCCAGCATGAGGAATCGCCGTCGTCAGTTCGGTAAAACTGAAGATGAAGCAGGTGTACATCGTCGCCACCATCAACGCGGTGACGAGAAAACCCAGTGTGCCTGCGGTGCCCCAGCCGTAACTCCAGCCGAAGTACTCGCCGGAAATCACCAGGCCGACGGCAATGCCCCATAAATGCAGGGTGCCGAGTGTGGGTTTGAGCTGTGTGGAAGAAGTAGTCATAAGTCCTCTCTAATTTTTATTGTTCGATCTTTTTGGACTTTCGGGTCTGACGGGTGGGTGAAATTCCTGAATGACGGGTACGCAAGGCCCGTGCCAGAGCGGCCAGGCGTTGGGTGTTGAGTCATTTAGGACGCCATCGCGAGCAAGCTCGCTCCCACAGGGATCTCTGGTGGGTTGCAAATCCACTGTGGGAGCGAACTTGCTCGCGATGGCTGCTTGAAGGGCGACACAGAGTTACCTGTGTCGCCCCCGGTTTTTAGAAGAAGCCCAGCGGATTGATGTCGTAACTCACCAGCAGGTTTTTGGTCTGCTGATAGTGGTCGAGCATCATCTTGTGGGTTTCACGGCCGACGCCGGACTTCTTGTAGCCACCGAACGCGGCATGCGCCGGGTACAGGTGGTAGCAGTTGGTCCACACACGACCGGCCTTGATCGCCCGGCCCATGCGGTAGGCGCGGTTGATGTCGCGGGTCCAGAGGCCGGCACCCAGGCCGAACTCGGTGTCGTTGGCGATGGCCAGGGCTTCGGCTTCGTCCTTGAAGGTGGTGATGCTCACCACCGGGCCAAAGATTTCTTCCTGGAACACGCGCATTTTGTTGGTGCCCTTGAGCAGCGTCGGCTGGATGTAATACCCGCTCGCCAGGTTGCCCTCGAGTTTTTCCACCTTGCCGCCGGTCAGCAATTCGGCGCCTTCGCCCTTGGCGATTTCCAGGTACGAAAGGATTTTGTCGAATTGCTGTTCGGACGCCTGGGCGCCGACCATGGTGTCGGTGTCCAGCGGGTCGCCACGTTTGATTTGCAGGACCTTCTTCATCACCACTTGCATGAATTCGTCGTAGATCGACTCTTGCACCAGCGCGCGGGAAGGGCAGGTGCAGACTTCGCCCTGGTTGAAGAACGCCAGCACCAGGCCTTCGGCGGCCTTCTCGATGAACGACGGTTCGGCCTTCATGATGTCTTCGAAGAAGATGTTCGGCGACTTGCCGCCCAGCTCCACGGTGGACGGGATGATGTTTTCCGCCGCGCATTTCATGATGTGCGAGCCGACCGGGGTCGAGCCGGTGAAGGCGATCTTGGCGATGCGCTTGCTGGTGGCCAGGGCTTCGCCCGCTTCGCGACCGAAACCCTGGACGATGTTCAGCACGCCCGGCGGCAGGAGGTCGCCGATCAGCTCCATCAGCACGGTAATGCCCAGCGGGGTTTGCTCGGCAGGCTTGAGCACCACGCAGTTGCCGGCGGCCAGGGCTGGGGCGAGTTTCCAGGCGGCCATCAGGATCGGGAAGTTCCAAGGAATGATCTGCCCGACCACGCCCAGCGGTTCATGGATGTGATAGGCCACGGTGTTGCCATCAATCTCGGCGGCGCTGCCTTCCTGGGCACGGATGCAACCGGCGAAGTAGCGGAAGTGGTCGGCGGCCAGCGGGATGTCGGCGTTGAGGGTTTCACGCACGGCTTTGCCGTTGTCCCAGGATTCGGTGATTGCCAGCAGTTCGAGGTTCTGTTCGATGCGGTCGGCGATTTTCAGCAGCACCAGTGAGCGCGCCTGGGCGGACGTGGCGCCCCAGGCATCGGCGGCCGCGTGGGCAGCGTCCAGGGCCTTGTCGATGTCTTCGGCCGTGGAACGGGGGAATTCGGCAATGGGTTGGCCATTCACTGGCGAGGTATTGGTGAAGTACTGACCTTTGACAGGCGCGACGAACTCGCCGCCGATGTAGTTACCGTATTTGGCTTTGAACGAAACGATAGCGCCTTCAGTACCGGGGTGAGCGTAACGCATGGTGGTCTCTCCTTGCTTTTGTGCTTATAGGGAGTCGCGCATGTGCGCTTGCTTTAAGCGTAGAGCAAGGGCCGGGCCAGTGCCTTGCATGTCAGGTAAATCAAGGCCTTGCGAGTTTTTTGTCGGACGGGCGGGCAGCGCCTGTGACGCTTTCGGTACAGCTCTGGTGACACTTTGTACCCTTTTTGGCACAGCTTGTGACCAACCGGTCTTGCAGGCATTGCAATGCGGGCCGGGCTGGAGGATGCTCGGCATCACCTCATGCACGGGACGCCGAGCCCCGGGGAGAATAATAAGAAATGCACGACAACCATTTGAGTCGCCATGCCCAGCAAGTATTGACGGTGACCCAGGGCAAGACCCACCTGCACGGTCCTGGCAGCGATCCGTCCATCGCCCGTTCCTGGCTGCGCTGCCTTGAGGACTATCATCTCGATCCGGCCCTGAGCATCGCGCCGACGGTGCTGGAACATGGCCGTGTCCTGGAAAGCCGCGAACGCTTGCAGCAGGTTCTGCACATCGCCGGCAATGAAATGACCAGCCTGCATCAACAACTCTCCGGCGCCGGCCATGCGGTGCTGCTGACCGACGCCCGCGGCGTGATCCTCAACTGCGTTACCGCGCCCGCCGAACGGCAGATTTTCGAGCGCGCCGGCCTCTGGCTCGGTGCCGACTGGAGCGAAGCCTGTGAAGGCACCAACGGCATCGGCACCTGCCTGGTGGAGCGTCAGTCGCTGACCATCCATCAGGACGAACACTTTCGCGGCCGCCACACCGGCCTGACCTGCTCGGCGAGCCCGGTCTTCGATCCCCATGGCGAATTGCTGGCGGTACTCGACGTGTCGTCGGCGCGGCGCGATGTGTCGCGGCAAAGTCAGTTCCACACCATGGCCCTGGTCAATCTGTCGGCGAAGATGATCGAGAGCTGCTACTTCCTGCGCTGCTTCGACAATCAATGGTTGCTGCGTTTTCACTTGCAGGCCGAGTCCGTCGGTTTGTTCAGCGAAGGGTTGCTGGCGTTCGACGGGGAAGGGCGCATTTGTGCGGTCAATCAGAGTGCGCTGAACCTGCTGGGACATATTCGCGGCGGCTTGCTGGGTAAACCGGTGGAGGCGTTTTTCGATTGCTCGCTCGATGAGTTGCTCGGTCGCGCGAGCACCAATGCCGCCGCCAGTTGGCCGTTGCGCACCCGTGATGGTCGCAAGCTGTTCGCGGTATTGCGTGGTGAGGCACGGCGACCGCTGCCGACTCCGATGGTGCCAGCGCCCAAGGTTGCACAAGCACCACGCCTGTCGGGCATTTGCCTGGATGACGCGACGTTGCAGGCGGATTTCCGCAAAGCCTTGCGCGTCTATGAGCGCGACGTGCCGCTGCTGATCAACGGCGAAACCGGGTCTGGCAAGGAGGCCTTTGCCAAAGCGGTGCACCACGCCAGCCAGCGGGCAGAGAAAGCCTTTGTTGCCCTCAACTGTGCGGCCATCCCCGAAAGCCTGATCGAAAGCGAGCTGTTCGGATATCGCGGCGGCAGCTTTACCGGTGCGCGCAAGGAAGGCATGCGCGGCAAGTTGCAACAGGCCGACGGCGGCACCTTGTTCCTCGATGAAATCGGTGACATGCCACTGGCCATGCAGACGCGCTTGCTGAGGGTGCTCGAAGACCGGCAAGTGGTGCCGATCGGCGGCGAGCCGGAATCGGTGAATGTGCGGATCATCAGTGCCACTCACCGTAACTTGCTCGACCGTGTGCAGGACGGCAGCTTCCGTGAGGATTTGTATTACCGGCTCAACGGGCTGGAAGTCGCGCTGCCGGCCTTGCGTGATCGTAGCGACAAGTCCCGGTTGCTCGATTTTCTGCTGGCCGAGGAGGCGGGCGGAGAAACCGTATTGATCGACGGGCCGGCGCGGGAAGCTTTATTGGGGTTCGCCTGGCCGGGCAACGTGCGGCAGTTGCGAAATGTGCTGCGTACGTTGACCGCCCTGTGTGAGGACGGGCGGATTGGCCTGGAGGATTTGCCAGCGATGATTCGTCAGGCGCGGCCGGTGGTGTCGACGATTGAAGAGGTATCGGAGCATCCGCTGGAAGATGCCGAGCGGCTGGCGTTGCTCACGGCGCTGGAGCAGACACGCTGGCACATGACCAACACGGCGGAGCAGTTGGGGGTCAGCCGCAATACGCTTTACAGGAAGCTGCGTAAACACGGTATTGCCCGGTAGACCGCGTCGCGTCCTTCGCGAGCAGGCTCGCTCCCACAGGGGCTGCGCAGTCCTTGTGAGGGCGAGCCTGCTCGCGAAGACGCCTTCAGATCTGAAACACAAGGTGCGATTTTCCCCTCCCTAAGCTAACCTGCGGCCATGTTTTACGAGGTCGACTATGCACATTCATATTCTTGGTATCTGCGGCACTTTCATGGGGTCAATGGCGGTTCTGGCCAAGGAGCTGGGCCATCACGTGACGGGCTCCGATGCCAACGTCTATCCGCCGATGAGCACTCAGCTGCAAGCCCAGGGCATTGAATTGACCCAAGGCTACGATCCGGCGCAACTCGATCCGGCCCCTGATCTGGTAGTGATCGGCAACGCCATGTCCCGGGGCAACCCGGCTGTGGAGTACGTGCTGAACAAAGGCCTGCCCTACGTCTCCGGCCCGCAATGGCTGGCCGATCATGTGCTGCAAGGTCGCTGGGTACTGGCGGTTGCTGGTACGCACGGCAAGACCACCACCAGCAGCATGCTGGCCTGGGTGCTGGAGCACGCGGGCATGGCCCCGGGTTTCCTGATCGGCGGCGTGCCGCAAAACTTCTCGGTGTCGGCGCGCCTGGGCGATACGCCGTTCTTCGTCATCGAAGCCGACGAGTACGACAGCGCGTTCTTCGACAAACGCTCCAAGTTCGTTCACTACCGTCCGCGCACGGCCATCCTGAACAACCTGGAATTCGATCACGCGGACATTTTCCCGGACCTGCCGGCCATCGAGCGGCAGTTCCATCACTTGGTGCGGACCATCCCGAGTGAAGGCCTGGTGATTCATCCGACCACTGAGCCGGCCTTGCAGCGTGTTATCGAGATGGGCTGCTGGACGCCGGTGCAAACCACCGGTGCCGGCGGTCAGTGGCAGGTCAAGCTGCTCAGTGAAGACGGCTCGAAGTTCGAAGTGATGTTCGAAGGCGTCGCCCAGGGCGAGGTCGAGTGGGACATGACTGGCCAGCACAACGTCGCGAACGCACTGGCGACCCTGGCTGCCGCACGCCACGTCGGTGTGGTGCCGTCCATGGGCATCGCTGCGTTGAGCGCTTTCAAAAGCGTGAAGCGCCGGATGGAAAAAGTCGCGGAAGTGGGTGGTATCACCATTTATGACGACTTCGCTCACCACCCGACCGCCATCGCCACCACCCTCGACGGGCTGCGCAAGCGCATCGGCGATGCTCCGTTGATTGCGATCATCGAGCCGCGTTCCAACTCCATGAAGCTTGGCGCGCACCGTGACGGATTGCCGGAAAGCGTGGTCGATGCCGATCAGGTGATCTGGTACGCGCCGGCCAACCTCGGCTGGGATCTGGCGGGCACCGCGGCGCTGTGCACCGTGCCGTCGATTGTCAGCGATTCCCTGGAAGGCATCATCGAGCGCGTGAAGAGCCAGGCCCAGCCCGGTACCCACGTAGTGATCATGAGCAACGGCGGCTTCGGCGGCCTGCATGGAAAACTGGCCGAGGCACTCAAATGAACAACGGCCCGGACCGCATCACCCTGGCAATGACCGGCGCTTCAGGCGCCCAGTACGGTTTGCGTCTGCTCGACTGCCTGGTGCGGGAAGATCGTGAAGTGCATTTCCTGATTTCCAAGGCCGCGCAGTTGGTGATGGCTACCGAAACCGACGTCACGCTGCCGGCCAAGCCGCAGATGATGCAGGCGTTCCTCACCGAATACACGGGGGCTGCCGCCGGGCAGATTCGGGTGTACGGCAAGGAGGACTGGATGTCGCCGGTGGCTTCGGGCTCCGGCTCCCCTGCGGCAATGGTGGTAGTGCCGTGTTCCACGGGTACGTTGTCGGCCATCGCCACGGGCGCCTGCAACAACCTGATCGAACGGGCCGCCGACGTGACGCTGAAAGAGCGTCGGCAGTTGATTCTGGTGCCCCGTGAAGCGCCATATTCGAGCATTCACCTGGAGAACATGCTCAAGTTGTCGAACATGGGCGTGACAATCCTGCCGGCATCACCGGGCTTCTATCATCAGCCACAAACCATCGACGACCTGATCGATTTCGTCGTGGCGCGGATCCTTAACCTGCTCAATATTCCTCAGGATATGTTGCCGCGCTGGGGCGAGCATCATCTGACCAGCGATGAATAAGCTGCTGGTGATAGTGCTGGCGCTGCAATTGGCCGGGTGTGCCACTGTGCGCACCCTCGATGCGGCCAAGCCGGGGGCACCGGTGGTGTACTCGGGGACTCGCCTGGATGTGTACGCGTTGAACGGTGGGTGCTGTGCGATGGACCGATTCGGCGCCGAAGCGCCGAGCTATCCGGGCGTTGATCTGCCGGCCAGTGCATTGCTCGACACGCTGCTGTTGCCATTGTCGTTGCTGACAGTGATAGGGGTGAGTTTTCAGGCGACGGGTGGATTGTAAGAGAGCGCTTCGCGCTCTATCGCGAGCAAGCTCGCTCCCACAGGATTGTGTGTCGTACACAAATTTTGTAATCGCTGAAAATCCTGTGGGAGCGAGCTTGCTCGCGATGAGGCCCGCTCAGGCACCATAAAATTACTTGCCCAACTTCCTCAGTTCATCCGACTCGACAATCCTGATCCCGTCCTGCTCTTCCAGCGCCAGACGCCACATCGCGCGTGCCAGTTGGCAGGCTTCGATACCATGGTATTTGCCAGGGATCAGCCGAGACAACGGACCAGCGACTTTCTCGCCCAGTCGCGGTTCGGTGCGATCACCCAGCAACAGCGAAGGGCGGCAGATGGTCAGCTGCGGCCAGTCCTGCGCGCGCAATGCGTACTCCATCTCGCCTTTGACCCGGTTGTAGAAAATCGAGGATCTGCGATCGGCTCCCAGAGCGCTGATCACGATCAGGTGCCGTGCGCCCATTTCCCGTGCGCGTTTGGCAAAGGCCACGACCATGTCCAGGTCTACCGCACGGAACGCCTGTTCCGAGCCCGCCTGTTTGATGGTGGTGCCCAGGCAGCAGTAGGCGATATCGACACGGCCGTTCAGCTGCGGCAGAAACTCCACCGGGTCGCCGACGGGGTTTTCAAGGTGCGGGTGCTCGGCCAATGGCCTGCGTGAGGGGGCCAATACCCGGCTAATCGTTGGCTCGTTGAGCAAGCGATCAAGCAGATGTTCACCGGTCAGCCCGGTGGCTCCGGCAAGCAATACGTGCTGAGGCGTCAAGTACATAGTGTTTCTCCCTTGATACTATTCAGCTTAGTTGCTGTTTGCATCCTTGCTTTCGTTGGACGCACTTTGCAGGGCTTTTCGTGCCTGCTGTTTACGTAGTAGTTGCCAATGCGAGAGGACGGTTTTCGGTGCCCAGATCTGTGGTTCGGACGCTTCGAAACCGTCCGCCAGCTCACGTTCGGCGACGCTGGCCTTGGTCAGTTTGAAGGCTTGTTCCAGGTCATCGGTCTGGTTCAGGGCCTGAGCGAACAGGGCATCGCCGAAGTAAGTGAAGTTGGCTTCCTCCGAGCAGCCGAAGGATACCCGGTCGGCTCGCGAGGCCGTCATGATCAGGGTCCGTTCATCCTTGAGGGCGGGAATGAAACCGCCGGAGTAGCAGGACGAAATCACGATGATCTTGTCGCGGTTTTTCAGGGGGGCGAGAACAGCGGCCAACTCGTCGGCTGGCAGATCGGCCAGCTCCATGCGCGGCTGGTCTAGCACCAGTTCGTGTTCGCTGCTGCCGTGGCTGGTCAGGTAGATGAAAATCAGGTCTTCCGGACCGCTGCGTTCGGCCAGCGTCAGGGCGGCGCGGCGCAGGTTTTCCCGGGTAGCCATCGGGCGGTCGGCGAGGTGGTCGCGATGGTTCACCAGGCGGATCTGGCCAAAGGTGCCGAAACGGGTGCTGAGCATGTTGGCGACGTAGTCGGATTCGCGCAGAAACACGCTTTGCTTGCCATCGCCACCCAGGGTCAATGAATACAGCTCCACCGCCGGGGTCGAGGGTGGAACATTGGCCAACGCGGCGTCGAGCAAGCGCCCCTGGGCCAGCAGGCCGAGCTCCAGGGTGTCGGGCAATAATTTGCCCTCGGAATCGCGTACGCGCTGGCCGTTGATCCAGGTGCCGCTGAGCACGGTGCCGTCGGTCAACACCAATGTGCCACGCCCCTGGTAACTGTCGTTGTCGAACTGGCCGGTGTAAAAGCTGCCGTCGGACAGGTTCAGGCGGCCCTGGCCGGAAAAGCGCCAGTCATTGAACTGGCCGATGTAGTGGCTGCCGTCTGTGCCGATCAACTCGCCCTTGCCGTTAAGCGAGCCTTCCTTGAACTGGCCCAGCCAGACATCGCCGTCGGCGTTCTCGTAGCGGCCCTTGCCGTGCAGTTGATTGTTCTTGAAGCTGCCGACATAGATGTCGCCATCGGCGCTGTTGAAAGTCCCGTTACCTTCCAGCTGGCCGTCGACGAAGTGCCCGGTGAACTGATTGCCGTTGCCGTCGCCGCGCTGGCCTTCGCCATTGGGTTTGCCGTGGGCGAACTGACCCTGGTAGGAGCTGCCGTCTTCGAGTTCGAGGCGACCCAGGCCGGCGTATTGATCGGCCTTGAACTCTCCGCGATAGCTCATGCCGTTTTCTTTGAGGGTGCCTTCGCCGTTGCGCCGGCCGGCCTTGAAGCCGCCGCTGTAGCTGCTGGCGTTGGTGGTCAGTGCCCCCTGGCCGTCGAACAGTCCCTGATTGAACTGCCCGCGATAGACTTCGCCATTGCTGCCATGCCATTCGCCCTGGCCCTGCCACTGGCCCTTGTCGAATTCGCCGGCGTACCAGCTGCCGTTCGGGTAGTCGATGCGCCCCTTGCCTTGCAGCAAGCCATTGACCAGGTCACCGCGATAGCGTCCGCCGTCCGGCAGGCGGGCGTCGGGAGGCAAAGGCGATTCGCCGTCGCCGCAAGCGGTGAGCATCAGGGTCAAGGCAAGGAGTGCAAGTGGGCGCATAGCGGATTCCGGGCAATTAGGCGAGGGAGTATGCCGCAGCTATGTGTCCATATATAGGGTGAGGTACCGCGTGAGGGCGCGAAACAGCATGAGCTGCTTCGCATCCAGGACGGTTTAGACGAAGCACAGGGACAGAGGTTCGGCGATGTACGCCGGTTTGTCCGAACCTTCGATTTCCAGGGTGGTGGTGGCCTTGAGCAGCCATTGGCCGGGTTTCTTCTCGATGACTTCGGTCAGGTCGACCTTCAGGCGCACTCTCGAATTGACCTTGACCGGCTGGATGAAACGCACGCTGTCGAGGCCGTAGTTGACCACCATCTTCAAGCCTTCGGGCATGACGAGGATGTCTTCCATCAGTTTCGGGATCAGCGACAGCGTCAGAAAGCCGTGAGCGATGGTGCTGCCAAATGGCGTTTGCGCGGCCTTGACCGGGTCGACGTGGATGAACTGAAAATCCCCTGTGGCTTCGGCGAACAGGTTGATGCGGTCCTGATCGATGGTGAGCCATTCGGAACGTCCGAGTTCCTTGCCGACATAATCTTTGAGCTCTGCAACTGGAACATAGGGCATTGAGACTCTCCTTGGGTTCATCGGTTTTATGTTTTTGGCTTGCGGGGATCTGACCTCCCGACTTACCACGTTAGATCAACATGGCCAAACGCTCCGGTCAACTGACCATGTTTTTGGCGAATGCCGGTCTATAGCGCGAGCATGCTTATAATGTCTGGCCAATGCGGGTGACGGATTTTGCGGGAGATCTTTGATGTTGTTACGGGGCCTGACGTGGCTGGTGCTGTTCCAATTGCTCGGCACCGCGATCAATCATTTGTTCTT
The DNA here is from genome assembly GCF_002303925.1 of Pseudomonas sp. ACN8. GTDB lineage: Bacteria > Pseudomonadota > Gammaproteobacteria > Pseudomonadales > Pseudomonadaceae > Aquipseudomonas. The sequence continues at coordinate 73,834 of NZ_MRCS01000002.1, forward strand.
GCCGGTGCTGCCGGGACCGATTGTGGGGTTGCTGCTGTTGCTGGTGTACCTCATCTGTCGCGGACAGGTCGGCGAGCCGCTGAACCTGGCGGCCAGCAGCCTGCTGCGCTACCTGCCGCTGTTGCTGGTGCCGCCGGCCGTGGGCGTGATGGTCTACGCCGCTGACATCGCGGCGGACTTCTGGGCCATTGTCGGCGCGCTGGTGTTGTCGCTGCTGCTTTCCATGGCCTTCGCCGGGGTGCTGATGCAGCGCATGGTCAAGCGTCACGCTCACTCCGAGGACGGCCAATGATCTTCGACTGGCACGGCGCCTGGGTGTCGGTAATTCATCATCCCTTGTTTGGTATCGGCATTACCCTTGGCGCCTATCAACTCGTCCTGGCGGCATTCGAGAAAACCCGATGGATCTTTTTGCAGCCGGTGCTTGTCTCCATGTTGCTGGTGATCGGCGTACTGGTGGGCTGCGGCCTGACCTACGCCGAGTACCGCAAGAGCACCGAGATTCTCAGCATTTTGCTCGGCCCGGCCACTGTTGCGCTGGCGGTGCCGCTTTATCTCAATCTGCGACGGATTCGGCAGTTGTTCTGGCCGATATTTACTACGCTGGTGATAGGCGGGGTGGTGGCCACGGGGATGGGCGTGTTGCTGGGTTGGTCGTTCGGTGCCGAGCACATGATCCTGATGACCATGGCGCCAAAATCGGTGACTTCGCCTATCGCCATGTTGGTGGCCGAGCAGATCGGTGGTGTCGCGGCGCTGGCAGCGGTGTTCGTCTTGATTACGGGTGTGATCGGCGCGATTTTCGGTCCGGCCCTGTTGAGCCGTCTCGGCGTGCACAGCCCGGAAGCCCGAGGCATGGCGCTGGGCATGACCGCCCACGCGGTCGGCACGGCGGTGGCGATGCAGGAAAGTGAAGAGTGCGGCGCCTTTGCGGCGCTGGCGATGAGCCTGATGGGTGTGGCCACGGCGGTGTTGCTGCCGTTGGCGGTGTCGATGGTGGTGTAAGGAAATGTCTATGAGTCTGCCGCTTTTTCCGCTCAATACAGTGCTGTTTCCAGGCTGCATCCTCGATTTGCAGATTTTCGAGGCGCGCTATCTGGACATGATCGGCCGCTGCATGAAGCAGGGCGGCGGGTTCGGCGTGGTGTGCATCCTCGAAGGCGAAGAAGTCGGGATCGCCCCGGCGGGTTACGCCCTGGTCGGGTGCGAGGCGCTGATCACCGATTTCAAGCAGCAGGACAACGGCCTGCTGGGAATTCGGGTTCAGGGGGGACGACGTTTCCATGTATTGCGAACGGAAGTTCAGCGCGATCAGTTGACCGTCGCCGAGGTCGAGTGGCTGGAAGACGAACCGGAGCAGCCACTGCAGGATGAGGACGCCGACCTGGTGGCCTTGCTCAAGGCCCTGGCGGAACACCCGATGGTTGAAGCCTTGAACATGGGCACCGAAGCGACCGGCCAGCAGTCGCTGGCCAATCAGTTGGCGTACCTGTTGCCCTTCGCTGAAGTGGACAAGATCGACCTGCTGCAACTCGATGACCCGCAGCAACGACTGGATGCGATTCAGGCGTTGCTGGATGAGTTGCAGGGCGAACTGTTTGCCTGACTGCTGTCAGTACGCATACCGCAACATCGTATGCGGTAAATGCCTCAGCACGAAGAATCCGAACAATGCCAGCAACGCCGGCAATACCAGCCACCAGACCTTGGGAGGCAAGGCGTTGAGCGGTTCCTTGCGCTGGATCAGCCACAGGCTCGCCGCACAGACACACGCCGCCAGCATCGCGCCGGCCAATACATCCGTCGGCCAATGCGCTCCGAGGTAAACCCGCGAAAGCGAAATCGCCATTGCGGGCAGGCAGCCCACCAACAACCAGGTCAGGCGCATCCGGGGTGGTTGCCCACGGCCGGCCAGGACGGCGAGGGTCAGGAACAGCGCGAAAGATCCTGAAGCATGGCCGCTGGGCATGCTGTAGCTGGTCAGCGGGTCGCTCAACACTTCGGGGCGCACGCGGGCGAAAAAGTACTTGGTCGCGGTATTGGCCAGTGCCGTGAAGAGCAGCGTGCCGCCCGCGAAAATCGCGTGCCGCCATTGCCGCATCAGCAGCAGCAAACCGGTCAGCAGCGCACTGAACAGCAACATGTTGCGGAATTCGCCGATCAGCGTGAAGACCACCGCCACTTCATCCAGCATCGGGTTACGATGTTCCTGCACCAGTGTCATGACCCCTTGATCGAGTGCAGACAGGTGCGAGTAACCGATAAACAGCCCCGCCAGAATCAGCAGACTCATCCCGGTAATGAACAACGTCGCGTGGCGATGCCGACGCAGGCTGCTGGTCGCACTCAAGCCGACCATCACCGCGATGCTACCGGCAACAACCCCGGCCTGGAGCCAGAAACCTTCAGGCAGCGGCAAGCGAATGGCCGCGCCCGTGGCCCAGCCAGGCAGCAGATAAGCCACCGACCAACCCGCGCCGGCCAGCAGGCTGACAGCGAAGAAGCGCGGGAAAGGCATGTCGCACATGCCGGCCACCATCGGCAGCATTGGCCGCAGGGGCCCGATAAAGCGCCCGACCAGCAGGCTGGCGATGCCGTAGCGCTGGAAGTATGACTCGGCCCCGGCGATCCATTCCGGATGATGGCGCAAGCCCGGCAGGCGCCGGATGTTCTGATGGAAGTGCCGCCCCAGAAAATACGAAATGACGTCGCCCAGCACCCCGGCGACGAAACCCAGCAAGAGTGTCTCACTGAGCGTCAGCGCGCCACTGCCTGCCAGTACCGCCACGGCGAACAGCAACACCGTGCCAGGAACGATCAGCCCGGCAATCGCCAGGCATTCCACAAAGGCCACGATGAATACCGCTGCTGCCAGCCATTGCGGGTTGACCGCCAGCCATCCGGTCACGCTATCGAGCCATGGGCCCATAAAAACCACTCCATCAAATGTTCAATTTTCTACTTGTGGGAGCGAGCCTGCTCGCGATAGCGCACTTTGAGTCAACAGTGATGTTGATTGTGCTGACCTCATCGCGAGCAGGCTCGCTCCCACAGGGGATTCCTTCAGTTTCAAAATCCGGATCAATCTCAGGACAGCACAAAATAATCGCGACCTTCGATCTGGCCCCGTCGTAGCGGGTTGCGCGTGCAATAAGCCACATAGGCAGCGTCGACAAAGCGGTACATCAGGTGCTCATCGCGCCCGTGGGGAATGCCCAGCCGAGTGGTCTGGATGATGTGGGCAGGCGTCTGGCCGACGTGTTCTACCAGCAGCACTTCAGGATCGAAGCGTTTGGCGTCCCACACCGGTACTTTCAGGCCCAGTGCCTTGCACAGCAGGGTTTGCCCGGCGCAGAGTTTTTGTGACGGGCGAGGGCGGCCCTGGGCATCGGGGTTGTTCAATCGCATCTGTGCCAGGCTGCCCGGCCCGCTCAATTGATCGACCCACGGGTAGGCGGATTTGATCAGCACAGCGTTACCCGGCCCTTGGGCGCTGAAATTCAGTGAATCGCCGCCCCGGGCGTAATACATATAGATGTGGCCGCCATCCAGAAACAAAGCCTTACGCTTTTCTGTGTAGCCGAGGGACGCGTGGCTACCCTTTTCTGCGCAGTAATAGGCCTCGGTTTCTATGATTCGGGCGCTGAGCCACAGATCACCAACCCGATGGCGAATGACTTTGCCCAGTAAATCCCGGGCCAGAATTTGCGCGTCACGGTCGAAAAACGCGTCCGGGAGGCCCGTAGGCAGGCTCGCGGCGGACGCTCGAACAGTCAGGTTGGACATGATGACCGGCATTTGTCAGGGCTGAATGAGTCGTGATGATAACAATTTGCAGCTTAATCCCGGCTGAACATCGGCAAATTGCCCTCATTTCGACCATCCGCCCGTCACCGCTGTTAGTCGGTGGGCGCGACAGCTATAATCTGTCGCTTTACTCTTTACCAAGACCTAATCAAAGACCACGCCAGACCATGACTGAGTCCGTTCTTGACTACATGACCCGCTTGGGTCGCGCTGCCCGCGAAGCCTCCCGCGTGATCGGCCGTGCCAGTACCGCGCAGAAGAACCGCGCCCTGCAGGCCGCTGCCAACGCGCTGGACGCTGCCCGCGCCGAGCTGACGGCGGCTAATGAGCAGGATTTGGCTGCCGGTCGCGCCAATGGTCTTGAGCCGGCCCTGCTCGAACGCCTGGCGCTGACCCCGGCGCGTATCGACGGCATGATCGTCGGCCTGCGTCAGGTAGCAGCGCTGCCGGACCCGGTCGGCGCGATCCGCGACATGAGCTTCCGTCCGTCCGGTATTCAGGTCGGCAAGATGCGCGTGCCATTGGGCGTGATCGGAATCATTTACGAGTCGCGGCCGAATGTGACCATCGATGCCGCGAGCCTGTGCCTGAAGTCCGGTAACGCGACTATCCTGCGTGGCGGTTCCGAGGCGATTCATTCCAATCGCGCCATCGCCGCCTGCATTCAGCGCGGCCTGGCCGAGGCCGATCTGCCGGCCGCGGTGGTGCAAGTGGTCGAAACCACCGACCGTGCCGCCGTCGGCGCGCTGATCACCATGCCTGAGTACGTTGATGTCATCGTGCCGCGCGGCGGCCGTGGCCTGATCGAACGCGTCAGCCGTGACGCCCGCGTCCCGGTGATCAAGCACCTGGACGGCATCTGCCACGTTTACGTGAGCGAGCACGCCGACCTGGCCAAGGCCCAGCGCATTGCGTTCAACGCCAAGACTTACCGTTATGGCATCTGCGGTGCCATGGAAACGCTGCTGGTGGATCAAGCCGTTGCCAAGGATTTCCTGCCGGCGATGGCGGCACAGTTCCGCGAAAAAGGCGTCGAGCTGCGTGGTTGCGAGCGTACCCGGGCGATCATCGATGCCGTGCCGGCCACCGAGGAAGACTGGAGCACCGAGTACCTGGCGGCAATTCTGTCTATCCGCGTGGTGGACGGACTGGACCAGGCCATCGAGCACATCAATCATTACGGCTCCCATCACACCGATTCGATTGTCAGCGAACACCAGGGCGACACCCGGCGTTTCGTGGCTGAAGTCGACTCCTCGTCGGTGATGATCAATACCCCGACCTGCTTCGCCGATGGTTTCGAATACGGATTGGGTGCCGAGATCGGCATTTCTACTGATAAGCTGCACGCCCGTGGCCCGGTGGGCCTCGAGGGACTGACCTGCGAGAAGTACATCGTGGTCGGTGACGGGCAGCTGCGCGGACAGGAGCCGGCCTGACTTGGGCGACTTCGACCCGTCAGCCCCGGTCACCGTCAGCGAGCCAGTCCCTCGCCGCATTGGCGTGCTGGGCGGAACGTTCGACCCGGTGCACATCGGCCATTTGCGCGGTGCACTGGAAGTCGCCGAAACCCTGGCGCTCGATGAGTTGCGCCTGACACCCAGTGCCAGGCCACCCCATCGAGACAAACCGCAGGTGTCGGCAAAAGACCGTCTGGCGATGGTCGAGTGCGCGGTGGCCGGTGTGGCGCCGTTGGTGGTGGACGCCCGCGAATTGCAGCGGGACAAACCGTCCTACACCATCGATACCCTGGAACTGATGCGCGCCGAACTGGCCGCGGATGACCAGGTTTTTCTGCTTTTGGGCTGGGACGCTTTTTGCGGCCTGCCCACTTGGCACCGCTGGGAAGAGTTGCTCCAGCATTGCCATATCCTGGTGTTGCAACGCCCGGATGCCGACAGCGAACCGCCGGATGCCTTGCGCAACCTGCTGGCAGCGCGCTCGGTGAGCGACCCGCTGGCCCTCAAAGGGCCGAGCGGACAGATTGCATTCGTCTGGCAGACACCGCTCGCGGTATCCGCCACCCAGATCCGTCAACTGCTGGCCAGCGGTAAGTCGGTACGTTTCCTGGTGCCCGACGCGGTCCTGGCCTACATCGATGCGCACGGACTCTACCGTGCGTCGAACTGAATAGGAGTGCCTCAAGGCACGTGGCAACAACGTGTATTGAAGCGCCCGAACAAACGAGCAAAACGAGTTTTATATGACGAGCAACAACGAAAGCAAAGTAAAACGCAAAGGCACATTCAAGAGTGCCCCGCTGCCGGAAAAGGTCTTCGCTGCCGAGCCGCCTAAAGGCGACGAGCTGGTCAAGATCGCCGTAGCCGCCCTGGAAGACGTCAAGGCCCAGGACGTGCTGGTGATCGATGTTCGCGACAAGCAGAGCATCACTGACTACATGATCATTGCCACCGGTACCTCCAACCGCCAGATCGGCGCGATGCTGGACAAGGTTCGCGAGGCCGTCAAAGCCCTGGGTATCAAGCCGCTGGGTGAAGAAGGCAAGGGCGACAGCGACTGGGTGCTGTTGGACATGGACGACGTGATCGTCCACATGATGACCTCCAACGCCCGTCAGTTCTACGACCTGGAGCGCCTGTGGAAAGGTGCCGAGCAGAGCCGTGCGGCCGATGGCAAGCACCACAGCCCTGAAGTGGGTCACGAGCACTTCAACAAGCTCAACAAAGACCAGGAATAAGGGACCGCTGTGCGACTGCGACTGATCGCCGTCGGTTCACGCATGCCCAAATGGGTGGAAGAAGGCTGGCATGAATATGCCAAGCGTCTTCCGTCCGAACTGGCGCTGGAACTGGTGGAAATTCCGCTCAATACCCGTGGCAAGAACGCCGACGTGGCCCGTTTCATCCGTCAGGAAGGCGAAGCCATGCTGGCCAAGGTCGGGCCGAACGAGCGGATTGTCACTCTCGAAGTCCATGGCAAGCCCTGGAGCACCGAGCAACTGGCGGTCGAACTCGATCGCTGGCGGCTGGACTCGCGCACGGTCAACTTCATGGTCGGCGGCCCCGAAGGGCTGGCGCCGGAAGTCTGTGCCCGGGCTGACCAGCGCTGGTCGTTGTCGCCGCTGACCTTGCCGCACCCGCTGGTGCGTATCCTGATCGGCGAACAGATGTACCGTGCCTGGACCGTGCTGTCCGGTCACCCTTACCACAAGTAGCTCTGCCCTCATGTCCCAGCCGATCCGCATCAAGGACCACGAAAAAGACGCCCGTCTGGTGCGTGGCCGCGTCGTGTTCGGGGCCATTGCAGTGGTGGCGCTGATTGGGGTGCTGATCGCGCGCCTGTATTTCCTCCAGGTGATTCAGTACGAGTATCACTCGACACTCTCGGAAAACAACCGCGTCCATGTGCAGCCGATTCCGCCGCCCCGTGGGCTGATTTTCGACCGCAACGGTGTCGTCATTGCCGATAACCGGCCCAGCTTCAGCCTGAGCATGACCCGCGAGCGCTCTGGCGATTGGCAGCAAGTGCTCGATGTAATCGTCCAGGTGCTGGAGCTGACGCCTGAAGATCGGGTGGTTTTCGAGAAGCGCATGCGCCAGGGGCGTCGGCCGTTCGAGCCGGTGCCGATCCTGTTCGAGTTGACCGAAGAGCAGATCGCGCGAATTGCCGTGAACCAGTTCCGCCTGCCAGGTGTGGAAGTGGTCGCGCAACTGGTCCGTCACTATCCGCAGGGTGCGCATTTTGCGCACTCGGTGGGTTACATGGGGCGGATCAACGAGAAAGAGCTGAAGACTCTGGATCCGGTGAGTTACAGCGGCACCCATCAAATTGGCAAAACCGGCATCGAGCGTTTCTACGAGCCGGAGTTGCACGGCCAGGTGGGTTACGAGGAAGTCGAGACCAACGCCCGGGGCCGCGTACTGCGGGTGCTCAAGCGTACCGATCCGATTCCCGGCAAGGACATCGTCCTGAGCCTGGACATCAAATTGCAGGAAGCCGCCGAAGCTGCGCTCGGTGGTCGTCGTGGCGCGGTGGTAGCGCTGGACCCGAAAACCGGCGAAGTGCTGGCGATGGTCAGCCAACCGAGTTTCGACCCGAACCTGTTCGTCACCGGCATCAGCTTCAAGGCCTATTCCGAGCTGCGCGACTCCATCGACCGGCCGCTGTTCAATCGCGTGCTGCGCGGTCTGTATCCACCAGGCTCGACCATCAAGCCGGCGGTAGCGATTGCCGGCCTGGATGCCGGCGTGGTGACGGCGTCGACCCGAGTGTTCGACCCCGGTTACTACATGCTGCCCAACTACGATCACAAATACCGTAACTGGAACCGTACCGGCGACGGTTTTGTCGACCTCGATACGGCGATCATGCGTTCCAACGACACCTACTTCTATGACCTGGCCCACAAGCTTGGGATCGATCGGCTGTCGGCATACATGACCAAGTTCGGTATTGGCCAGAAGGTCTCCCTGGACATGTTCGAAGAGTCGCCGGGGCTGATGCCGTCCCGCGAGTGGAAGCGTGCGACCCGTCGCCAGGCATGGTTCCCGGGCGAGACGCTGATTCTGGGGATCGGCCAGGGCTACATGCAGTCGACTCCGTTGCAGTTGGCCCAGGCCACTGCGTTGGTGGCCAACAAAGGCATCTGGAATCGTCCGCACCTGGCCAAGACCATCGAGGGCGTGAAACCGGTGGATGAGAATCCGATGCCGGACATCATCCTGCGCGACCCGTCGGACTGGACCAAGGTCAACCACGGCATGCAGCAGGTTATGCACGGTGCCCGTGGTACGGCGCGCAAAGCCTCGATCGGCGCGCAATACCGGATCGCCGGCAAGTCGGGTACGGCCCAGGTGGTCGCGATCAAACAGGGTGAGAAGTATGACCGTTCCAAGGTTCAGGAACGCCATCGCGACCACGCCTTGTTCGTCGGCTTCGCGCCGGCCGACGACCCGAAAATCGTAGTATCGGTGATGGTCGAGAACGGCGAGTCCGGCTCCGGCGTGGCCGCGCCGGTGGTGCGTCAGGTCATGGACGCCTGGCTCCTGGACCAGGACGGTCGGTTGAAGCCCGAATACGCCAGCCCTATCAGTGCAGAGGCTACCGCCCGTGATGAATAACTTCGATCGCATGCTCTCCAGTGAGGATGTGATGCGTCGCCGTGCGACGCTGCTGCAACGCCTGCACATTGACGGCCCGCTGCTGATCCTGCTGTTGACCCTCGCCGCCGGCAGCCTGTTCGTGCTGTATTCGGCCAGCGGCAAGAGCTGGGATCTGCTGGGCAAGCAAGCCACTTCGTTCGGCATCGGCCTGGTGTCGATGATCGTCATTGCCCAGTTCGAGCCGCGATTCATGGCGCGCTGGGTGCCGCTGGGCTACGTGGTCGGAGTGATGCTGTTGCTGGTGGTGGACATCATGGGCCACAACGCCATGGGCGCTACCCGCTGGATCAACATTCCCGGGGTGATCCGCTTCCAGCCCTCGGAATTCATGAAGATCCTGATGCCGGCGACTATTGCCTGGTACTTGTCCAAACGCACCTTGCCGCCCCAGCTCAAGCATGTGGGCGTCAGCCTGATGCTGATCGGCGTGCCGTTCATTCTGATCGTGCGCCAACCGGACCTCGGCACTTCGCTGCTGATCCTGGCCGGCGGCGCTTTCGTGCTGTTCATGGGTGGCCTGCGCTGGCGCTGGATCCTCAGCGTGCTGGCCGCCGCCGTTCCCGTGGCGATTGCCATGTGGTTCTTCATCATGCACGACTACCAGAAACAGCGGATCCTGACGTTCCTCGACCCGGAGAGCGATCCGCTCGGTACGGGATGGAACATCATCCAGTCCAAGGCAGCCATCGGCTCCGGTGGTGTGTTCGGCAAGGGCTGGTTGCTGGGCACCCAGTCACACCTGGACTTCCTGCCGGAAAGTCATACCGACTTCATCATTGCCGTATTGGGCGAAGAGTTCGGCCTGGTGGGGATCTGCGCGCTGTTGCTGATCTACCTGCTGTTGATCGGCCGCGGCCTGGTGATTACCGCCCAGGCGCAGACATTGTTCGGCAAGTTGCTCGCGGGCAGCCTGACCATGACGTTTTTTGTTTATGTTTTCGTCAACATCGGTATGGTCAGTGGCCTGTTGCCGGTGGTGGGGGTGCCGTTGCCGTTCATTAGCTACGGAGGAACTTCGCTGGTGACGCTACTGTCAGCGTTTGGGGTTTTGATGTCGATCCATACCCATCGCAAGTGGATCGCGCAGGTTTGAATAAGGTGAAATTTTCAATGCAGGTAATGCGTGGCTGGGCGACTCGATACGCGCCATGGGTCGGCCTGGTAAGCATCCTAGGCACCATGCAGGAAGCGTTGGCCGGCGACTACGAAGGCTCACCCCAGGTGGCTGAATTCGTCGGTGAAATGACCCGCGACTACGGTTTCGCCGGTGAACAATTGATGGGCGTGTTCCGCGAAGCCGAGCGCAAGCAGTCGATTCTGGACGCCATCTCGAAGCCCGCCGAACGGGTCAAGCAGTGGAGCGAGTATCGCCCGATGTTCATCACCGATGCGCGCATTGCCCGGGGTGTGGATTTCTGGCGTCAGCACGAAGCGGTGTTGGCCCGTGCCGAGCAGGAATACGGCGTGCCGGCCCAGGTGATTGTCTCGATCATCGGCGTTGAAACCTTTTTCGGCCGTAATACCGGAAATTTCCGGGTGATCGATGCCTTGTCGACCCTGGGTTTCGACTATCCTCCCCGTGCCGAGTTTTTCCGCAAGGAATTGCGTGAGTTCCTGCTGCTGGCCCGTGAAGAGCAGGTCGATCCGTTGACGCTCAAAGGCTCCTACGCCGGCGCCATGGGATTGCCGCAATTCATGCCGAGCAGTTTCCGCGCCTATGCGGTGGATTTCGACGGTGATGGCCATATCAACATCTGGACCAACCCGGACGATGCCATCGGCAGTGTCGCCAGTTACTTCAAGCGTCATGGCTGGGTCGCCGGCGAACCGGTGGTCAGCCGCGCCGATGTCCGTGGCGATCATGTCGACGAAGGCTTGACCACGGGAATCGAGCCGACGAAAACCGTCGGGGAGTTGCGAGCCCTGGGGTGGTCAAGTCATGATGCGCTGCGCGATGATATGCCGGTTACTGCGTTCCGCCTGGAAGGCGACAATGGCTCCGAGTACTGGATGGGCCTGAAGAATTTTTACGCGATCACGCGATATAACCGCAGCGTGATGTACGCCATGGCCGTACATCAACTGTCTGAACAGCTGGTCCAAGCACGGGGCGTCAAGTAATGCGGGCATTGCCTATCAATAAACCCCTGAAGCTGATGGCATTCGCCGCGCTGGCAATGCTGGTCGCCAGTTGTTCGACCAGCCGCGCGCCGGCCCAGAAGGCCAGCAGCACCGCCGTGCGCACGACGCCGGGGCTGGACATCAACCGCGCCCACAAGGATGGCGCGCCATGGTGGGATGTCGATGTTTCGCGTATCCCGGACGCCACGCCGACCCTGCATACCGGCCCGTACAAGGCCGCTCCATACTCAGTGCTAGGTAAAACCTACTTTCCGCTGCAAGAGTCCAAGACTTACGTGCAGTCGGGTACGGCGTCCTGGTACGGCACCAAATTTCACGGTCAGAACACCGCCAACGGCGAAGTGTATGACCTGTACGGCATGAGTGCCGCACACAAGACTTTACCGCTGCCGAGTTATGTCCGGGTGACCAACCTGGACAACAACAAGACCGTGATCCTGCGAGTTAACGACCGCGGTCCGTTCTATTCGGACCGGATCATCGACTTGTCCTACGCTGCCGCCAAGAAACTCGGTTACGCCGAAACTGGCACCGCGCGGGTCAAGGTCGAAGGCATCGACCCGCAGCAATGGTGGGCTGCCAAGGGCCGTCCGGCACCATTAATGCTCAATGAACCGAAAGTCGCGCAGAATAGCGCCCCGGTGATCACGGCGTCGGCCGGCACTGTCGAGCAATGGACGCCACCGCCGCAGCAACACGCCGCCGCCGTCGTTCCTGTTCAACTTGCCGACGCAAAAAAAAACGCTTCTGCACAAGCGTCTGGCCAGTATCTGCAGGTGGGCGCGTTCGCCAACCCGGACGCTGCAGAACTCCTGAGATCGAAGCTCAGCGGGATGGTGAGCGCTCCGGTGTTCATCAGCTCGATCGTGCGCAATCAGCAGACCCTGCATCGGGTTCGCCTGGGCCCGATCGGATCGCCGGGTGAAATCCAGCAGGTGCAGAATAGTGTGCGGCTGGCCAATCTCGGTTCGCCAAGCGTTGTAACTGAGTAATACGTAGGACTTGATTGACGGTTCATCTGCGGTTTTGGGGGGTGAACCAGGTTGTTGGCTCTTCGAAGAACAAAAGCCCGGCAAAGGGTGATTGGAGTGAGCAACTGAACACGCGATGACTCGTTAGAAAGTCATCTGATTAGTTTTGCCCTTGGGCAGTTTCCATTAGCGATTTCGAGAGACGGATGAACATCACCACCTTTGCCAAACGCCTGTTCCTGCTAGTCCCGCTGCTCCTCTCACCCGCCGCATTCGCGGTCGAGATGATGCCTTCGCCACCACAACTGGCTGCCAAGGCCTATGTGCTCATGGATGCCAGCAGCGGCAACGTGCTGGTCGAGAACAACGGTGACCAGCGTCTGCCGCCGGCCAGCCTGACCAAGCTGATGACGGCGTACATCGCTACCCTGGAAATCCGTCGTGGCCAGATCGGCGAAAACGATCCGGTGACCGTCAGCGAGAATGCCTGGCGTACCGGCGGTTCGCGGATGTTCATCAAGGTCGGCTCGCAAGTCACTGTCAGCGACCTGCTGCACGGCATCATCATCCAGTCGGGCAACGACGCCAGTGTCGCGCTCTCCGAGCACATTGCCGGTAGCGAAGACGCCTTTGCCGACCTGATGAACAAGACCGTCGCCGACCTGGGCATGACCAACACCCACTTCATGAACCCGACCGGCCTGCCGAACCCTGAGCACTATTCGTCGGCTCACGACATGGCTGTGCTGGCTCGCGCGATCATCCACGAAGACCCGGCTCATTACGCGATCTACTCGCAGAAAGAGTTCTTCTGGAACGGCATCAAGCAACCGAACCGTAACCTGCTGCTGTGGCGCGACAAGACTGTCGACGGTCTGAAAACCGGCCACACCGACGAAGCCGGCTACTGCATGGTGTCCTCGGCCGTACGTGATGGCATGCGCCTGATCGCCGTGGTCTTCGGCACCAACAGCGAAGTGGCCCGTGCCGCCGAAACCCAGAAGCTGCTGACCTACGGTTTCCGCTTTTTCGAAACCCAGACCTTCTACCAGAAGGGCACCGAGCTGGCTCAGGCTCCGGTCTGGAAAGGCTCGACCAACCAGGTCAAGGCCGGCCTGGCGCAAGACCTGACCATGACCCTGCCAAAAGGCCAGTTGAAAAAGCTCGCTGCCAGCATGACCATGAACCCGCAGCTGATCGCGCCAATCGCCAAGGGCGACGTAATCGGTAAAGTCGAAGTGAAACTGGACGACAAGGTGGTGCACAGCGCCGATCTGATCGCTCTGGACGCTGTCGAAGAGGGTGGTATCTTCCGCCGCATGTGGGATAGCATCCGTCTATTCTTCTACGGCTTGTTCAACTGATAGTGTGCACCTGCATGGCCCTGCGCTGATCCGGCGCGGGGCTTTGCCGTCGCCACGGCTTACGCTTACGAGGCCGTTACGCCATGACCGATACCGAAGTAAAGGCGCCAAAGATCGAATTCCCTGCCAATGATTACCCGGTTAAGGTGATCAGCGACACCGGCGTGGGCAACAAGGACAGGATCATCGACATCGTTCGCAAACATGCAACGATCAACGATGAGCGTGTTGACGAGCGCCAGAGCAGCAACGGTAAATACACCACCATTCAGTTGCACATCGTCGCGACCGACCAGGACCAGCTGTACAACATCAACAGCGAACTGCGGGCAACCGGTTTCGTGCACATGGTGCTGTGATGTCCGGTGTGCTGGGCTTTCGCGAGCTCGGCCAGATGGCTTACGAGCCTGTCTGGCATGCCATGCAACGCTTCACCAACGAACGCGGCAACGATGCCGCCGACGAGGTCTGGCTGGTTGAGCATCCTGCGGTGTTCACCCAGGGCCAGGCCGGCAAGGCCGAGCATCTGCTGCTTCCAGGTGATATTCCGGTGGTGCAGGTCGACCGTGGTGGTCAGGTGACCTATCACGGCCCAGGCCAGCTGGTGGCTTATCTGCTGCTGGACGTGCGCAAGCTCGGGTTTGGCGTGCGCGATCTGGTCAGCCGGATGGAGCAATGCCTGATCGAGCTGCTGGCCAGTTACGGTGTCACCGCCGTGGCCAAGCCCGATGCACCGGGTGTCTACGTCGACGGGGCGAAAATCGCCTCCCTGGGTCTACGGATCCGCCATGGTTGTTCCTTTCACGGCCTGGCCTTGAATGTGGACATGAACCTGGAACCGTTTCGACGGATTAATCCCTGCGGCTACGCCGGGCTGGCGATGACCCAGCTGAGCGATCACGCAGGATCGATTGAATTTGCCGAGGTAAGTGCCCGGCTGCGTGCGCAGCTCGTCAAACACCTCGACTATGCTGAGCAGACGACCCTCACGGGCGGAATCGACTGATATGACTACTGATGCAGTGCAAACCATGATCCCGACGCTCGATGTCACCGAGCGCCCGGCCCCGCGTCCCAAGGTTGAAGCCGGCGTCAAGCTGCGCGGCGCCGAAAAGGTTGCACGCATCCCGGTGAAGATCATTCCGACCACCGAACTGCCGAAGAAGCCGGACTGGATTCGCGTACGCATCCCGGTTTCGCCGGAGGTCGACCGCATCAAGGCCCTGCTGCGCAAACACAAGCTGCACAGTGTGTGCGAAGAAGCCTCCTGCCCGAACCTGGGCGAGTGTTTCTCCGGTGGCACCGCGACTTTCATGATCATGGGTGACATCTGCACCCGTCGCTGCCCGTTCTGCGACGTCGGCCACGGTCGTCCGAAGCCACTGGACGTCAACGAGCCTGAAAGCCTGGCCATTGCCATCGCTGACCTGCGCCTGAAGTACGTGGTGATCACCTCGGTGGACCGCGACGACCTGCGTGACGGCGGTGCTCAGCACTTTGCCGATTGCATCCGTGAAATCCGCAAGCTGTCGCCGAATGTGCAGCTCGAAACCCTGGTCCCGGACTACCGTGGCCGCATGGATATCGCGCTGGAAATCACTGCCGCCGAGCCACCGGATGTGTTCAACCACAACCTGGAAACCGTGCCGCGCCTGTACAAGGCTGCGCGTCCGGGTTCGGACTACCAGTGGTCGCTGACCCTGCTGCAACGCTTCAAGCAGATGATGCCGCACATTCCGACCAAGTCCGGTCTGATGCTGGGCCTGGGCGAGACCGACGAAGAAGTCATCGAAGTCATGAAGCGCATGCGCGAGCACGACATCGACATGCTGACCCTCGGCCAGTACCTGCAACCGTCCCGCAGTCACTTGCCGGTGCAGCGTTTCGTGCACCCGGATACCTTCGCCTGGTTCGCCGAGGAAGGCTACAAGATGGGCTTCAAGAACGTTGCCTCCGGTCCATTGGTACGTTCCTCGTATCACGCCGACGAGCAGGCCAAGCTGGTCAAGGCCGAGCTGATGTCGTCCTGATCGACGCAATGAAATGAAAAGCGCCCGCACGGCACCCAGCCTCGCGGGCGTTTTTTTGCCTGGCCGGTGGCAATGGCTGTTTTTTCCTGCAACCTGCGGGGCAACGGTTCCTCTTCTGTTTGTCCCCGTTCCTGACTACTGTGTGCTGAAGATTTCACGCAGGGAGATTCACGGATGACCGCTCGACCGACCCACACCCTTTGCCCTCATGCTCCCGTCCCGGCATTGCCGTCGGAAGGCATGATCGGCGTCATCGCACCTGCCGGTCCCGCGCCGCTGGACACCGACAAGGCGGTGCAATGGATGCGCGCCCGGGGTTATTCACTGAAAGTGTATCCCGGGGTCTACGAAAAAAACGGCTACCTGGCCGGTAGCGACGAGGTGCGACTCGGCGATCTGCATGCAGCGTTCGCCGATAGGGAGGTGGATGCCATCATCTGCCTGCGTGGGGGTTACGGCACGCCGCGACTGCTCGACCGCATCGATTTTGATTTGCTGCGTGACAACGCCAAGCCGTTCGTCGGCTACAGCGACATCACTGCGCTGCATTTGGCGATCAGTCGTTATGCCGGCTTCGTGACCTTTCATGGTCCGATGCTCAATGCCGACCTGTTGGGTGACAAGCAAATACCTACGGAGTCTTCGTTCTTCAACATGCTGCGCGGGCAGGTGAGGGCGGGCACGGTGCTGGCTCATCCGGTGGCTTACCCGCTGACCACGATCGAGCCGGGCGTGGCTCATGGGCGTTTGCTCGGAGGCAATCTGGCCATGATCGCCGCGACCATGGGCACGCCTTACGAGATTGACGCCGAGGGCGTCATTCTGTTGATCGAGGACATCAACGAGCCGCTGTATCGCATCGATCGGTTGCTCACCCATCTGCGTCTGGCAGGCACGTTGCACAAGCTGCGCGGTGTGTTGGTCGGGGATGTGGCGGGGGTTGAGGTGGCAGCGCTGGACAGGTTGCTCAAGCAGACCTTCGAGCCATTGAAGATTCCGGTGCTGTCCGGGTGGCGCAGCGGGCATTGCGACCCGAACCTGACGCTGCCCATGGGGGCGTTGGTCAGGCTGGATGCGGGGAGCAAGGAATTGGTGCTGGAGCAGGATGTGGTGGTCAGGCGCTAGATTTTTATCGCCTGTTAGTCAGTCATCGCGAGCAGGCTCGCTCCCACATTGATTTGTGTCGTTAATATGGGAGCGGGCTTGCCCGCGAAGCTTTTAGCGGTTACGCAAGCCTTCCAGCAACTTGTGCGTCGGATACCCGTCCGCCGGCCAGCCAAACGACTGCTGGGCGCTGCGGATCGCCTTGCGGGTGTTGGCGCCGATGATCCCGTCGGCGGTGCCGGCGTCATAGTTTTGCGCGCTCAGCAGGTTCTGCAGCTCGATCCGCTCGGTACGGCTCAGAGGCAGGTCATCCTTTGGCCACGTACCGCTGATCAGGCCCGTGCCGTTGAAGCGTTCCGATAACAGGCTCACCCCCAGGGCGTAGGACGACGAGTTGTTGTACTTGAGAATCGCACGGAAGTTGTCGAGCACCAGGAAGGCCGGGCCGCGGTAACCGGCCGGCAGCAACAGTGCGGCGGACAACTGCTCCGAGCCTGCCGGGACCTGGCCGCCGTCGGGCAGCGTAACGCCCAGTTGGCGCCATTCGGCGACACTCTTGCGAATCGTGCCATCGGCCAGCAGGTAATTGAAACCGCTCGGCAGCTGGACTTCAAAGCCCCACGGCTGTCCTCTCTGCCAGCCGGAGCTTTGCAGGTAATGCGCGGTCGAGGCCAGGGCGTCAGCCGAACTGCCCCAGATATCGCGACGGCCGTCGCCATCGAAGTCGACGGCGTGGGTGTTGTAGGTGGTCGGGATGAACTGGGTCTGGCCCATGGCGCCGGCCCAGGAACCCAGCATCTTCTCGGGTTCGATGTCGCCTTGTTGCAGGATTTGCAGGGCCGCGATCAATTGCGCGTGGGCGAAGCCGGGACGGCGGCCTTCGTAGGCCAGGGTCGCCAGCGAGTTGATCACCGACTTGCTGCCCTGGAATTGCCCGAAGTTACTTTCCATTCCCCAGACCGCCACCAGTGCCTGGCGATCGACGCCATAGCGCTGCTCGATACTTTGCAGGACGTCAGCGTACTGGTCGACCAGCGACTGGCCTTTGCGTACCCGCAGCGGCGACAAGGCACCGTCCAGGTATTCCCACACCGGTTTTGCGAATTCCGGTTGGCTGCGGTCGGCGCGAATCACGCTGGGGTCGAAGCTGACATTGGCGAAAGCGCGATCAAACAGATCGGCGCGGATACCGGCGGCCAGGGCATCCTTGCGGAAACCCGCCTGCCATTCGGCGAAGGTCTGGGTCGGCTGGATGTCGAGGTTCTCACCGGTCGGAACCACTGGCGGAACAACCGCCGGGGCGGTAGCGACAGGAAGCGTCTGAAGCGGCTGAGCGTCGGCTGCGGTCGGTTTTTCCGCACAGGCGACAAGCAAAACAAGGCTGGAGGCAGCGATCAATTGGCGTAAGTGCCAACGACGGGAAAGACAAAAGGGCATGCACGGGTCCAGGGAATACGAATCAGGTACAGACCTTAACATGTCGAAGGGGTGTTCTGCTTTATGCAGCCAGAAAGTAAGAAGCCTCCCAGCTGTCAGACTGGAAGGCTTCGCGGCGGTAACTGCCTTTGCCCTTGGCCGGGCGTTCCAGGCGGCTGCGGAACAATGGCTGGGCGATGATGGATTTGGCCTTGTTTGGGCCGTGTTTCGACGGCTTTTTGCTCATGGTGACTTCTCGCAAGTGAATGGATTTTGCGAGGCGAATCATCGGCCGAAGTTGAAAGGCTGTCCAGTCCCGATGTCTGTCTGAAAAAGCGCCGCTCTTTGTAGGAGCGAGCTTGCTCGCGAAGCACTTGAGGGCGCCGCGTTAAATCAGAACGTCTGCGTTATCGTTAACGACCTTCGCGAGCAAGCTCGCTCCTACAAGGAGCGGGGTTACTCAGCGGGCAGGGTCAGGCGCTGCCCAGCCATCAGCAACGTCAACCGGCTCAAACTCATCCACGGCGAACCGGCCGCCTGGCCCTTGATCTGCGCATCAATGCGTTGCGCTTCGAGCAGCAGTTGTGCCCAGCGTTGTGCCGAGTAGCGCTGCAGGGCTTTGCTCACCAACGGTTTACGTTTGTCCCAGACCGGCGGTTTGGCCTGACTGAAGGCCTTGTCCAATGGCGTACCCTGGCTGTATTGCAGGGAAATATTGGCCAGCAGGCGCAACTCCCGGGCCAGGGCCCAGAGAATCACCGGCGGCTCGACGCCTTCACCGCGCAACCCTTCGAGCATGCGCAACGCGTGGGCCGCTTCACCATTGAGCACCGCATCGGTCAGGCCAAAGACGTCGAAGCGCGCACTGTCAGCCACCGCGGCCTGCACGGTTTCAACAGTGATCTGGCCGCCTTCGGCCATCAGTTTGAGCTTTTCGATTTCCTGGGCGGCGGCCAGCAAATTGCCCTCTACCCGCGCCGCGATCAGCTCAACGGCGTCCTGGCTGGCGGAAAGCCCGGCCTGGGACAAACGTTGGCGGATCCAGCTTGGCAACTGGGCAACATCGACCGGCCAGATCTGCACGAACTGGGTCTGCTGTCCTTCGACCAGCGCTTTGCCCCACTTGGTTTTCTGCGCGCTGCCATCGAGTTTCGGCAAGTTGATCAGCAGTATGGTGTCGTCGGCCGGACGCGAGCAGTACTCGATCAGCGCGGCGGCGCCCTTGTCGCCGGGTTTTCCGGAAGGCAGGCGCAGTTCCAGCAGGCGCTTTTCGGCGAACAGCGACATGCTGGCACCGGCTTGCAGCAGCGTCCCCCAGTCGAAACTGGCGTCGGCGGCAAACACCTGGCGTTCATCGAATCCCTGCTGACGGGCGGCAGCGCGAACAGCGTCGGCCGCCTCCTGGCACAACAACGGGTCATCGCCGCTGATGATATAGACCGGCGCAAGGGCGCCTTGCAGGTGTTTGGCGAGTTGGGCGGGGGCGAGCTTCATAAGAGGGGGCGAACGGGGCGCCCGGGCGCCCCGTAAGTCTTACTGCTGCGGCAGTTCGACAGGCGACTGACGCGGGGTATCCGCTTCAGCCTTCTTTGCCGCTTCCAGTGCCGCGGCATCAGCCTTGGCTCTGGCTTCGGCGGTCTGCTGCAACTTGTTCAGTTGGGTCGGGCTCAGTTGTTCCAGGCGCAGCATCATGCGCTGGACCATCTCCCGGCGACCTTCTGTCCGGGCTGTTTCAGCTTCCTGGTCAGAGCCCACCAGGTTGTTGCCGTCGTGCATGTAGATTTTCTGCACTTCGATTTTGTCGCTCAGCAGTGCCAGATCACCGCGACCAAGGATGTCGTAGTTCAGCACGGTGGTGATCTGGTACTCGCCGGCATGACCGGCCCCTGCGTAACTGAGGATGCGCTGGGTTTCCTGTTCATTGGTCAGCACCAGCTTGTAAGGAGCGCCGTTATAGACCTTGACGCCGCTGCCAGTCAGTACCTGACGCAACTGGGTAACGGTTGGGCCATAAGCGTTACGTGCGCTCAGGTCGAGTTCCTTGATCGCCAGTTCATTGGTGCCGGTGCCGCGCAGCTGGAAACCGCAGGCGCTCAGCAGAACCGCGAGGCCCATCACCAGCAGATTGCGTTTGATCATCTTGTTGCTCCCCTTGAAACCATGTGGGCCGATCAAGCGGCCCGAAAGGTTTTACTCGGCGCCAGGCTCACCTGGCGCCTGATCCAATTAGCTGGCGACGATATTGACCAGTTTCCCGGGCACTACGATCACTTTACGAATGGTCAGACCGTCGACGAAGCGCAGCACGTTCTCGTTGGCACGGGCGGCGGCTTCGACTTCTTCACGGCTGGCGCTGGCCGGCATTTCGATGTGGCCACGCAGCTTGCCGTTGACCTGAATCACCAGTTGCAGGCTGTCCTGTACCAAAGCGCTGTCATCCACCACCGGCCAACCGGCGTCGATCACGGGTTCAGCGTGACCCAGTTGATTCCACAGCTCGTGGCTGATGTGCGGCGTGATCGGAGCCAGCAGCAGGGTCACGGCTTCCAGGCCTTCCTGAACCAGAGCGCGATCCTGTTCGGTGCCTTGCGCGGCTTTTTCCAGTACGTTCATCAGCGTCATCACCTGGGCGATGGCGGTGTTGAATTTGTGGTTCTGGCCGACGTCCTGGCTGGCCTGCTTGATGGCCAGGTGGATCGAGCGACGAACGGCTTTTTGCTCGTCATTCAGGCCAGCGACGTCCAGTTTGCCCGGCAGACCCTGGGTGACGTGGGCTTGAGCCAGGCGCCAGACGCGCTTGAGGAAACGGTGCGAGCCTTCGACGCCGGAGTCGGACCATTCCGCACTCATGTCGGGTGGCGAGGCGAACATCATGAACAGGCGGCAGGTATCTGCGCCGAACTGGTCGATCATCGACTGAGGGTCGACGCCGTTGTTCTTCGACTTGGCCATCTTCTCGGTGCCGCCGATTTCCACCGGCAGGCCGTCAGATTTCAACTTGGCGCTGATGACCTTGGCCTTGCTGTCACGCTCAAGCTCGACGTCCGCCGGGTTGAACCAGGTGTAAGCGCCATTGGCTTCGCGGCGATAGTAAGTCTCGGCGATCACCATGCCCTGGGTCAGCAGGTTCTTGAACGGCTCGTTGGAACTCACCAGGCCTTCGTCGCGCATCAGCTTGTGGAAGAAGCGCGCGTAGAGCAGGTGAAGGATCGCGTGTTCGATACCGCCGATGTACTGATCCACCGGCAGCCAGTGGTCGGCCGCCGATTTTTCCACCAGGCCGCCTTCAAAGTGCGGCGAGGCGTAGCGGGCGTAGTACCACGAGGACTCGACGAAGGTGTCCATGGTGTCGGTTTCACGCTTGGCTGGCTGGCCGCATTTAGGGCAGCTGCACTCGTAGAACTCGGGCATGCGCGCCAGTGGCGAACCGGCGCCGTCGGGTACGACGTCTTCCGGCAGCACGACAGGCAGTTGATCTTCCGGTACCGGCACGTCACCGCAAGTGTTGCAGTGGATGATCGGGATCGGGCAGCCCCAGTAGCGCTGGCGGCTGATGCCCCAGTCGCGCAGGCGGAACTGGGTACGCGAGGCGCCCAGCTCTTTCTTGATCAGCGCGACTTCGATGGCGTCGAAGGCGCCTGCGAAGTCGAGGCCGTCGAACTCGCCGGAATTGATCAGCGTGCCGTGCTCGCCGTAGGCGTCTTGCCATGGCGCCGGGTTGCTGTCACCGGAACTGGTGCGCACGACCGATTTGACCGGCAGGTTGTACTTGTGGGCGAACTCGAAATCACGCTCGTCGTGGGCCGGAACCGCCATCACCGCGCCGTCGCCGTAGTGCATCAGCACATAGTTGGCGACCCAGACCGGCAGTTTTTCGCCAGTCAGCGGGTGCTCGACGAACAGGCCGGTCGGCAGGCCTTTTTTCTCCTGGGTGGCAACGTCGGCTTCGGCCACGCTGCCGCCCTTGCATTCAGCAATGAATGCCTGCAGCTCGGGATTGTTCTTGGCGGCGAGGGCGGCCAGGTGGTGCTCGGCGGCCACGGCGACATAAGTCGCTCCCATGAGAGTGTCCGGACGGGTGGTGAAGACTTTCAGCGCGCCGGCTTCGCCGATGGAGTCGACGTTGTACGGGAACTGCACTTCCATGCCGCGGGATTTGCCGATCCAGTTGCGCTGCATGGTCTTGACCTGTTCAGGCCAGCCAGTCAGTTCGTCGAGGCTCTCCAGCAGCTCATCCGCGTAGGCGGTGATCTTGAAGTAGTACATCGGGATTTCGCGCTTTTCGATCAGCGCGCCGGAACGCCAGCCACGGCCGTCGATCACTTGCTCGTTGGCCAGAACGGTCTGGTCGACCGGGTCCCAGTTCACGGTGCCGCTTTTTTTGTAAATCACGCCTTTTTCGAACAGGCGAGTGAACAGCCATTGTTCCCAGCGGTAGTAATCGGGCTTGCAGGTGGTCACTTCGCGGGACCAGTCCACCGCCAGGCCCAGGCTGCGCAGCTGGGACTTCATGTAGGCGATGTTTTCGTAGGTCCACTTGGCGGGCGCCACGTTGTTCTTCATCGCGGCGTTTTCCGCCGGCATGCCGAAGGCGTCCCAACCCATGGGTTGCAGAACGTTCTTGCCTTGCATGCGCTGGTAGCGGGAGATCACGTCGCCGATGGTGTAGTTGCGCACGTGCCCCATGTGTAGCTTGCCGCTGGGGTAAGGGAACATCGACAGGCAGTAGTAAGTCTCCTTGCCTGGCTGTTCACTGACTTCAAAGGACTTTTGCTCGTCCCAGAACGACTGGGCGGCGGCTTCGATTTCACGGGGCTGATATTGTTCGTGCATGGCTACTTTTGAACTGAATAGGGGTGGCCTAATCCTCTTCAATGCAACGCTGGACGCTGATCTCGCCACATTGGCGTTTTCGATGTCCAGCCGAGCTGGAAGTGGAGTTACAGGAAGCGCCGTAGCATACATGACCGCGCTCCACCGAGGGAAACCCTGATTGCTGCCGCGCGTCTCGCGAAAGCCGCCGCGAGGGCCGTTGGTCGCGGCGCTCAGCCGGTTTGTTCATGGAGGCTAAGCTCTAACTGGGGAGTAGGTCTTATCTTCCAATGAGGTGAGGGATGGTTGAGTCACAGCAAAAAGCTACGAAACCGGAGCTGTACGAAAGACTGATCGATCGTTTGGCCCTGGCCCTGGAAGCGGCAAGAACTGCTGGCCGGTTGCGTGACGTACGCCCTCTGGAGCTGGAACTGCGTGGCCTCAGCCTCGCAGAGTTTGCACTGGTCAAGGCGTATCTGGATCGCAGTGAGCGTGAGACGCACGGATGCTTGTCAGAGGCGGTAAAGCAACTCGACGCACCACGCTCCGCCAAGATCATCTGGCTCAAGGACAAGGTTCCCGGCAGAGACGCGGTAAAGGTCCGGTCTTTGCAGTTCAAATAAGACGCAGAGCCGTGCTCCATGGTTTTTTGAAGCATAGTCCTTCTGTATTGATTGTCGCATTGCGCTAACCCACTTAGGCTTCGGGCATCTCCAGGAGATGCTCGATGCCTTTTCGTTACTTTGTAAAACAACTTCTATTGCCCCCCGGCATTCTATTGCTGCTGCTTTTGCTTGCCTGGTGGTTGCGCCGCTCAAGGCCAAGGCTTGCCGGTGTGTGCTTTGCACTGGGGCTGGGTGGTCTTTGGCTGATGAGCCTGCCGGTGGTGGTGCAGTGGAGTGCCGGCCTGCTCGAACGTGAGCCACCGCTGGCTCGCGACGAATGGGCGGTGCTGGGGCAGCGCGCGGACGCCATCGTTGTTCTTGGTTCCGGGCGCGAGCGTGGTGATGTGGCCTGGGGTGCCGACCAGCCAACGGGTATCGGCCTGGAACGCCAGCGCTTTGCCGCTCGGCTGGCCAAGGCTTCCGGCCTGCCGGTACTGACCAGCGGCGGCTTGCATTACGGCACTCCGCCAAGCGAGGCGCAGATGATGGCTGACTCCTTGCGTGACGATTTTGGCGTGACCGTGCGCTGGCAGGAAGGACGCAGCCGCACGACCTGGGAAAATGCCCGGTTCAGCGCCCAGGTGTTGCTGCCACAGGGTATCAAGCGCGTGGTGCTCGTGACTCATGCCGGGCATATGCCACGGGCGGTCTGGAGTTTCCGCAAGGCCGGGTTCGAGGTGGTACCGGCGCCGGTAGGGTTTCTGGGCGGCGACAATGCGCGGCCACTGGGTGGCTGGATGCCGGAGTACAAGGCGATCTGGCAGAACGGACAGTTGATGAACGAGGCGGTGGGGCAGATCGGTTATTCGTTGTTCTACCGATAACCGAACGGTTACCCACGTCCTGTAGGAGCGAGCTTGCTCGCGATGGTGTGTCAGTCAACACAGCGGCGCCTGGTACACCATCGCGAGCAAGCTCGCTCCTACAGTTTTTATGCGGTGTCAGTTCAGACGGTCTTGGCCATCCGGCTCGCAATCAGCGCCCAGCCAAACAACAACACGCAGAGAATGAGCAATGGCCACGAACGCCATTCCAGGTACGGCGTGAGGTTGTGCATCGGCACCACTTCGCCATACAGGATGCCGCGTTCGAACTGCGGGATCTGATCGGTAATCTGACCAAACGGGTTGATCAGGCCGGACACGCCGTTGTTGGTGGCGCGGATCATCCAGCGGCCAGCCTCCAGCGCACGCATCTGCGCCATCTGCAGGTGTTGCAGCGGGCCGATGGAGGTGCCGAACCAGGTGTCGTTGCTGATGGTCAGCAACAGGTCGCTGCGGGCGGCAAGGCTGGCGGCGAATTCCGGGTAAACCACCTCATAACAGATGTATGGCGCGATCTGATAACCCTTGGCTTGCAGCAGCGGCTGGTCAGCCGGGCCGCGAGCGAAGTCCGACATCGGCAGGTCGAAGAAGGCGATCAGCCCGCGCAACACATCCTGCAGCGGAACATACTCGCCAAACGGCACCAGTTTTTGCTTGAGGTAAGTGCCGTCGCCTTCGCCGACAACGGTGATGCCATTGAAGAAGCGCTTCTCGTGGTGGACCTCCATGCGGACCGGGACGCCGGTAATCAGCGCCGATTTACGCTCGGCCGCGAAGCTGCCCATCATGTTCAGGTAGCCCTCGGCGGACTCCTTGAGCACCGGGATCGCCGTTTCCGGCCAAATGAGAAGGTCGACTCGCCTGGAGCTGAAACTCATGTCGCGGTACAACGCCAGTTGCGCGTTGAGCTGCGTCGGGTCCCACTTCATGCTTTGTTCGATGTTGCCCTGAATGGCGGCGACGCTCAGTGGCGGGCCCGATGGGCTGGTCCAGGCATGATGTTTGAGGGTCATGCCGACCAGCCATGGCCCGACCAGCAGCAATGCGCCGGCGGCGATGAAGCCTTTGCGCCCCGTGCGAACCAGGCGCAAGCCGTTGTAGATCAGCGCGGCCGTCAGGGCCAGGGTGAAGGAAATCAGCCACATCCCGCCGATAGGCGCGAGCCCGGCCAGCGGGCCATCGAGCTGGCTGTAACCGGAATACAGCCACGGGAACCCTGTCAGGAACCAGCCGCGGAAGGCTTCCTGGCCGACCCACAGTGCCGCGAAGGCCAGGGCGTCGGCCAGCGGCGCTTCATTTCGGCGCAGCCAGCGCGCCCAGATCCAGGCGGGCAGGGCAAAGAACCAGGCAATCGCCGCGGTGAAGAGCAGCATCAGGAAGCCGGCCAGCAAGACCGAGGCGCCGCCGAAGTGGTGAATGCTGTAGTAGATCCAGCTGGTGCCGGCACCGAACAGGCCGAAACCGAAACACCAGCCTCGACCCAGTGCCTGACGCGGGCTCAGCTCGCGCAGGCCCGCATAGAACAGCCCGACGGCGAGCAGTGCCAGTGGCCAGATATCGAACGGCGCCAGGGCCAGTGTGGTGATTGCACCGGCCGCCACGGCCAGCAGGTTACCGGGCCAGCCGGGGCGGGTTGTCCAGCGCATTTCAATCCTTAGCGAGCAATGGGCGTCAGGCGAAGCAAGTGAATCCGACGGCTGTCGGCGTTCAGGATGCGGAAGCGGTACGGGCCGATTTCAGTGATTTCGTTACGTTTTGGCAAATGCCCGAACGCGCTCATCACCAGGCCGCCAACGGTGTCGAATTCGTCGTCGGAGAACTCGCTGTCGAAAAACTCGTTGAAGTTCTCGATCGGTGTCAGGGCCTTGATCAGGAAATCACCGCTGGGCAGCGGCTTGATGTAGCTGTCTTCTTCGACGTCGTGTTCGTCTTCGATATCGCCGACGATCTGTTCCAGCACGTCTTCGATGGTCACCAGGCCTGCCACGCCACCGTACTCGTCGATGACGATGGCCATGTGGTTGTGGTTGGCGCGAAATTCGCGCAGCAGCACGTTAAGGCGCTTGGATTCCGGCACGAAGGTGGCCGGGCGCAGCAGGTCCTTGATGTTGAAATTGTCGCCGTTCTCCTTGAGGATCAACGGCAGCAAGTCCTTGGCCAGCAACACGCCCATCACGTCATCGTGGCTTTCGCCGATCACCGGGTAGCGGGAGTGGGCCGAGTCGACCACGGCAGGCAGGAACTCGCGGGGTGTCTGGGTCGCCTTGATGCTGACCATTTGCGAGCGCGGGACCATGATGTCCCGGACCTGCAAGTCAGCCACCTGGATGGCGCCTTCGACAATGGCCAGCGCTTCGCTGTCCAGCAGTTTGTTCTGGTGTGCATCGCGCAGCAGCTCCAGCAGCTCCTGGCGGTTTTTCGGCTCGTGGGCAAAAGCCTGGGTGAGCTTACCCAGCCATGACTTCTGCCCGTTGCTCGATCGATCTTCGCTCATAGCGATTACTCTGAATCCTTTGTTGTTTCGGTAGGGAGTGCGTCGGTTTCGTCGTCCGCGTACGGATCGGGAAAGCCCAGTTCTGCAAGCAACGTTCGTTCCAGTGCTTCCATTTCTTCGGCTTCCTCGTCATCAATATGGTCGTAACCAAGCAGATGCAAGCAGCCGTGAATCACCAGATGCGCCCAATGGGCCTTGAGTGCCTTGCCCTGTTCAGCGGCTTCGCGCTCGACCACGGCTACGCAGATCACCAGATCGCCCAGCAGCGGGATGTCGAGGAACTCATCCGGCACGTCGGCCGGGAATGACAAGACGTTGGTTGCGTAGTCCTTTTGCCGCCAGGTGTGATTCAGCTCGCGCCCTTCGGCTTCGTCGACCAGACGAATGGTCATCTCCGAGTCGGCGGTGCGCTGGCGCAGGGCCAGTTCGCACCACTGGCGGAACTCCGCTTCGCCGGGGGCGCAGGCTTCGGTAGCGATTTGCAGGTCAAGCTCAAGCATCGCGGCGGCTATCCTTGGCGGCGGCATCTTCGGCCGCTTTGGTTTCGAAGCGCTCATAGGCTTCGACGATGCGCTGCACCAGTGGATGGCGCACGACGTCCTTGGGCTGGAAATGGGTGAAGCTGATCCCCGGTACATCCTTGAGCACTTCAATCACGTGATGCAGGCCGGACTTGGTGCCGCGTGGCAGGTCGACCTGGGTGATGTCCCCGGTGATGACGGCCGTGGAACCGAAGCCGATCCGGGTCAGGAACATCTTCATTTGTTCGACCGTGGTGTTCTGGCTTTCGTCGAGAATGATGAAGCTGTTGTTCAGCGTACGGCCGCGCATGTAGGCCAGCGGCGCGACTTCGATCACCTGGCGCTCGATCAGCTTGGCGACGTATTCGAAGCCGAGCATTTCGTAAAGCGCGTCGTAGAGCGGGCGCAGGTACGGGTCGATTTTTTGCGACAGGTCGCCGGGCAGGAAGCCGAGTTTTTCACCCGCTTCGACCGCCGGACGAACCAGCAGGATGCGGCGAATCTGCTCGCGCTCCAGTGCATCCACCGCGCAGGCCACGGCCAGGTAGGTCTTGCCGGTACCGGCCGGGCCGATGCCGAAGTTGATATCGTTACCGAGGATTTCCTTCACGTAGCGCACTTGATTCAAGCCGCGTGGGCGAATCATGCCTTTCTTGGTGCGCAAGGCCACGGACGGTTCGGCGGGGGAGTGGTTGTCCAGCTGCTCGACGGCCGATTCCTGCAGGAACAGGTGCACCATGTCCGGCGACAGCTCGGTACCCTTGGTTTCCCGGTACAGGCGGCGCAGGAGGTTTTCCGCGGAGGTGGTGTGTTTGGGTTCGCCGATCAGCTCGAACTGGTTTCCGCGATTGCGGATCTCAATGGTCAGGCGCTGTTCGATCAAGCGCAGGTGCTCGTCGAATTGCCCGCACAGATTGGCGAAGCGACGAGCTTCAAAAGGCTCGAGGATGAAACGATGTGGTTCTATGGGTGCGTTCAAGGTCGTATTTAGCCGCCCTGGGGCAATAGTGATGAATCAAGGATAGCGCCAGTGGCGTGGGTGCGAAAGCTCTTAAATATTGCAATCCGATCCTTGCGTCTGGCGCGGCCCCTGTGGGAGCGAGCTTGCTCGCGATGACGGCCTGACATTCAATAAATGAGTTGTCTGGCCTGACGCTATCGCGAGCAAGCTCGCTCCCACAGGGATCTTCGGTGTTATTGGATCAGCGAACCCCGTAACGAGTGCGGCTGCGCGGCATCGATGTGCACATCCGCGAACTGGCCGATCAGGGTCGGATTGTCGCAGCGGAAATTGACGATACGATTATTCTCGGTCCGGCCTTGCAGCTCGCCCGGGTCTTTTTTCGAGTAATCGGTCACCAGGATCCGCTGGATCGAACCGACCATTTGTCGGCTGATCTCGAAACCTTGCTGGTTCAAGCGATGTTGCAGTGCGTTCAGGCGTTCTTTCTTCAGCTCTTCCGGGGTGTCGTCCGCCAGGTCGGCGGCCGGAGTGCCCGGGCGCTGGCTGTAGACGAACGAGTAGGAGAAGTCGAAGCCGACGTCGGCAATCAGCTTCATGGTTTGTTCGAAATCTTTCTCGGTCTCGCCGGGGAAGCCGACGATGAAGTCCGAGCTGATACAGATTCCCGGCACGGCGGCGCGCAGCTTGCGCAGCTTGGATTTGTATTCCAGCGCGGTGTGGTTGCGCTTCATCGCGGCGAGGATGCGGTCCGAGCCCGATTGCACCGGCAAGTGCAGGTGCTTGACCAGTTCCGGCACGTCGGCGTGGGCCTGGATCAGGCTGTCGGAGAATTCCAGCGGGTGCGACGTGGTGTAACGGATGCGGTCGATGCCCTCGACCGCAGCGACCACGCGGATCAGCTCGGCCAGGTCGGCCAGGCGCCCATCGTGAGTAGTCCCGCGATAGCCGTTGACGTTTTGCCCCAGTAGCGTCACTTCCCGCACGCCGTTTTCGGCCAGGTGAATGATCTCGGCAAGCACATCGTCGAACGGCCGGCTGACCTCCTCGCCACGGGTGTAGGGCACCACGCAGAAGGTGCAGTATTTGCTGCAGCCTTCCATCACCGACACGTAAGCGCTCGGGCCGTCGATGCGGGGTTCGGGCAAATGGTCGAATTTTTCGATTTCCGGGAACGAGACGTCGACTTGCGGCAGCTTGGTGATGCGCGCGGCGTCGATCATTTCCGGCAGGCGGTGCAGAGTCTGCGGGCCGAAGACCACGTCGACGTACGGCGCGCGATCGCGGATGGCGGCGCCTTCCTGGCTGGCCACGCAACCGCCGACGGCGATCACCATGTCAGGGTTGGCCAGCTTCAGTTCGCGCCAGCGGCCGAGCTGGGAATAGACACGGTCCTGTGCACGTTCGCGGATCGAGCAGGTGTTGAGCAGGATCACATCGGCGTCTTCAGCGCGGGCGGTGACTTCCAGGGCCTGATGTTCGCCCAGCAGATCGACCATGCGCGAGCTGTCGTACTCGTTCATCTGGCAACCGTGGGTTTCGATGTAAAGCTTCTTGGCCATGGAATAGAGTCATCACGTGATTCAAAGAACCGCGCATTATAGGGAACATGTACCCAGGTTCCTACCGCTGCGCGTCCAATGGCTATGCTATAGTTCGCGCCCTCATTTTTATCCCCCGATGTGTTGCTCGCCCGCCATGACCAAACGTGAAGCTCCAATCTACAAGGTGATTTTCCTCAACCAGGGCCAGGTGTTCGAAATGTACGCCAAGCAGATCTATCAAAGTGATCTGTGGGGCTTTCTGGAAGTGGAAGAGTTCGTCTTTGGCGAGCGCACGCAAGTGGTCGTCGATCCGAGCGAAGAAAAACTCAAGGCTCAGTTCGAAGGCGTGGTGCGCAGTTTTGTGCCGATGCATTCGATCGTGCGTATCGACGAAGTCGAGCGTATGGGAACACCGAAAATCAGCGAAGCCCGTGGCGCGGTCGGCAATGTCATGCCGTTTCCGATGCCGATGCCTGAGAAGTAAGTCGCGAGACCTAGTCACCCCCAATCGCGAGCAGGCTGAACTGGCCTAATAATTCCGGACACCTCTTAAGGGCGATATGATTTCGCCAACTTGGAGGTTCCATGAACGAAAGAAAGGTCTATACCCGTGAATTCAAGCTGCATGCTGCCAGCATGGTGCTTGATGATAACTGTCCGGTTCCAGACGTGTGTGCATCGCTGGACATCGGGCCTACCGCTTTACGGCGCTGGGTCGATCAGGTTCGCAAGGAACGCGAGGGACAGCCAGTCAAGGGCACCAAGGCGATTACCGAAGATCAACGGCAGATCCAGGAACTAAAGGCCAAGATCAAGCGCATGGAGATGGAAGCCGAGATCTTAAAAAAGGCTACCGCTCTCTTGATGTCGGATCCCGATCGTTTTCGATGATTGCGGAACTAAGAGAGTCATTCCCGACTGCCATTGTGTGCCGTGTTTTCGATGTGAAGCGCAGCAGCTTTTATGAATGGATTCAACGGCGAGCCAAACCGCGGATCAGACGTGAAGAACTCAAGCTGAAAGTGGTTGAACTGCACAGCGAAAGCCGGGAAGCTATGGGTTCCAGAATGATCAGCAAGAACCTGAAGTCCCAAAACATCGCGATCGGAAGAGGCCTTGTCAGAGTGCTGATGAGGGAGGCCAACATTGTCAGTAAACAACGTCAGCCTCACCCATTCAGATCCAAAGGCGTTGAAGCATTTGTCGCGCCCAATCGGCTCAAGCGCGATTTCAAACCGACCGCAGTCGATCAGGTCTGGTGCGGCGACGTTACCAGTTTGATGGTGGGCAAACGCTGGGTTCATTTGGCCATCGTGATCGACTTGTTTGCTCGTCGGGTCATTGGTTGGGCGTTTTCGCTGGTCAATGACGCCAACTTGGTCAGCAAGGCGCTACGCATGGCAACAGAGGTTCGAACGTGTCCTCCTGGACTGATGTTCCATTCGGATCAGGGCTGTCAGTACACCAGTCGCAAGTTTCAAGAGGAACTGAAGCGTCATGGCATTTTGCAAAGCATGAGTCATCGCGGGCAGTGCTGGGACAACGCTCCAACAGAGCGATTTTTCGGCACGCTGAAATCAGAATGGGTGCCTCGCAGTGGCTACAGCAAGATCGAGGAAGCAAAAACCGATATGGTGCGCTTCTTCCTGTACTACAACCGCACCAGGCTCCACAGCTACAACAACTATCTGTCGCCAATAGCCATGGAGCAGAAAGCGGCATAAACACCGTAACCGGTGTCCGGGATTACTTGACCAGTTCAGGCTCGCTCCTACAGTTGGTCTTCAGTGTTTGGAGGTTCCAGTGTAGGAGCGAGCCTGCTCGCGATTGGGGGCCAGTCAGATCAAGCCAAGAATCAGGGCAGTGGCGCGAACGGCGTACGCCCGTCAGCGCTCTGCAGTTCCATCAAGTATTTACGGAAGATTTGCCCGAGCACCTGGGTAGCAAGCTCCAGCTCTTCGCGGGGCATCTTTTCGGTGACTTCGTCGGCGGTGTCCAGGGCCTCTTCGGCGCCATTGACCGCCGCCATCTTCAGCAGGATGTACGCCTGAACGTTATTGGCCGGCACGCCTTCGCCGTGGAAGAACATGGTGCCGAGTTTGAATTGTGCCTGGGCGTGGCCTTGCAGCGAGGCTTTTTCGAAATAGCTCAGGGCTTGATTGAGGTCGCGCGGCGTGTTTTTGCCTTCGTAGTAGAACTCACCCAACTCGTATTGCGCTTGCGCATCCCCTTCTTCCGACGCTTTCTGGCAGGCGGTGAGCGCCTGTTCCAGGTCTTGCGGCTGGGTATTGAGGGTGCAGCGACCCATCGCTGGGATTAACAACGAGTTGCCGCCTGCTTGTGCGTGCGCGAGCAGGGGCTGAAGAAGCAACAGGCAGCCCAGTGCAAGGGTGCGGCCGGTGCGGTTCATGGGAATCGACTTACCTCTGAAGGGCGCGCGGACCCATCGAGGGGATCCAATAAGCGCGCATTATGAAATAAGCAGGGCCAACCTTACAAAGTCTTTACTCGTTTTTCTGCTGCGCGGGAAATTTATCACCCACTTTGCGGGGGATTATCAGCAGAGGAGCAGGAAAAAACGTGGGAATGCAGGCGAAAGCTGACGCTGGCAAGGGCCAACGTCAGCATTTGAGCGTTACTTCAAGGCCGCGAAGGCGCGCTCGGCGGCGTCCAGGGTCAGCTTCAGTTCAGCTTCGCCGTGGGCGATCGAAGTGAAACCGGCTTCGAATGCACTCGGTGCCAGGTACACGCCACCTTCGAGCATCAGGTGGAAGAAACGACCGAACAGGGCTGCGTCGCTGGCCATGACGTCATCGAAGGTGACGATATCGTCGGCACCGCTGAAGTACAGGCCGAACATGCCGCCGGCCTGGGTGGTCACGAACGGAATGCCGGCCGCATCGGCGCGCTGTTGCAGGCCGTCGAGCAGGCGAGTGGTGTAGTCGGTCAGCTCGGCGTGGAAGCCCGGGCGGCTGATCAGGCGCAGTGTGGTCAGGCCGGCGGCCATCGCCAGCGGGTTGCCGGACAGCGTGCCTGCCTGGTAGACCGGGCCCAGTGGGGCGATGCGCTGCATGATTTCACGCTTGCCGCCGAAGCAGCCGACCGGCATGCCGCCACCGATGATCTTGCCGAAGGTGGTCAGGTCCGGCGTCACGCCGTAGTACGCCTGGGCGCCGCCGAGGGCGACACGGAAACCGGTCATCACTTCGTCGAAAATCAGCACCACGCCGTGCTTGTCGCACAGGGTCCGCAGGCCTTCGAGGAAACCCGGTGCCGGCGGCACGCAGTTCATGTTGCCGGCTACTGGCTCGACGATGATGCAGGCCACGTCCTGGCCGACTTCGGCGAGCATGGTTTCTACCGCGTCGATGTCGTTGAACGGCAGGGTCAGGGTGTGTTTGGCGAATGCCGCCGGTACACCGGCCGAGCTCGGTACGCCCTGGGTCAGTGCGCCGGAACCGGCCTTGACCAGCAGGCTGTCGGAGTGACCGTGGTAGCAGCCTTCGAATTTGATGATGCTGTCGCGGCCTGTGAAGCCACGGGCCAGGCGAATGGCGCTCATGGTCGCTTCAGTGCCGGAGCTGACCATGCGCACCATTTCCATCGACGGCACCAGAGAGCAGACCAGGTCGGCCATCTGGGTTTCCATCTCGGTCGGGGCGCCGTAGGACAGGCCGTGCTCAAGCTGCTTGCGCACGGCGTCCAGTACGTCCGGGTGGCTGTGGCCGAGAATCATCGGACCCCAGGAACCGACGTAATCCACATAGCGCTTGTCGTCTTCGTCGGTGACGTAGGCGCCTTCGGCGTGTTTGAAGAACAGCGGAGTGCCGCCGACACTTTTGAACGCGCGAACCGGCGAGTTCACGCCACCGGGAATGTGTTTCTGGGCATTGGCAAACAGGGTTTCGGAACGAGACATGATCGGGCTCTCAAATCAGATTTAAAGCTTAAATAGAAAACAATTCGTTGAAGGCGCGGGCGCGGCGGGTGACCTCAGCCGTGCTCTCGGCGCCAAACAGGCCATGCACCACCGCCAACAGATCGACGCCATGGGCCACCAGCGGGGCGGCGTTATCCAGGGTGATGCCGCCGATCGCGCAGATCGGCAAGTGCAACTGCTTGCGGGCCTGGTCGAGCAGGTCGAGGCTGCAGGTCGGGGCGCCGGGCTTGGTGTTGGAGTTGAAGAAGCGGCCAAAGGCGACATAGCTGGCACCTTCCTTGGCGGCCTGCTCGGCCAGTTCGAGCTGCGCATGACAGGTTGAACCGATGATCGCCTGGCGCCCGAGCAGTGCGCGGGCCGGAGTCAGCGGGCCGTCGGTCTGGCCCAGGTGCACGCCCACGTTCAGGCGTGCCGCCAACTCGGCGTCGTCGTTGATGATCAACTGCGTCTTGTAGCGTTCGCACAACCCGCGCAAGGCTTCGGCCTCACGCAGGCGACGGGCGTCGTCGCTGCTCTTGTCGCGGTATTGCAGCAAGGTGACGCCGCCTTCGAGCGCCGCCTCCACGTACTTGAGCAACTTACCGTCCAGCAAATGGCTGTCGGTAATGGCGTACAGGCCACGTAGTTTCATCGGACAAGCCTCACCGCATTACAAAGAGAAGTTACGAACAGAAATCCAGTGGCAAGCGGCGCGGCACGAACTGGCCTTTGCCCAGTTGCTCGGCATCACGCAGGGTGCGCCATGTGTAGTTAAGCGCGGTCTGCACGGCACTGGCGAGGTTTTCGCCCTGGGCCAGACGACCGGCCAGGGCACTGGCCAGGGTGCATCCGGAACCGTGATAACTGCCCGGCAAACGCTGGCAGGTATAGGTTTCGCGCAGGCCATCGCGGCTGTACAGGCGATTGTGGATTTCAGTTTCGTCGCCATGGCCGCCGGTGATCAGCAGGTGTTTGACGAACGGCAGGAGTTTTTCAGCGCACTCGTCCGCGGTGCCGTCGGGCAGTTCGGCGAGGATACGGGCTTCGGGAAGGTTGGGGGTCGCTATGATCGACAGGGGCAGCAGGCGTTCGCGCATGGCGTAGCCGACTTCATCCTTGCCCAGGCGTCCGCCGCCGCCGGCGCGCAGCACCGGGTCGCAGACCACCGGCAAGTGCGGGTGCGCCGAAAGCAGTTCGACCACGGTGTCGACCATTTCCAGAGAACCGAGCATGCCCAGCTTGACCGCCGCGACTTCGGAATCGTTGAGCACGGCATTGGCCTGGGCCAGTACCCACTCACGGTCCAGGACGCGGAAGTCCGTGACATTGACGGTGTCTTGCACGGTCAGGGCGGTGACGGCCGGAGCCGCATGGCAACCCTGAGCGAGCAGGGCTTCGATATCTGCCTGCAAGCCGGCGCCACCACTTGGGTCGTGGCCGGAGAGACAGAGGACAACGGGGCGAGAACTGTAGATATTCATGGTGCGCGAGCTTACCACCAAACCTGTTTTTCGGGTGTTGTGGCGGTGTGTTTGGTCGATACATTGTGGTGGGGGGACTTGCCCCCTCGCCATGGTGATTTTTTTGCCATTGATAATCGTTCAGTGGTGTCGCTGAAATGCCCGTCCTAGAGCCTTTTCATGAAAAATTTCAATGGTATTCAATGGCCATCAGCGGCTATGCTAGAGTGGATCCAAACCAATAACAGGTGATGCCGGTTTTACGTCTGCTCAAAAGGAATGGGGGGCTTCCTGACAGAACCGGACAGGCCACGCTGGGGCTTCAATGCGCTATTTGCTGATGTTGCTGTTGTGTTTGCCCCTCCTGGCAAACGCCGTCGAGTTCGACGAGTTCACTCAAAGCCTCCCCTTGGGCCGAACCCTGCAGGTCTATGAGGATGCAGGTGGTCAGGCGACCATCGCGGATATCCGTGCGCATGCGGCGGCCGGCAACTTCAAACCGCACCACAAGGACACGCTCAACGCCGGGTACTCACGTTCGGTGTTCTGGCTGAAAATCGACCTGCATTACCGTCCGGCCAATCCGGCGGCGCAAAGGACCTGGCTGCTGGAACTGGCCTATCCGCCCCTCGATCGTCTCGATCTCTATTTGCCGGATGCGGCGGGCAACTATCAGTTGGTCAGTCAGACCGGCGATGCCTTGCCCTTCGCCAGCCGCGAGATTCGTCAGAATAACTATCTGTTCGACCTGACGTTCAAGCCGGACCAGGCCGAAACCGTTTTCATGCGCTTGCAAAGCGAAGGCTCGATCCAGGCGCCCGTCACCTTGTGGTCGAGCACCGCCTACCTCGAAGAGCAGCCCGTGCGCCTCTACGTACTGGGGCTGATCTACGGGGTGCTGTTGGGAATGCTGGTCTACAACCTGTTCATCTACCTCAGCGTGCGCGACACCAGTTACCTCTACTACATCTTCTATATCGCCTCGTTCGGCTTGTATCAGCTGTCGGTAAACGGTGCGGCGGTGCAGTATTTCTGGCCGGACAATCCATGGTGGGCCAACGCCGCTACGCCGTTTTTCATCGGCTGTGCGGGGCTGTTCGGCAGTCAGTTCGCCCGCAGTTTCCTGCAAATGGCTACCCACAGTCGCTGGCTTGACCGCCTGTTGCTGGCGCTGGTTGCCTTCAGTGCGCTGGTGGTCGGCCTGTCATTGATGACCAGCTACGCCCTGGCCCTGCGCCTGGCCACGGCCCTGGCGCTGACGTTCACCGTGGTGATTTTTGCCGCCGGGATCTTTGCCTGGCTGCGAGGGCTGCGGGTGGCGCGGTATTTCATCATTGCCTGGTCGGCGTTTTTGCTCGGCGGCATCATCAATACGCTGATGGTGCTGGGGTACTTGCCGAACGTGTTCCTGACCATGTATTCCAGCCAGATCGGCTCGGCCATCGAAGTGGCGCTGCTGTCCCTGGCGCTGGCCGACCGCATCAACGCCATGCGCGAGCAGCAGGCTCAAACCCTGTTCGACGCCAGCCAGAAGCTTGAAGTCCTCAACCAGCAACTGGCCCGCAGTAACAAGCTCAAGGACGAGTTCCTTGCCACCCTGACCCACGAATTGCGCACGCCCATGAACGGTGTGATCGGTTCGCTGGAACTGATGCAGACGGTCGAGATGGACCCGGAGCTTGAGCAGTATCAGCAGACGGCGTCTGGATCGGCCCGGGACATGATGCGCATGGTCAACGGCATCCTCACCCTCACCGAATTGCAGGCCGGCAAACTCAAGGCCTCGGCCGACACCTTCAGCTTGCGTGGCGTGGTCGAGGCTCTGCGCACGCAGTTCGAGGGCAACGCGTCGAGCAAGTCGCTGGACTTCAAGGTCGATGTCGCGCCAGGTGTGCCGGATCGCTTGCACGGCGATAACGTCAAGATTGCGCAGTGCCTGGAATGCCTGCTGGATAACGCCATCAAGTTCACCAGGGTCGGCGGCCTGGCCCTGCGGGTGAGCGGCAAGGCCATTGAGCCCGACCGTCTGGCCTTGACCTTTGCAGTGATCGACACGGGCATTGGCTTCACCGATTTGGGGGAGGCCACGATGTATCAACGCTTCTTCCAGCTCGACGGCTCGATGACCCGTGAATACGGTGGCCTGGGGGTTGGCCTGGCGATCTGCCGACAGTTGGTCGAATTGCTCGGTGGACGCCTGACTCATCGCTCCGAGCCAGGACGCGGCAGCCGGTTTCAGCTGGATGTGGAAGTCGGGCTGTCGCTGGCCGAGCGTCCGGTGACGCCGTTGATGACCAGGGATTTTCCGCGCCTGCGCTTGCCTCAGGATTGTGCCGTGCTGTTGGTGGATGACAACGGCATCAGCCAGTTGGTGATGCGCGGCATGTTGCTCAAGCTGGGCTTTCGCGTACGTACGGCCGACAGCGTCGATGCCGCGCTCGGTCTCTTGCGGCGCGAAGTGTTTGACGCGGTGCTGGTCGATTGTCAGTTGCCACAGCAGGACGGTGAGTCGGTGTGCTGCCGGATCCGCGCGTTACCCGGTTATGCCGAACTGCCGTTGTTCCTGATCGCCCTGGGCGGTGACCGTGAGCGCTGCCCGACCGGCGCGGTGATAGATCACTTGAACAAACCGGTGAAATTCGAAGACTTGCAGGCCGCCCTCTACCGCCGCGTGCTCTGCTCACAACAGGGCGAAAGCGCCGACAGTTAGGCGGATATGACACTTTGATCGGCCGAGGGGCGGTGCTTAACTGAAGTCCCTTGGCCGACCAAAGGAGCCCTGTCATGAACCTGCATCAGTTCGCCGAAACCCACGAAGTCACCAACCAGCCTCCGTCACTGGACGGCGCCAACCTGTACCGCATCGACTTGCCGTTGCAGGAGTGGTCGCGGCGGTTCGGGGCCGGTTGGGCCGAATCGCGGATCGACGCCTATGGCGCGCTGGCCGGTGGCCCGTTGATGGAGGCCGGGTTCCTGGCCAATCAGAACAAGCCGGTGTTCAACAGCCATGACCGGTTTGGTCATCGCATCGACCTGGTGGAATTTCATCCGGCCTATCACGAGCTGATGCGCACGGCGGTTGAGCACGGCTTGACCTCATTGCCCTGGGCTCATCCGCAGTCCGGCGCCCACGTGGCCCGCGCTTCCATGACGTACTTGCACAGCCAGGCCGAAGCCGGCAGCGGCTGCCCGCTGACCATGACCTTCGCCAGCGTTCCGGCCATGCGCCTGCAACCAGACCTGGCGGAAAAGTGGCTGCCGAAAATCCTCGCCACCGAATACGACCCGCGCAATGTCGGCATGGCCCACAAGGCCGGGGTCACCATCGGCATGGCCATGACCGAGAAGCAGGGCGGTACCGATGTGCGGGCCAATACCACCAAGGCGTATCCGGTCGGTGCCAGCGGTCCGGGCCAGGCTTATGAACTGGTGGGGCACAAATGGTTTTGCTCGGCGCCGATGTGCGACGCCTTCCTGACCCTGGCGCAGACCGACAAGGGCCTGACCTGTTTCCTGCTGCCGCGCCATCGTCCGGACGATACGCGCAATCAGTTCTACATCCAGCGCCTGAAGAACAAGCTCGGCAATTGCTCCAACGCCTCCAGTGAAGTGGAGTTCCGTGGCGCACTGGCATGGATGGTCGGTGAAGAGGGCCGTGGCGTTCCGACGATCATCGAGATGGTCGCCATGACCCGCTTCGATTGCATGGTCGGCTCCAGTTCGCTGATGCGTCAGGCGCTGACCCAGGCCAGCCATCACTGCGCTCACCGTTCGGTGGGCGGCAAACTGCTCAGCGAACAGCCGTTGATGCAGAACGTGCTGGCGGATCTGGCGCTGGAAAGCGAAGCCGCCTTGGCCTTGAGCCTGCGCATGGGCTGGGCGCTTGATCATCTGGACGATTCGCAGGAAGCCAAATTCGCTCGGCTGGTGACGGCGGTGGGCAAATACTGGATCTGCAAGCGGGCGCCGGCCATGATCAACGAAGCGGCCGAATGCATGGGCGGTGCCGGTTATGTCGAAGACAGCATCCTGCCGCGCCTCTACCGTGAAGCGCCGGTGAATTCGACCTGGGAAGGCTCCGGCAACGTGCAATGCCTGGATGTGCTGCGTGCCCTGTCGAAAGAACCGGGTGTGCTCGATGCACTGTTCAGCGAGTTGGGCGATGGCCATGGCGACAAGCGTCTGGCTGCGCACATCAATCAGTTGCAGGCGGCCTTCAAGGACACCAGCGACATTCAGTACCGTGCCCGGCAGTTGACCGAGGACATTGCGCTGGGGTTGCAGGCCAAGCTGTTGCTGGAAGCCGGGAATGCGGTGGTCAGTGATGCGTTTATTACCAGTCGTCTGGATGGCGGCGGCCGGGTGTACGGCGCATTGCCGCGCGGCCTGGACGTGGAAGCCATTGTCGCCCGCTCGACTCCGCAAGCACTGTAAAGAACCTGTAGGAGCGAGCCTGCTCGCGATGACGGAGTGACATTCAACATTTGTGTTGGCTGATACACCGCTATCGCGAGCAGGCTCGCTCCTACAGTTGTTCTGTGTATACCTCAATGATGCATTGCCAGCACGCTACTGTTCCCGTGAAGCGTCGATGCAGGCAAGATGAAGGTCTGCAAGTCAGAACACAGGATGCTGATCGTGACCGAAGCTTTTATTGTCGTTCAAACCGCCGAGCAAGCCGTGGACCGGCTTGCTCACTTGCACAATCGTGCAACCACCGCGCTGAGCCAGGCGCTCAAGCGTTACCTCAAGGATCGTGTCGAGCCCGATGCCGAACAGCGCTCGATGTTCCGCTATCCCGAATTGCGCCTGACCTACCACTGCCAGGGCGAAGTCCCGCAGACCACTCGCGCATACGCCAAGGTTCAGTTACCGGGCACCTACAGCGTCACCGTCACCCATCCGTCGGCTTTCCGTAAATACCTGCTGGAACAGCTCGTTCCGTTGATGCACGACTTCACCGTGACCGTGGAAGTCGGTGTCAGCCAGCAGAACATCCCGTATCCGTATGTGGTCGAGCAGGGCGATGAGCTGGCCGGTTCCGGTGTCACCGCCGCCGTGCTGGCGCGGGTGTTCCCGAGTACCGACCTGTCGGCGGCGACCGATGGCATTGCCGACGGTCTGTACGATTGGGAAAACACCGATCCATTGCCGCTGGCCCTGTTCGATGCCGCCCGGGTGGATTTTTCCCTGCGCCGGCTGGTGCATTACACCGGCAGCGACTGGCGGCACGTGCAGCCGTGGATCCTGCTGACCAACTATCACCGCTACGTCGATCAATTCATCGTCCATGGCCTGGAGCAACTGCGCAGCGATCCGCGTTTCGTGCGCATGGTGCTGCCGGGCAACGTGATCATCGACAAGAGCATGGACCACGGCGAAGCCTCGGCGATTGCCGCCGGGGTGGTCTGGCACCGCTACCAGATGCCGGCCTATCACCTGATCGCCAGCGATGGCCACGGCGTGACCCTGATCAACATCGGTGTCGGCCCGTCCAACGCCAAGAACATCACCGACCACCTCGCCGTTCTGCGCCCGCATTGCTGGTTGATGATCGGTCACTGCGGCGGCCTGCGTCAGTCGCAGACCATTGGCGATTACGTGCTGGCCCACGCCTACATGCGTCGCGACGGGATTCTCGACCGGGTAGTGCCGCCGAACATTCCGATTCCAGCGTTGGCCGAAGTACAGCTCGCGCTTCAGCAAGCGGCGGCCAACGTCACCGGCGAGAAG
Source organism: Pseudomonas sp. ACN8 (assembly GCF_002303925.1). GTDB lineage: Bacteria > Pseudomonadota > Gammaproteobacteria > Pseudomonadales > Pseudomonadaceae > Aquipseudomonas. Next base: position 114,724 of record NZ_MRCS01000002.1, read on the forward strand.
GGCGACGAACTGAAGAAACGCCTGCGTACCGGCACCGTGCTGACCTACGACGACCGTAACTGGGAGCTGCGCTGGGCGCAGGAGCGGCCGCTGATCAACCTGTCCCGCGCCGTGGCGGTGGACATGGAAAGTGGCACCATCGCAGCCCAGGGTTATCGTTTGCGGGTGCCGTACGGCACGTTGCTGTGCGTCTCGGACAAACCGCTGCACAGCGAAATCAAGTTGCCGGGCTCGGCCAACGCCTTCTATGAACGCGCGGTCAGCCAGCACTTGAAGATCGGTATCGAGGCGGTGGATCTGTTGCGCACCGAACTCAACTCGCTGCACTCGCGCAAACTGCGCAGCTTCGACGAGCCGCCGTTCCGCTAACGTTTGTCATGGTCATTTGGCGGTCAGGGCACTAGCATTAGCAGCCCTGATCGCTAGATGTTCTCTCCGCCATGTCCCGTCCTCAACGCCCCGTTTCCCGCCGCCCTGGCGCGAAACCTTCACCTTCAGCCCCTCGCCGTGTCGCCAAGGCACCACCGGCCGAGCCGAAGTTGATCCTGTTCAACAAACCTTTCGATGTGCTGACGCAATTCAGTGATGGCGAAGGGCGCGCGACCCTCAAGGATTACATCGATGTACCGGGAATCTATCCGGCCGGACGGCTGGACCGCGACAGCGAAGGCTTGCTGCTGCTGACCAACGACGGCCAGCTTCAGGCGCGGATCGCCGACCCGAAACACAAGCTGGCCAAGACCTATTGGGTACAGGTCGAAGGCGAACCGAGCACTGAGCAGTTGCAGCGCTTGCGTGACGGCGTCGAATTGAATGACGGCATGACCTTGCCCGCCGAGGCGCGGCAACTGGACGAGCCCGAGCTGTGGCCGCGCAATCCGCCGGTGCGCTTTCGTAAAAGCGTGCCGACCAGTTGGCTGGAGTTGGTGATTCGCGAAGGGCGCAACCGGCAGGTGCGGCGCATGACGGCGGCGGTCGGGTTACCGACCTTGCGTCTGGTGCGGGTCAGAATCGGCGACTGGACGATCGAAGGGCTCGATCAAGGGCAGTGGAAAGAAGTACCGGCGAGCTTATAAGGCGCCGGATTCGATCAGGCCGATCACCACGCTCTTGATGATGAACGCCGCCACGCCCAGGCCCAGTACGAAGAACAGAATGAACGAGCCAAAGCGCCCGGCCTTGGACTTCTTTGCCAGATCCCAGACGATGAAACCCATGAAAATGATCAGGATGCTGACCAGACCGGTCATCATCCATTCTTCGAAAACGGCAGGATCCATCGAACATCTCCAGCGCGGGCGTGGCTAAAAGGGCGCGGGGAGTATACGCCTGCGCGGGTTCGCGCTGTATTGACCTGCGTCGGTGTGTCGCAGTCATTCGTCGCCCGTGCAGGCCTCTTCGCGAGCAGGCTCGCTCCCACAGGGATCTCACATGCGCTGGAGATTCATTGTGGGAGCGAGCCTGCTCGCGAAAGCGTCTTCAGCTACGCAGATGAGTCAAAGGCAGTTCGGTGCTGTTCAAAACCTGATTCAATACAAAACTCGAACGCACGCTAGTCACGCCTTCAATCCGCGTCAGATGCCCCAGCAGCAGTTTCTGGTAGTGGTCCATGTCCGGCACCACGACCTTGAGTTGATAGTCGGCATCCATCCCGGTCACCAGGCTGCATTCGAGCACCTGGGGCAAGGTGCGGATGGCCGCTTCGAAATTCTCGAAACGCTCCGGCGTGTGACGGTCCATGCCGATCAGCACGTAAGCGGTCAGGCTCAGGCCGAGCATCTTGCGGTCGAGCAGGGCGACCTGGCGGGAAATGTAGCCGTCGTCTTCCAGTTGCTTGACCCGCCGCGAGCACGGCGAAGGCGACAGGCCAATGCGCTCGGCCAGCTCCTGGTTGGAGATGCGTGCGTCGCGCTGCAATTCCGCCAGAATACTCAGGTCGTAACGGTCGAGCTTGCTCATCAAACGGTCCTTTGTCGTAACTATTGCGGAGGATTATGTATCCTGGGTTAAAAATTGCGCAAGTGATGTTTAATTCAGCAATCTTCGCAATCTTCTGCCAACGCTCTCGGCCTATTCTTATCACCAGAATCACTGCTCGGACAAACAGTCCAGTGCGGCTCGCCGAATCAGGCCCGCCGCGGTCGCCACCCCCACCGGGGATGTGCCGGCCCCCGAGCTACACACTGTCCAGAAGACGGCGTGAGGTGAGCCGACGCCACAAGCGTCGAGCCAGGACGAAGTTCTCCAAGGGGAGGCCGACGGGTCTCCCCTTTTTCTTGCGTGTGGAATTTGCTGCCGTGAATTGAAGAGCCGGCCTCAAAAAATAAGTTGCGTGACAGATAACCTGTCGCAGAACCGGCCACTGCTTTCCCAGTCTTACGTACAGGCCCTTACCCGCAATGAGGTAAAGCATGAAATCGCGCATCTGGCGTTTGGCCGGCGTTGGTTTGCTGTGTGTCAGTGTCTGCGCGCAAACGATGGCCGATGAGCAGCAAAACCGTGGCCATGATGGCGGGCGACACGGCCAGGATGGTCATCAGGGCGATAACCAGGGCCATGGCGGCGGCAACCAGCCGCATCCGCAAAACGGCCAGCAGCAGAATCAACCCCGGGCGCAGAACAACGACAATCGCCAATACGAGCACCGCGGCCAGGATCAACGTCAAAACAATGACCAGAGGCAGAGCCGTCCAGCGCCGGATTTCAACAGCCAGGTGCGCTCGCCGCTGCCAATGCCACAGATGCCGGCCACTGACATGCCAATCCAGCCCCGGCCCGACACCGTGCGCCAGACCCAGCAGCCGCAGCGCGGTTACTACCAGGACCAGCCGCGTCGCAACGATTACAACCAGCGCTGGAATGGCTACACAATCGCACCGTCCTATGATAATCACAGGCAAGGGCACCCGAGTGACCATGGTAACGGCTGGGGGCCAGGCCCCAGGTATCGCCCCGGCCAGGTGATCGACCGCTTCCCCGAGCGCAACTTCCGCGTGCCTTACCGTGGCATGGATTACTACTATTCCGGTGGCTACTGGTATCGACCGCTGGGCCCTCGTTATGAGGTGGTAGAGCCACCGCGCGGGATTCGCGTCAGATACCTGCCCGATTACGCCCAGCAAGTGTGGATCGGTGGGGTATTGCTGTTCCTGGCGGCGGGTTCCTATTACGCCTATCAGGAAAGCACTCAGGACTATGTCGTGGTCGAACCGCCGGTTGGCCAACCGCAACCGCCCGCCGGCAACAATGGTTATGACGTGGTGGCGTATCCAGCCAATGGTCAGTCGCCGGAGCAGGTCAGTCGGGATGGCTACGAGTGCTATCAATACGCGGTGCAGCAGAGTGGTTTCGATCCACGAACCGCCACCTACCAGCCAGACCCGTCGGTGGTGCAAACCTACCGACAGGCCCAGGGCAACTGCCTGAGCAGTCGCGGTTATCAGGTGACTTACTGATCCTTGGCGGCTTTCACCACTTCCTGCGGGTCGGCGTGCACCAGCACTTCGGCTCGCGGGTAGGCGGTATGAATCGCTGCGGCCGCCTGATCGCTGATGCCGTGGGCAACGGATAACGTCAGCTCCCCCGGCAGCTCCAGATGCAACTGCACAAACCACTGGTTGCCGGAGATCCGCGTGCGCAGGTCATGGGCACCCAGCACACCGGGCACGCTGCATGCCAATTCCAGCATGTGCTGGCTGACCTCCGGCGGCAGTTCTTCATCCATCAACACCGCAAAGCTCTCCCGGGCGATCTGTACCGCGCTCCAGAGAATGTAGGCGGCGATCCCCAGGCCAAACCAGGGGTCGACCTGATGCAGTCCAAACCCGGCCAACACCAGTGCGATCAGAATGCTGCCGTTGAGCAGCATGTCCGAGCGGTAGTGCAGGGAGTCGGCGTGCACCGCGTTGGAGCCGGTGGCCTTGACCACCTTATGTTGAAACATCAACAACGCCAGGGTCAGGACGAGGGAGAACACAATCACGCCGATACTGATCCACGGCGCGCCGACCGGTTCGGGATGTTTGAGCCGATCATAGGCTTGCAACGCGATCAGCACCGCACTGCCGCCAATGAACAACGCCTGGGCCATGCCCGCCAGCGACTCGGCCTTGCCGTGCCCGTAGCGATGATCATTGTCGGCGGGGCGCAGGGCGTAATGCACCGCCAGCAGGTTGAGCAATGACGTGACGCCGTCGAGTGTCGAGTCGGTGAGCCCGGCAAGCATGCTCACCGAGCCGCTCAGCCACCAGGCGATGGCCTTGGCGACGATCAGGATGCACGCCACCGCCACCGAGGCACGGGTCGCCAGCCGCAGCAGGCGGGCGTGTTCGGAGCTGGAGGTCATAGGGGCCATCATTCCTTGAAGAGTCCTTTCGCGCGTAGGGATTACGCCGCTGGTTGCAGGCCGAACATCGCCAGTTGCCGGGCGCTGCCTTTGCTCTGGATCAAGCGTGGATCGTCCAGCGGGAAGCTGCGGCCCAGTTCGCTTTCCAGAATAGTCTGCAACTTGCGGTTATCGACTTTTCCGTCGGGACCGATGGCGTCCTTGAGTTTTTGCGGGTCGACCTGGGCGGTCTCTCCTGGCGCGTAGTAAATCGCACCGGTGGCGAAGTCCACGGCAAACGCGATCAGGCCGGGGATGATGTAGAACAGCAGGCCCACGGCGTCGAGCGCGGCGATAGCCGGGTCGATCTTGCCTTCGATCTGGCCACGGCGATCCGGGTAGAAGATCGACCCGCAGGCGGTTACTTGAGTCAGCAAGGTTGCGACCAGAACACCGCCAATCAGGCGAAAGGGAGCACGCATATGAAATCTCCTGAGTAGAACGCCAATAACGTTACTGGTTAGAGCCCAGACTACGCCAAACAGTTCGCCGTTATACTCGCCGCTCTGTTTGGGAGCCAGCATGATTTCTTTGCCGATCGATGAAGTTTTACCCGCCCTGCGTGAAGCCCTCGCTACACGCCACGAAGCCGTGCTCGAAGCGCCGCCCGGCGCCGGTAAAACCACCCGGGTGCCTTTGGCCTTGCTCAACGAACCGTGGCTGGCCGGGCAGACCATCCTGATGCTCGAGCCCCGCCGGTTGGCCGCACGTGCAGCGGCGGAACGGCTGGCCAGCGAGCTGGGGGAGAAGGTCGGCGAAACCGTGGGCTATCGCATTCGGCTTGACAGCAAGGTCGGCCCCAACACTCGTATCGAAGTGGTCACCGAAGGCATCCTCACCCGGCGTTTGCAGGACGACCCGGCTTTGGAAGGCGTGGGCCTGCTGATCTTCGACGAATTTCACGAACGCAGTCTCGACGCTGATCTGGCGCTGGCCCTGAGTCTCAATGGCCGCGAACTGTTCCGTGACGATCAGCCGCTGAAAATACTCTTGATGTCCGCCACGCTCGAAGGCGAACGCTTGGCCGGGTTGCTCGACGACGCGCCGATCCTGCGCAGCGAAGGGCGCATGTACCCGGTGGCGATGCGCTGGGGGCGGCCGTTCCAGGCCGGTGAATTCATCGAACCGCGTCTGGTGCAGACCATCCTCGAAGCCTTGAACGACGAGACCGGCAGCGTGCTGGTGTTCCTGCCGGGGCAGGCGGAAATCCGTCGCGTGCATCAACAACTGGCCGATGCCTTGGGCGAAAACACTCAGGTTCTACTGTGCCCGTTGCACGGCGAACTGGACCTCGCCGCGCAACGGGCGGCAATCGATCCGGCACCGGTGGGCAAACGCAAAGTGGTGCTGGCCACCAACATCGCCGAAACCAGTTTGACCATCAATGGCGTGCGCGTGGTGATCGATGCCGGGCTGGCACGGGTGCCGCGTTTTGACCCCGGCAGCGGCATGACCCGCCTCGACACCCAGCGCATCTCCAAAGCCAGCGCCACACAACGTGCGGGCCGGGCCGGGCGACTGGAACCCGGCGTGTGTTATCGCCTGTGGTCCCAGGATCAGCACGAGCAACTGGCGGCCTATGGCAGTGCGGAAATCCTTTCGGCGGACCTCGCCGGGCTGGCCTTGCAACTGGGGCGCTGGGGTGTGACGCCCGGGCAACTGGTATGGCTTGACGTACCCCCGGCCGCCGCTTATGCACAGGCTCAGGATCTGCTTGAACGTCTGGGGGCTCTGGAAGGTGAAGCGCTGACCCGTCACGGTCAGGCCATGGCCGAACTGCCGGCGCATCCGCGCATCGCGCATTTACTGTTGCGCGGCCAGGCGCTGGGGCTGGCGGACATGGTCTGCGACGTCGCGGCACTGCTCGGCGAGCGCGATATCTTGCGCGGTGCCGGGGCGGACTTGCACAGTCGACTGGTATTGCTGTCTGGCGAAGAGCGCGCCGCGCGCGGTGCCCTGGGCGGGGTGCAGCGCGCGCGACAACTGGCGCGGCAGTATCGTGGTTATCTGCGGGGCAAAGCGGCGGAGCCGGTCAGCGATCCGGATCATCCGCGCTGGCTCGGCGCGCTACTGGCGCTGGCCTATCCCGACCGGGTCGCCCAGCAACGGCGCGCCGGTGGTGCGGAATATCGCTTGGCCAACGGACGTGCCGCACTGTTCGCCGAGGCCGACAGCCTGATGAAGCAAGCGTGGCTGGTGATCGCCGATCTGGGGAGTCGCCAGGGCCAGCGCGAGGAGCGGATTTATCTGGCGACGGACTTCGACCCGGCGCTCTTCGATTCAGTGCTGGCCGAGCAGGTTCACTGTGTCGATCAACTGGATTGGGATGAACGTGAAGGCGTGCTGCGGGCCGAGCGTCAACGTAAGGTGGGCGAACTGATCCTCAGTCGCGAGCCACTGACCGGCCTCGACGAAACCGCTCGCAGCCAGGCGCTGGTGAACCTGGTGCGGCGCAAAGGCCTGGAACTGTTGCCGTGGACCCCGGAGCTGCGTCAGTGGCAGGCGCGGGTCGCGTTGTTGCGGCAACTGGACCTCGCCGGCAAAGGCGAGAGCGAGTGGCCGGATGTCAGCGATGCGGCATTGATCAAGAGTCTGGAACACTGGCTGATGCCGTATCTGGGCAAGGTTTCGCGGCTCAGTCACTTCGCCAATCTCGACCTGTCGAGCATCGTGCGCAATCTGCTGCCGTGGCCGCTGCCGCAACGGCTGGACGAGCTGGCACCGCATCATTTGAGCGTGCCTTCGGGGTCGTCGATTCGTCTGGACTACAGCGAACAGCCGCCGATTCTGGCGGTGCGATTGCAGGAGTTATTCGGTCTGGCCGAAACCCCGCGCATCGCCGGCGGCCGGCAGGTGGTCAAGCTGCACCTGTTGTCCCCGGCGCGCCGGCCGGTGCAGGTGACTCAGGACCTGGCCAACTTCTGGCGCAGCACCTATGCGGAGGTGAAGAAGGATTTGAAGGGACGCTATCCCAAGCATTACTGGCCGGATGATCCGCTGGTGGCGGAGGCGACTGCGCGGATAAAACCGCGCAAGTAATCGCAGCTCGATAACGTAGGAGCTGCGGCAGGCTGCGATCTTTTGATCTTCTACTCAGGCGGATCGACCCGGTCCAGCACCCGGTTTACCGCCAACTCGCCCAGCATGATGACTTGCGCGATACCCAACAGCGTATTGCGACTCGGTCCCTCTGTCCGGTCCGCCAGATCCATCGTCATGACATTGGCCGATGCCAGTGATTCGCAGGCGTGAGCCAGCAGAGTTTCACTATCGAGTTCCGGATTGACGATGAACATCGTGCAGAGTTTGCGCGGAGTGGCCTGGATGTCGGCGGCAGAGGGGATGCGTTCGGACCGCTCGTGGGTATTGTTTGAGTCGAGGGCTTCTGAAAGTTTTGCCGGATCTGCGTCCGGGGGATTCGGTGTTGGTTTGTTCATAAGTGCTTCCCTTTAGTAGTTGGGCCGCACCATCTCGCTACTACACGAAAGGGTGGCAGCTGTGCGCAAGTTAGTAGACCGGCAAGGGTAAGCAAAAACCGGCGCGCCCGAGGACGCCATGCGCACAGCTACCATCAAGTGCAGGCGAATACCTGACTGATAATGCTCATGCGACCGCTATAACCTTGGCCGGGCTACTAAACCCGATCACTGACCATCAGTGACGCGAATCAAGTTACCGAGCGACCCCAGAGCGCACAAGCCGGCGGATTCTGGCGTAACCGTAGGCAACGACGCAAGGTGATGTAGCTTTCGTGAAATGACCTTGAAGGCGTTTAAAAAAGTAGTTGCTCGCGCGCAAAACCGCTGCGAACAAAAGCCGAAAGCCCCTCGCCACATCCAGTCGACAAGTCCATACAAAACCTGACAGACCAGGCGCGCCGCCATCCCGGACCCATCCTACGTGCTTTCGGGACATTTCCTATTTCAACGTTTACCAGCTTCCGGAAAGCTGTCGGACCGTCATCGCTCTGAATTGACCGAGCATGAATCCGATGTTCCGGGACGTACGCATTTCTCTGGTTGACCCCTTTTGGAAAACAAGGAGCGACATACAACATGGCCAGCGTTCTTTCTCGACTTTTTGGACTCCACAAGTACGACGCTACTTCGCGGTCTGGTGCACCGCAGATCCCAAACTCGCCGGTGCCTGATACACGTCCTCTCCCCACATCGACGGCGGCAGAGCCCACCACCCATACACTGCGACCCTTGGAAAACTGGAGCCATCCGTTCCAGGACTCGCGCGATTCCCTGAGGCAACTGACCCACCTGGCCAACGCGGTGGCCGGCTACTACCCACTCGGACGCGGTGGCCTGTGGCACGGCGGCGTGCACTTCGACAGCGGCACCGCCGGTACCCTGGAGCAATCCAGCGTGCATTGCCTGGCCGACGGCGAGGTGGTGGCCTACCGCATCGATACGCAGTCGCCGAAAACCGCTTACTTCGCCAACGATCGAACGGTCGAGAAGCCCTTTTCGCGCAACTTCGTGTTGGTTCGCCATCACCTTCAACCGCCGAAGATCGAAGGCAGCCCGGACACTCCACCAAGCCTGATTTTTTATAGCCTCTACATGCATCTGCAGGATTGGGCGACGTACCAGAAGGATTCCACCCTCGCTCGCCCAAGATTCTGGCCCGAGCGTCCGACCTTTCGCGTCAAGCAGACGGCGAAGGACGTCTTTCCCGACCGGCCTGAACAACGTGGTCTGAACGTGCGCAATAAGTTGAATGGCCAGGTAATCGATGTTCTGCCGAGAGGCGCCGAAGTGGCTATCAGCGGCACCGGACAATTTCGCAAGTTAGAGAGCAGCCTGGGACCGGCCAAACTGCTCAACCCCGATGGCTCGATCAAGGGCTATCTCTCTACTCAGGTGCTCAAACACCCAGACCGCAAAGAAACCCGCATCAGTTCGTCGAAGCAGACAGTCAACGTCCGGGCCGAACCGGTGATTGCCGATAACGTAATTTTCGATTTACCGGTTGAATCGGAAGTCACGGTCAGTGGCGAAGGCGAGTTTCGCAAGCTTGAACGCATCAACCAGTATGTGCATTTTGACTCGCTGGAAGGTGCCATTGAGCCGGTAGCGACAGATCAGGTAGTGGTGCTTGATGAGCCCGTCGCAATCAAGGCCGGTGACCTCATCGGCCATCTCGGTCTGTATCAGGACGGCGGCGCGAATCAGCCGGATAAGAAGCTACACCTGGAAACCTTCAGTGGTGATGACGTCGAGGAATTCATCGAAGCCAGTCGATTGTGGGCCCAACGCCTGCCGGAGAAAGACAGAACCTGGCTGAAGTTCGCCAAGGGCGCACCCGTGGTGGCGCACGAAGGAAATGTCACCGCTGCACAATTGCAGGCGTCGAGTACTTCCAGCCCGGTCAGTGCTGCCGATTTGCTGGTCCCCAGGAAGTTGCTCGATGATCTGCCGGCGGACCGAAAAATCCAGGTGCCCGCGACTCCTACGCGCAAAGCTCGTACCTGGTATCACCTGAAACACTTGTTTCACGATGCCGACAACAACCTTCTTGATGGCTGGGTGTGTGAAGAGCCAGGCGTAACGCCTTGGGTCAGTCCTTGGGCTTGGGAAGGCTATGGCGTCATCATCGACTACAGCAGACCCAAACATTTGCTGGCCTCTTTTCTCAGCGCCATTGGCCGTTTCAGCGACGAGGAACGCGAGCGCTATCGTTCCATTGCCGAAAAAGACGACAAGGGCCCGATGAAAAGCCGGTTGTACGAAATCATCGGTCGCAACCCCGACGGCACGCTAATGGTCTCTGAATTGCTGGCGGCCCTTGAGCGACCGGCTCATGCTCAGTCGATTTCGCAGATGGTCCTTTACAAGGAAAGCGAGTGGTTTCAGCAGCCAAAGATATGGGACGCACTGGATGAGTTGCTCGGCCATAGCGGCTCGACACCGCACTTGAATTGGCTGGCGGAGAAGCAGCGGATTGCACAGATGGGGTGGTGGAGGGACGTCGCGGAAAAGGTGGGACTACCTTCGTGGGGGAGTGCGTATCACTTTCATCCGATTGGGTTAGTCGGTTTGTTTTTGGAAAAGCGTGAGGTGATCACCATGGAGATGCTGAGAGCAGCAGATCCGCATGGGGCCTCCAATTATCACCAGGAAATTTTGCCTTATCTAAATATGTATGCTCCTACATATAAAATCGATACTCCATTGCGTATTGCACATTTTCTTGCGCAAGTTGGCCATGAAAGCAGATTCAAAGTAAAAAGCGAAAACGGTAACTTTAGCCCTAGGAGAATGCGCGAAATATTTGGATGTAAAGGAGGTAAAAAAAATTACAATACCGGAGAGGATGACTGCGATTTTGGTCGGCTTCGGAGCAAACTTTGGAGCCATGAAAATACCTACGCTAACAATGCGATTAACTTGCTTAGCTATGTGTATGCCGATCGAATGGGCAATGGGCGAGAAGAAACGCAGGACGGATATAAATACCGTGGCAGAGGAATTATTCAACTTACCGGGCGCTTTAACTACGAGCGCTACACTAGAATTCACAACGCCGCAAATCCAAGTGACTTGAAAGATTTCGTAGAGAATCCCGACCTCATAATTGATGATTTGCAATATGGAGTGGAGTCGGCATTTGTGTATTGTTCAATGACTAATTTTAATTTGGCTGCGGATGAAGACGATATAAAAAAGACAACCCTGATAATTAACGGTGGATACAATGGCCTGCATGAGCGAAAAGAAAATCTGAACAGTATAAAAAAGATTATGGGGGTATGAGGGAATGGGAAAATTTTTGGTATTTTTCTTTTTGTTTGTTTCTACGGCCATTGCTGCTGCGGAATCAGTTATTACCAAGAAAAATGATATATGTTCATCAGAAGAGCAAACCATCTTCTTCTGCAAGGCAGAGCATAAAGTTGCAGGCGTCTGTGCATCTAAAAGCCTTAGCAACTCAACAGGGTTTGCTCAATACCGAGTTTTTGATATAGGTAAAAACATGATCGAATTTGTTTTTCCAGAAAAGCCGATACCCCCCGGCCGAAATTTCATTATGGAGACTCAGCCGCTGCCGGGTGGAATTGATGTTGAAATTAAATTTTCAAATAATGGGTTTTTGTACACCATTCATGAACGAGATGCTCCAGTGGCGGAGGAGGGTTTCGAAGGTTTCAGCGAAATAATAGTCAGGCGTGATGAGGAAGTTATCAATTCCATAAAGTGCCTCAATGATGATTCGGAGGTGCGGAGAGCGGGTTACGAAAGTTTCTTTATAGAAGATTGATGGTGCGCAATGCGGGCGCGTCATGTCATTTAGACGAGATAGATTCTAATTTGAAGCGAGGATAATCTAATCATGCCAATTAGACTGGATAAAATGCCTCCTCCTGCCGTACGTCCTCAACCACCTCGATTTTTTGATTTGGATGGGCCTGTTGTTGCTGTGTTGTTTGCTGGGCGTCGGAGGAACACCGTTGTTCGGCGACGAAACCTTATCCCAGCGGCCTTCGGATTTCTAGAGCCTGGCCTTGGGCATTCCAATCCTGGGTTGGTGCGTGCTGGGATTCGGGCGAGTGCTGTTGTACGCCGGTGAACAGGGGGCCGCCGATGGCTGGGATGACGCTCGCGAAGAAGACTTGAGTCGGAAGATGCGTCAGGGCCGCCGCTCGCAACAGGTGCTGGGCGTGAGCGTGCAGACTGCTCTTGAAGAGCCTGCGGATGATCCGGAAATACAACGGGATGCTCTGCTGAGTGGGACGACGGCGCTGAGATCACAAGCGTCCAGGGTGGATGGAGCAACACTGCGCCATAGTTGTTTATCCTGCGATGCAGATGAAAATCCGGAAGAAATATTGCTGAGTATATGGGCGCAGACGCTCGCCGACCTGGCACCCACTTTGGCGCAGTTGCCCGCCGATCAACCATTGGCCCTGTTGCTGGACGTCGATACCGCTTTGCCGGAGCACCAATGGCGCCGAGTGTGGCGACAGGCATGGCGCGAATCCGGCATTCGCCAGCCTGCAACCCCCGTCGAGGGTCGCGGGTTGGCCGCACTGGACCACTGGCTGGACCAGCGTATCGGTGATCGGGCGTTGCTATTGGTGTTGGCCGTGCAGTTTGCGCCGCAGCAGCCGGATGGCACGGCGGAAGTTGCGGTCGGGTTGTTGTTTGGCAACCGTCTGACGCAGGCCACGTTATCGCCGATTGCTTTTTTGCACCGCCCGGAGCAGGCGCGCGAGCCCACCTCCGATGACCTGCTTTACGCTACGCGCCAGGCGATTGGGTGGGTGCCGCTTGAATCGACATCAATCGATCAGGTTTGGCGAGCGGGTGTTGATGCGCGAGGGGCGGGCGCCATTGCAGGCGTGATGTCTGAAATACCCATGTCAGTGAATAGACCGGGATTGTGCAACCTCGATGCAATGCGGGGTCATCCAGGTTGCGCTTCGCCTTGGTTGGCTGTCGCTGCCGGGACGCAGGCGATTCGGCGCGGTGCCGGGTCGCAGTTCATTTACAGTGGCGGCGCGGCTGCGGCGGGTCTATAGGGTACGGTGTTGATTCCGGTGTCACCACTTTTGAAGCAGGCGTCTTGAACGTCGTTCTGCCAGTCAGTTCTTTTGCCTGCCAGATGAACATCTCACCGGAAAGCGTGCGCATGTACCGCAAAAACCGGTACCTGAAACTGGAAGTGGGATCGCAGTCGGAGTTGTTTGCGCTGTTTATCGGGTGGTTGTGCTGGCATTAAAAAGTCAAAAGATCGCAGCCTGCGGCAGCTCCTACACGGACGGCGTTGAGCTTTCGGATTTGGCGGTCAGTTGTTCGCGACAATAGTCAGCAAACATCTGAGCCGGTTTAGTCAGTTGCCCGCGCTTGAGCCATGCCGCCACCAACCCGGACCCAGTGACGTCTTCGGCGATGTCCACGCACACCACTTTCTGCCCGTCGTAGGTGCACTCCGAATGCGGTTTGGTCACCAGGATCGAGAACCCGAAGCCCTGGCCAACCATGCCGCGCACCATCTCGATCGATGGCGAGCTGAAGGCGATGCGTGGGGTCAGGCCCAGCTCATCGAACAGGCTGACGAAGTAGGTCCGGCTCGGCTGCACATCCAGAAGAATCATCGGCTCCAGGCACAAATCCCGCAGCGATACCTGCGCCTGCTGGGCAAAGCGGTGATCCGCCGGCAGCAGCGCGTAAGGTCGTTGCGCCGGCATCAGCGGTTCGGTCTGGATGGTGCCGTCGAGGTCGTGCTCGTAGAGGATCGCCAGATCGAAGGCGCCGGAGGTCAGGCCCTGCACCAACTCTTGTTGCTCGCCGTCACGGATGCGGATTTCCACCCCCGGATACAACGCCGAAAAACCGGCGATCAATTGCGGCAGGTACAGCGGCGCAACGGTTTCGAAACAGCCGATATCGATCTGCCCGGACACCACATCGTTGTCGGCCAGGGCGTTCTGCTCGAACTCCTTGGCCATGCGCAGCAGTTCCTGGGCCTTGCGATAGAAACGTGCACCGCTTGGGGTCAACGACACGCCCTGTGCATGGTGGCGAATCAGCAGTTGCACGCCGAAACTGTCTTCCAGCCCTTTGATGGCCGTGGAGATCGAAGGCTGGGCGATGTACAGCTTGCGCGAGGCCTCGGCGACGCTGCCGCACTCGACGGTGGTGATGAAGTATTTCAGTTGACGCAGATTGTAGGCAGCCACAGCAAACCTCGGGGGAGAACGGACCAGGCATCCTGGCAATTTGCGCGCCACCCCTATCCGCTCGGGTAGCGATTTGTTGTGTTTGAACAATAACCACATGCTGCGCCAGAAGGGAGATTGGCTACGTAGTTTTTTCTTGGCCTGCGAACACATTTTTACTGGTTTTCCACCGCCCGGGCCTGAGCGACTATCCAATACACAAGAATGTCCTCTGGAGCATCTGAACGTGTTCGAGCTTGAGTATTGGCAACGCAAGGCCGCTTCCCTGCGGTTTCCCGATCAGGCCGTGATCGACGGCCAGCGCCGCGCGGCGCAGTCGGGGCAGACTTTCGCCGCGATCAACCCTGCCACCGGGCAATGCCTGGCCAACGTTGCCGCCTGCGGCGAAGAAGAGGTGAACGCGGCGGTGCACAATGCGCGGCAGGTTTTCGAGGCTGGCACCTGGGCTGCGCGCTCGCCGACCGAACGCAAGCAAGTGCTGTTGCGCCTGGCCGACTTGATCCTCGTAAACCGTGAAGAGCTGGCGCTGCTCGATTCGCTGAACATGGGTAAGCCCGTCGCCGATGCCTACAATATCGACGTGCCGGGTGCCGCGGGAGTGTTCCGCTGGTACGCCGAGAGCCTCGACAAACTCTACGATCAGGTCGCGCCGAGTGCGCAGAACGTGCTGGCAACCATTACTCGTGAAGCCCTCGGCGTGGTGGCTGCCGTGGTGCCGTGGAATTTCCCTCTGGACATGGCGGCGTGGAAACTCGCCCCGGCGTTGGCCGCCGGTAACTCGGTGATACTCAAACCGGCCGAGCAGTCGCCGTTTTCCGCCCTGCGCCTGGATGAGCTGGCGCTGGAGGCGGGGGTTCCGGCAGGCGTGCTCAACGTACTGCCGGGCCTCGGCGAACAAACCGGCAAGGCCCTCGGTCTGCACCCGGACGTCGATTGCCTGGTGTTCACCGGCTCCACCGAAGTCGGCAAATATTTCATGCAGTACTCGGCGCAATCGAACCTGAAACAGGTGTGGCTGGAGTGCGGCGGAAAGAGTGCGAACCTGGTGTTCGCCGATTGTCAGGACCTCGATCTGGCAGCGGAAAAAGCCGCGTTCGGCATCTTCTTCAATCAGGGTGAAGTGTGCTCGGCCAACTCGCGGTTGCTGGTGCAGCGTTCGATCCATGACGAGTTCGTCGAACGCCTCAAGGCCCAGGCCGAACGCTGGTTGCCGGGCGATCCGCTGGACCCGTCGAGCGCCGCCGGAGCCATCGTCGACAGCCGTCAGACCGCGCGCATCATGAAGTTCATCCAGCAGGCCGAACAGCAAGGCGCGACCAAAGTCTGTGGCGGTCGGCAGTCGATTTTCAACGGTTCGGACAACTTCATCCAGCCGACGATTTTTACCGGCGTGACCCCGGACATGCCGCTGTTTCGCGATGAAGTGTTCGGCCCGGTTCTCGCCGTCACGGCGTTCGACGACGAAGCCCACGCTCTGCAATTGGCCAACGACAGCGTCTACGGTCTGGCGGCTTCGCTGTGGACCGACGACCTCAACCGCGCCCACCGTGTGGCGCGACAATTGCGGGCCGGTACGGTGTCGGTCAACAGCGTCGATGCGCTGGACGTGACCGTGCCTTTTGGCGGTGGCAAGCAGTCGGGTTTCGGCCGCGACCTGTCCCTGCATTCATTCGATAAATACACCCAGTTGAAGACCACCTGGTTTCAATTGCGCTGATAACAAAACGGAGAACTGGCGATGACCACACCACGTGATACCCGCGACTACCAGGCCGCCGACGCTGCGCACCACATCCATGCGTTCGTCGATCAGAAAGCCCTCAACGACGAGGGGCCACGGGTGATGGTCCGTGGCGAGCGCCTGCACCTGTGGGACAACGATGGCCGGCGTTACCTCGACGGCATGTCCGGGTTGTGGTGTACCAACCTCGGTTACGGGCGCAAGGACCTTGCCCTTGCTGCGAGCCAGCAGCTGGAACAGCTGCCGTACTACAACATGTTTTTCCACACCACCCACCCGCAGGTGATCGAGCTGTCCGAGCTGTTGTTCAGCTTGCTGCCGGCTCACTACAGCCACGCGATCTACACCAACTCCGGCTCTGAAGCCAACGAGGTGTTGATCCGCACGGTGCGTCGTTACTGGCAGGTACTCGGCAAGCCCGAGAAGAAAATCATGATCGGCCGCTGGAACGGTTACCACGGTTCGACCCTGGCCGCGACGGCGCTGGGCGGCATGAAATTCATGCACGAAATGGGCGGCATGATTCCGGACATCGAGCACATCGACGAGCCGTACTTCTTCGCCCACGAAGGCAACCTGACCCCGGCCGAATTCGGTCTGCGCGCGGCACAGCAACTGGAAACGAAGATTCTCGAACTGGGGGCGGACAAGGTCGCGGGCTTCATAGCCGAACCGTTCCAGGGCGCCGGCGGCATGATCTTCCCGCCGGAAAGCTACTGGCCGGAAATCCAGCGCATCTGCCGCAAGTACGACGTGCTGCTGTGCGCCGATGAAGTGATCGGCGGCTTCGGTCGTACCGGCGAATGGTTCGCCCACGAGTACTTCGGGTTCGAGCCGGACACCCTGTCCATCGCCAAGGGCCTGACCTCGGGCTACATCCCCATGGGCGGCCTGATCCTGTCGAAGAAAATGGCCTCAGTGCTGGTGGAACAGGGCGGCGTGTTTGCCCACGGCCTGACCTATTCCGGGCACCCGGTGGCGGCGGCGGTGGCGATTGCCAACCTTAAGGCGCTGCGTGATGAAGGCGTGGTGACGCGGGTCAAGGACGACATCGGCCCGTACCTGCAACAGTGTCTGCGCGAAGTGTTCGGCAAGCACCCGCTGGTGGGTGACATCCAGGGCACCGGCATGGTCGCGGCGCTGCAACTGGCCGAAGACAAATCCACTCGCAAGCGCTTTGCCAACGAAAACGACATCGCCTGGCGCTGCCGCACGATTGGCTTCGAGGAGGGGGTGATCATTCGCTCGACGTTGGGGCGGATGATCATGGCGCCGGCGCTGATTGCCAGCCGTGAAGAGATTGATGAGCTGATCAGTAAGACCTTGAAATCGGTGGATCGCACGGCGCAGGAATACGGCCGGCTCTGATATCGCCTGAAGGTCCTGCGGCTTATCGCGAGCAGGCTCGCTCCCACATTGGATTTGTGTCGATCATCGGAAACGAGGTCGACATAGATCCCTGTAGGAGTGAGCCTGCTCGCGATTGCTTTTGTCGATTCAACAGACCTCTCAAGTCTTGCACCCATGTCGGGCATCCCCGCCCACAACGCCCTTTCACAGTGCTCACTAACCAGCTTTTTCATCACTCGCATCCACATATTTCCTCGTTTTCCTGATCCCGCCCTTGGGCCAACATCGATCTCGCCAGCCCGCCGAATGCTGCCCGCCGAAGGGTCCCCGAGAGACCACAGGTCGCAGCCGATTCAGGGCTCGCCGTACTGCCCATGACAAAACTAAATCAACAGCTTTGGGAGTGCTCCATGATCAAGTCCTTGCTTACCCGCGTTGCCCATCCACTGGCGGTCACCGCCATCGCCGCGACGGTCGCCACCAGCGCCCAGGCCGGCACCCTGTCCATCGGTCATACCACCTGGGTCGGCTACGGCACCCTGTACCTGGCCCAGGACCTTGGCTACTTCAAGGAAAACGGTTTGACCGTCGAATTGCCGGTGGTCGAAGAAGCGGCGATGTACATGGCCGCACAAGCGTCCGGCGAGTTGTCCGGCTCGGCGTCGACCATCGACGAAGTGCTCAAGTACCGTCCGCAATTCTGCTTCAAGGCTGTTGCAGCATTGGACGACAGCCATGGAGGCGACGGCGTGCTGGTGGGCAAGGATGTCAAGAGCCTGCAGGAACTCAAGGGCAAGGCCGTTGCGGTCAACGAAGGTTCGACCTCGCAGTTCTGGCTGTCGTATCTGCTGAAAAAACACGGCATGAGCATGAGCGACATCACCGTGCAGAACATGACGGCCGACGACGCCGCCACTGCGTTCATCGCCGGCCGAGTACCGGCCGCCGTGACCTGGGAGCCGCACTTGTCGATGGTTCGCGAAAAAAAACAGGGCAAGGTACTGATCGACAGCAGCAGCACGCCGGGGGTGATCGTCGATGTGGTCGCACTGAACTGCAGCGTGATCGAAAAGCAGCCGGAAGACGTCAAGGCCCTGGTGGCCGGTTTGTACAAAGCCGTGCAGTACACCAAGGATCATCCCCAGGAAGCCTACAAAATCATGGCCAAGGGTGTTGGCGGTTACCTGGCCGATCCGAAGGAAATGGAGGCCGCAGCGCAAGGCGTGCGCTTCTACGATCAGGCCATGAGCGAAAAACTGCTGGGCTCACCGGGCAAGCCGGGTGACAGCGCACCGCTGATCAAACTGGCCAACGAGACCGCCAGCGAGCTGCAAGGCAAGCCCTACAACGTCAGCAATGACGACCTGATCGACAACCGTTTCGTCACCCCGCTCTAGGAGGCTGCATGTTCAAGCGCAATTCATGGCTGAGCCGCTGCATCACGCCCAAGACCGGTTTGCCGGTCTCGGTGATCTGGAGCGCAAGCGGCCTGGCCTGGGTGCTGTTGGTCGGCCTGTGGGCCGGTTTGTCCTACGGTGGCGTGGTGCCGGGCATGTTCCTGCCGACGCCGGGCGCGGTGGTCGAGGCCGCCGTGCGCCTGGGTCGCGACGGCACCCTCGGCCAGCACGTGTGGGCCAGTGTCGAAGTGGTGATGGTCGGTTTCATCGTGTCGTCCCTGGTGGCGGTGCCGCTGGGAATGTTGATGGGCAGTTTCCGCATCGTCCAGGCCTTTCTTGAGCCGCTGGTGAATTTCATTCGTTATCTGCCGGTGACCTCGTTCGTGCCGCTGTTCATCCTGTGGATCGGCATCGGTCTGGAGCAGCGGGTGTCGGTGATCATCTTCGGCGTGTTCTTCCAGCAACTGGTGATGATCGCGGACGTGTCCAAAGGCATCTCCAAGGACCTGATCAACGCCTCCTACACCCTCGGTTCAAACCGTCGTGATGCGGTGCTGCACGTCATCGCCCCGGCGTCCCTGCCGGGCGTGCTCGACACTTTGCGGGTGACCATGGGCTGGGCCTGGACTTACCTGGTGGTGGCTGAACTGGTCGCCGCTTCCAGTGGCCTGGGTTACCTGAGCCTCAAGGCCATGCGTGGCTTCCAGGTGGATGTGATTTTCCTCGCCATCGCGATCATCGGCCTGCTGGGCCTGGTCACCGATCAACTGTTCCGTTTCCTACGTCTGAGGATCACCGCATGGGCTCAGTAACCGCCGCCACTCATCGTTTTGTCGCCCCTCAGGCTGCCCCGGTGAACGCGCCACGGCTGAAGGTGGACAAGGTCAGCCTGCGTTACAGGAAACCCGATGGCGGTACCTTTACCGCGTTGGAGCAAGTGTCGTTCGAGGTGCCGGACCAGCAATTTGCTGTATTGGTGGGGCCTTCAGGTTGCGGCAAGTCGAGCCTGCTGTACCTCACCGCCGGCCTGGCCGAACCGACCTCGGGCGAGATTTACGTCGGCGGCCAGCAGGTGGAAGGCCCCGGTGCGGATCGCGGCATGGTGTTCCAGAGCTACACGCTGTTCCCGTGGCTGACGGTGCGCCAGAACGTCGAGTTCGGCCTCAAGCGGCGCGGCATGCCGGCGGCGCAACGCAAGGACATCGTCGATTACTACGTCAACGAAGTGGGCCTGAGCGGCTTTGCCGACAACTACGCCAAGCAGTTGTCCGGCGGTATGATGCAGCGTGTCGCCATCGCCCGGGCGTTGGCCAACGATCCACAGATCCTGCTGATGGACGAGCCCTTCGGCGCCCTCGACAGTCAGACGCGCCTGCAAATGCAGCAACTGTTGCTGCGGGTGTGGGGCAACAGCAAGAAGACCGTGTTGTTCGTGACCCACGACATTGACGAGGCGATCCTGCTCGGCGACCGGGTCTACGTCATGGGCGCCAGGCCTGGGCGGATCAAGCAGATTCTGGATGTGCCGATCGAACGTCCACGCAACCTCGATATGGTCATGGAGCGCTCGTTCATCGAGATGAAGCGCGAGATCTTCGGGCTGCTGCACGATGATCTGGAGGAGGTGCATTAAACCTGATTTCAGCCCATGCATGACCCTGTGGGAGCGAGCCTGCTCGCGAAGGCGTAGTGTCAGTCAATATTGATCTGTCTGACACACCGCAATCGCGAGCAGGCTCGCTCCCACAGGTTTTATGTGGATTCGGAACTAAGGCGCAGCCGGCAACAGGAACCGCGCAATCACCGGCAGGTGATCGGAGATACGCAACGTATCATCCTGCCGCACCATCGCCTCGACCCGTTTGATCCGCGGGCTGTAGAACAGGTAGTCGACAGTCCGGTCCGGACCGTTCAGCCCGGGATCGTTCGGGTAATGGGTCAGCCAGCGTTCGCGGTCGATACCACTGGCTTCGTTGTTGGTCGGGATCATCGGGTACTTGTCCCACAGCAGGTGCAACGGGCTGTCGGCAGAGTAGGGCGCGCGTTGTGCGTCGGACAGGCGTCGATACTGGCCCAGCGGCAACAGGTTGAAATCCCCACCGATCAGCCACGGTGTGCCACGGCTTTCGAGTTTATCGAGGGTCCTGGCCACGGCGTTCACCTGGTTTTGCAAGGTGTTGTCGGCTCGATTGGCGCGGTCCAGATGGGTATTGAGCACCGCTATTTGCCCGCCATCACTCAACGGCAAGTAGCTCACCAGCAAGGCATCTCTGGGTTTGAATTGGCGGCTGAGTGGATTGCCCGAGGTGATGGGCAGTTGCAGCCGTTCGGCATGTTCGATCTGGTAACGGCTCAGGGTCGCCAGTTGCCGGCCGACACTGCCGAAGATGTGCGGGTTCGGCACGAAGTCAGCCTTCCAGTCGAACGCGCTGGTGCCACACGGATACAAGTCGGCGAGCCGTTCTTGCAGCAGTTTGAACTGGTGCTGGTAATCGCTGGCCTTGGCGCCGTCGTCCAGTTCCTGCAACAGCACGATGTCCGGTTGTTCGTCGCGAATCACCCGCGCCACTTCGTCGAGGCTGAAAGCCATGTCTTCCGCTGTGGGACGTTCGTCGGTACCAGCGGCCAGGTCATTCCAGAATACGTAACGCTTGCCGGCCAGGTATTGGACGTTCCAGGTCATCACTTTCAACGCCTGCCCGGGGACCAGGGAGGGGGCCTGGGCACTGCAACTGACGGGCAATACTTCTTTGGCATCGGGGCGCCAGGTCAGGCTGTAGATCATTACGGTGATCAGGCCGATCACGATCAGCAGGCCCAGCAGGGTGTAGCGCAGTAGACGGGTCATGGCTCGGCTTATTAGCGTTACAGGATTGTTCCCGAGGATACCCGAGAGCGATGGTCGCGCCCAACGTCAGAGCGAGTTGTCATTTCTCTCAGGCAGCGGGTTGATCAGCATGAACAGCCGGAACAGCACCACGCTGGTAAACAGCTGAAGGAAGCTGTGGGCACTGTCGATCAATAGTGAGATCACCGGGTTCTGCGGTTCCGGGTACGCCGCCAGTGTCACGCCTTTGAGCAGCCACAACGGCCCCATCACACTCAGAATGCACAGCAGGATGCGCAGGAAATGACCGCTGGTCAGGCGCAGGCTTTCCTTCATGGCCGCCAGCGGCGCCAGGCCGCGCAACACCAACAGGTATTCGCCAAACGCCAGCGTCACCATCAGGTAGATGCCCGGCAGGAAATACAGCGACAGGCCCAGCAGGATCAGCACGGTATTGAGCACCGTCAGCAGGGCGAAGCGCGGCCACAGGTAGGCGGACCTGGACAGCAGTTCGCGGTTGCTCGGCGATTCTCCGCGGCTGCGAGCATCGAGAAACAGAATCAGCGCGGCGGTATACAGCGGGTACACCAGCAAGCCGACAATCACGCTGATGCCGGGGAAACTGTCCGGCTCCGTGGAGTGGTCGACCACTTGTTGCAGCAGTGCCTCAAACATCACCAGCGGCAGGCACAGCTGCACGATCTGGCTCAGATTGCGCTTGAAGAAATACAGGGAGTCACGCAGCACATCTAACGGATTCATCAGTGGGTATCGCAGGTTGGAAGCAGTGGCTCACTTTAACCGATCAAGCGCAGGGGGAAGCAAACGTAAACGTTCGGTAAAGGACATTGAAACATCTTGTTTCAGCCTCCATTAAGGTTGAGCGCCTTATCCTCATTGGATAAAGGCAACGATTTCCCCGGCAATCTACGAGGTCGCCATGAACAGCGAAGAACAAACCCTGATCGATGGACTGTTTTCCCGGCTGCAGCAGGCCGAAACGGACTCAGCCCCGCGCGACGCCCAGGCCGAGGCGCGGATCAAGGAACACCTGACGCGCCAGCCCGCGGCAGGTTATTTCATGACCCAGGCGATTCTGGTGCAAGAGGCGGCGATCAAGAGCCTCGATGAGCAGAACAAACAACTGACCCAGCAAGTCCAGCAATTGCAGGCTGAACTGCAACAGGCCAAGGCCCAGGCGACCCCGGCTCCTGCGCCGAGTGGCGGTGGCTTTTTGTCGAGCATCTTTGGCGGCAACTCCCGCGAGCCACAGCCCGCGCCAACCCAGAGCGCACCGCCGTCGAACGGTGGCTGGCGTGAGCCGGGACGCTCGTCGTTCGGTTCGCAGCCGCCACAGCAGAGCTTCGGTGCCCCGCAACAGAACTTTCCACAGCAGGGCTATGCGCCGCAACAACAGGCTCCGGCAGCGGCTGGCAGCAGTTTCCTTGGTGGTGCGCTGAAAACCGCCGCCGGCGTGGCGGGTGGCGTAATGCTGGCACAGGGCATCAGCAGCCTGTTCCATCACAATCAGCAACCGGAAGTCGTCGAAGTCATCAAGGAAGAGCCGGCCCAGGTCAACGACCAGAGCAACAATGGCTGGGGCGATGACCAGCGCATGGCCGGTAACGATACCTACAGCAACGATCAGGGCGGGATCAGCGACGCCGACTACAGCGATGACAACTCATCGTTCTTCGGCGACGACGATTCCTTCGTCTGATACGCCATTCGTCCGGAGCGCAACCGCGCTCCGGGCCGATTATTCGCGGAACAATCCTTCGGGCTGGCATACTGGGCGACTTTTCGGGCCTGGTGCCTGATTCAGCCTTGAGGAAAGCCGGTGAAAAAAATCGCAGTGTTCGCCGATGTCCAGAACCTCTACTACACCGTGCGTCAGGCCTATGGTTGCCACTTCAACTACGCCGCACTGTGGGCTGACATCAGCAAACAGGGCGAGATCGTCGAAGCCTACGCCTACGCCATCGACCGTGGCGACAGCAAACAGCAGCAGTTCCAGCAGATCCTGCGCAACCTCGGTTTCACCGTGAAGCTCAAGCCCTACATCCAGCGCAGCGACGGCTCGGCCAAGGGTGACTGGGACGTGGGCATCACCCTCGACATCATGGACGCCGCCGACCATGTCGATGAAATCGTCCTGGCCTCCGGCGACGGTGATTTCGACATGCTGCTCGAACGCATCATCAGCAAACACGGGGTGCAAGCGGTGGCCTACGGTGTGCCGGGCCTGACCGCCAACTCGCTGATCCGCGCCGCCAGCCGCTACGTGCCGATCGAAGGCGCGTTGCTGCTCAAGAATTGATTTTTACGGAGTTGAACCAGGTTTGGAACGCATAGCAGTCATCGACTTTGAAACCACCGGGATCTCCCCGAGCAGCAGCTGCCGGGCCACGGAAATCGCCGTGGTGATCCTTGAGCAGGGGCGCATCGTCGAGCGTTACCAGAGCTTGATGAACGCCGGCGTACGTGTCCCGGCCTTCATCGAACAACTCACCGGCATCAGCAACGCCATGCTGCGCACCGCGCCGTCGGCCGAGCAGGTGATGAACGAGGTCAACGAATTCGTCGGCACCACGCCATTGCTGGCGCATAACGCCGCGTTCGACCAGAAGTTCTGGGACTTCGAACTGGGGCGAATCAAACGCACCCGCTTGCAGAATTTTGCCTGCTCGCTGCTACTGGCCCGCCGCCTGATGCCCGCCGCACCGAACCACAAGCTCGGCACCCTCACCACGTTTGCCAACCTGCCCCACACCGGCAAGGCCCACCGGGCCATGGCCGATGCCGAGATGGCGGCCAACCTGACCGCGCACCTCGCTGACGAACTGCGGCAGAAGCATGGCTTGCGCGAGTTGTCCCATGACTTGTTGTGCAAGTTGCAGAAAGTGCCTGCGGCGAAAGTGGGCGAACACCTAAAGCGCTATCGCTGATCCCGAAAACACCACAAGTCCCCTGTAGGAGCGAGCCTGCTCGCGATGAACCCGAGAACGGTGCGGGGTGTCAGGTTTCCCGCGTTATCGTTGGCGACCATCGCGAGCAGGCTCGCTCCTACATCTATGGTTCCGCGTTCGATCAAAGCTTGCCGTTGCCTTCGATATGTCCCAACGGCACCCGCTTCTCGATGGCGCTGGACAACACAATCGACGTCTTGCTGAAGCCGAACGTGGCGATCCGGTTGATCAGTTCTTCCAGTTCCGGCATCGAGCCCACCGCCGCTTGCATGATCACGCACGGGTCGCCGGTCACCCGATGGCATTCGGTCAATTGCGGGATTTTGATCAGGTCGTCGTAGGCTTTCTGGTTGCCGTGCTGGTTCAGGCGCAATTCGATCACGCACTGGATCGGCAGGCCGAGCTTGGCCATGTCGACCTTCGCCTGATAACCGGTGATCACGCCGCTGGCTTCGAGCTTGGCCACGCGCTCGGCCACGGCCGGGGCAGACAGGTTGACCTTGCGCGCCAGGTCCGCGTAGGACGCGCGACCGTTTTCCAGCAGGGCGCTGAGCAGCATGCGGTCATACTTGTCCATCGGGGTGACTCCTGAAAATGGCCGACTTTCGAAAACACGGTTTATAGCGCTGAACTCCGTGTTTTGAAAAGTGTACTGGCGCTCTAAACAGGTTTTGTAACTTATTTTCCGACGCCAGCCTTTCTAGAATAGCCGTTCACTTGTCCTTGCCTGTGAGCTGCCCCCATGTCCGGCCTTCGTCGCTTTCCCTTACCCTTGATCGCTGCCTTCTTTGCCTTGTACGTGATTTGGGGCTCGACTTACCTGGTGATCCGCATCGGCGTGGAGTCCTGGCCGCCGTTGCTGCTTGCCGGCATTCGCTTCGTGATCGCCGGAACCTTGATGTATGCCTTCCTGCGCTGGCGCGGAGCGCCGGCGCCGACCTGGGCGCAGTGGAAAGCCGCCGGGATCATCGGGATTCTGCTGTTGGCGTGCGGCAACGGCGCGGTGAGCGTGGCCGAGCACACGGGCGTGGCCTCCGGGGTGGCGGCGTTGGCGGTGGCGACGGTGCCGCTGTTTACCTTGCTCTGCGGCTATTTCTGGGGCGCGCGTAATACCCGTCTCGAATGGGCCGGGATCGTGCTCGGGCTGATCGGCATCGGCATGCTCAACCTCGGTTCCAACCTGCAATCGAGTCCATTGGGTGCGGCGTTGCTGATTTTTGCAGCGGCGACCTGGGCCTTTGGCTCTGTTTGGAGCAAACACCTGCCGTTGCCTCAGGGCGCGATGGCCAGCGCTGTGGAAATGCTGGTGGGCGGTGTGGTGTTGCTGATTGCCAGCGCAGTCAGCGGTGAGCATCTGGAAAAGGTGCCACCAATCGAAGGCTGGGCCGCGTTGGCGTATCTGACCGTGTTCGGTTCGATCATCGCCTTCAACGCCTACATGTACTTGTTGAAGCACGTGCGTCCGGCTGCTGCCACGAGCTATGCCTACGTCAACCCGGCGGTGGCGGTGTTGCTGGGGATCGTGTTCGTCGGCGAAACCATCGGTATCGAGGAAGCCCTGGCGATGGCGGTGATCATCAGTGCCGTGGTGTTGATCGGCTTGCCACAATGGCGCCGCACGCCAGAGCGGCCAGTGGTAACGACGGCAGTACCGACAGAATCCCGTGTGAATTAGGGTAAACTGCGCGGCATTGCATCTTGTATTGCACACTTGTTTTGAACAACCCGCGCTGAATTTTCCTACGGTACTCCCATGACTTTCGCCACCCTTGGCCTAATCGAACCCTTGCTGCGCTCCCTCGAGACGCTCGGCTACCAGACTCCGACGCCGGTTCAGGCGCAAGCCATTCCGGCGGTGCTGGCCGGTCGTGACCTGATGGCCGCCGCCCAGACCGGCACCGGCAAGACCGCCGGTTTCGCCCTGCCGCTGTTGCAACTGCTGGCCATGGAAGGGCCGAAAGTCACCGCCAACTCGGTCCGCGCGCTGATCCTGGTACCGACCCGCGAGCTGGCCGAGCAGGTTCACGAAGCCGTGCGCCAGTACGCCGAAAACCTGCCGCTGCGCACCTACGCGGTATATGGCGGCGTCAGCATCAACCCGCAGATGATGAAGCTGCGCAGCGGTGTCGACCTGTTGGTGGCGACCCCGGGCCGCTTGCTCGACCTGTTCCGCCAGAACGCGCTGAAGTTCAACCAGTTGCAAACCCTGGTGCTGGACGAAGCCGACCGTATGCTCGACCTGGGCTTTTCCGAGGAACTGGCGAACATTTACCGCGCGCTCCCTAAGAAACGTCAGACGCTGTTGTTCTCCGCAACCTTCTCCGATGACATCCGCCTGCTGGCCGGGCAGATGCTCAACGATCCGCTGACCATCGAAGTCAGCCCGCGCAACGTCGCGGCCAATACGGTCAAGCAATGGATCGTGACGGTGGACAAGAAGCGCAAGCCGGAGCTGTTCGTTCACCTGATGCGCAAGGGCAAGTGGAAGCAGGTGCTGGTGTTCGCCAAGACCCGCAACGGCGTGGATGCGCTGGTGGATAAACTTCAGGGGCTGGGCATCAATGCCGACGGCATCCACGGCGACAAACCCCAGGCGACTCGTCAGCGCGCACTGGATCGTTTCAAGGCGAGTGAAGTGCAGATTCTGGTCGCCACCGACGTGGCGGCTCGTGGTCTGGATATCGAAGATCTGCCGATGGTGGTCAACTTCGATTTGCCGATAGTCGCTGAGGACTACATCCACCGCATCGGTCGTACCGGCCGCGCGGGTTCGACCGGCGAGGCGATTTCCCTGGTCTGCGCCGATGAAGTGAATCTGCTCTCGGCCATCGAGATGTTGACCCGCCAGACCTTGAAGCGGCAGAACGAGCCGGACTTCGAACCTGAGCACCGCGTGCCGGACACCGATGCCAGTGGCCAGGTCGTGAAGAAGCCGAAGAAACCGAAGAAACCAAAGGCTTCCGGTGGTGGCGGTGGTAAACGCAATCTGGGCAAGTGGGTGGATAGCGGGGAAGTTGCGCCGGCGGAGCCTTCGATCAAGCCTGTGCGCAAGGTGCCGGTGTTCAATACCGGGCCGCGTAAGCGCAAGCCTTGATTACGCACTGCGTCCGTTAGGCCGTCATCGCCAGCAGGCTGGCTCCCACAGGTTTTTTGTGAGCGACACAAATCCCGTGTGGGAGCCAGCCTGCTGGCGATGGGAGCTGCGCGGTCATCAACCCTTGCGCCGCAACCACTCCACCATCCCCAACCCCGCCGCCCGCCCGCTGGCGAAACACGCGGTCAGCAGATAGCCGCCGGTCGGCGCTTCCCAATCGAGCATTTCCCCCGCGCAAAACACGCCAGGCAGTTGCTTGAGCATCAATCGCTCATCCATTGCCTCGAACAACACACCGCCAGCGCTGCTGATGGCCTCGTCCAGTGGACGGGGTTTCACCAATGTCAGTGGTAATGCCTTGATCGATTGGGCCAGCAGGCTCGGGTCGGTAAACGCTTCGGCAGGCGTGAGTTCACGCAATAGCGCCGCTTTTACGCCATCGATGCCCAACTGACTGTGCAGGTGTTTGGCCATGGATCGCGATCCCCGTGGCTTGCTCAACGCCGCTTGAATTTTATCCACAGGCCGGCCGGGCAACAGGTCCAGATGAATGGTTGCCGAGCCGTGCCGGTTGATCGCCTCGCGGATCGGTGCCGACAGGGCGTAGATCAAACTGCCTTCGATTCCGGTGGCAGTAATCACACATTCGCCTAGTCGCGGAACGTCATCATTAAGACCGATGGCGATATTTTTCAGCGGGGCGCCGGCGAATTTGCTGACCATCAATTCGCTCCAGGCCTGCACCTCGAAGCCGCAATTACTGGGTTGCAACGGCGCCAGTCCTACACCGTGCTGCTCCAGTGGCAGCATCCACGCGCCATCCGAACCCAGTCGCGACCAACTGCCGCCACCGAGGGCGAGCAGGGTGGCATCGGCTTGCACGGTCTTTTCACCTTCCGGACTGTCGATGCGCAAATCGCCACGCTCGTCCCAGCCGAGCCAGCGGTGGCGGGTGTGGATAACTACGCCGCTGTCGCGCAGGCGCTTGAGCCAGGCGCGCAGCAATGGCGCGGCCTTCATGTCGGTGGGGAATACCCGGCCGGAGCTGCCGACGAAGGTATCGATGCCCAGGTCATGAATCCACCGGCACAAAGCTTCGGCGCCGAAGCCGCGCAGCAGCGGGGCGATCTGCGGGGCGCGTTCGGCGTAGCGCGAGAGAAACGCCGGATAGGCTTCGGAGTGCGTGATGTTCATGCCGCCGACGCCGGCCAGGAGGAATTTTCGTCCGACCGAGGGCATGCCGTCGTACAGGTCGACCGTGATCCCGGCCTGGCTCAACACTTCGGCCGCCATCAGTCCGGCGGGGCCGCCGCCGATGATGGCGACGTGAGGGGGAAGGGCTGGCGAAGATTGGGTCATGGGATGCGCTGCGGTCTGGCGGGATAAGCCGGGCATTCTACCAGCCCCGCCCCCTGTAGGAGCGAGCCTGCTCGCGATGGCGGCGGTACATTCAACATCTGTGGGCCTGACAGACCGCTATCGCGAGCAGGCTCACTCCTACAGGGTTTAGAGGTGTCTTTGAAGGGTGGTTAAAAAACAGTCAGTGTTCTGTAGCCTATACGCCGTGTGGGCTGTAGGCCCTTTCACTCAGGTTATCCACAGGCAGTTCCACAGGCATTGTGGGTAAAGCATCCACAGTTCAGTGACAACCTGATGACTGCCAGACGCGTTGCGCGCTGTGATGGAGGATGCCGTGACGGCGGGCCAGGGCCTGGCGGTCCTTGCTGTAGCCGCCGCCGATTACCCCGACGAGCGGAATGTCACGGCCCAGGCAATGGCGCATCACGCTTTCATCGCGGGCGGCGACGCCTTCGTCTGTCAGCTTCAGATAACCCAGGGCGTCGTCCTTATGCACATCGACCCCGGCGTCATACAGTACCAGGTCCGGTTGGTAGAGCGGCAGCAGGTAGTTGAGTGCATCGTCCACGACCTTCAGGTAATCGGCATCGCCCATGCCGTTGGGCAGTGGAATGTCCCAGTCGCTTTCGGCCTTGCGTGCGGGAAAATTCTTTTCGCAGTGCAGGGAAACGGTCACTGCTTCCGGGGTGTTGTGCAGTATTCGTGCAGTCCCGTCGCCCTGATGCACGTCGCAATCGAAGATCAGCACCCGGTTCACCCTTCCACTTTCCAGCAGGTAATGGCTGATCACCGCCAGGTCATTGAAGATGCAAAATCCGGCCGGATAGTCGTAGTGCGCGTGGTGGGTACCGCCCGCCAGGTGACAGGCCAGGCCATACTCCAGCGCCTTTTCGGCCGCCAGCAACGAACCGCCGACCGCCCGCACCGTACGTCGGGCCAGGGCTTCGTTCCAGGGCAGGCCGAGGCGGCGCTGGTCTTCGCGGGATAATTCGCCACTCATGTAGCGCTCGATGTACGAAGGGTCATGGGCGAGGGCGAGAATATCTGCCGGACACAGATCCGGGCGCAGCAAGTCGACGTCGCGGGTCAGACCGCTGTCCACCAGGTGATCGCGCAACAGGCGGAACTTATCCATGGGAAAGCGGTGATCCGCCGGAAACTCGGGGCTGTAGTCTTCGTGATAAATCAGCGGCAGTGGCATGGTCATTTCATGTAGGAATGAGAGAGGGATCCTATCAGCGTTGTAGACTTGCAGCATGCAAACGGAGGGGCGGTGAGCAATGGAGCCAATACTGGAACTTGAAAGCGCTCGGCTGCTGTTGCGCCAGTGGCGCGATGAAGATTTAGCGGACTTTGCCGCGATGTGTGCCGATCCGCAGGTGATGCGCTATTTCCCGGCAACCTTGAGCCGGCTGGAAAGCGCATCATTGATCGGGCGAATCCGTGGTCATTTCGCCGAGCATGGTTATGGTCTCTGGGCTTTGCAGCGCAAGGATTCTGGCCAGTTCATCGGGTTTACCGGGCTTGGCGTGGTCGGTTTCGACGCACCCTTTACCCCGGCCACGGAAATCGGCTGGCGCCTGGCCCGCGAGCACTGGGGCTTGGGTTACGCCAGCGAAGCGGCGTGGACCGTTCTGCGCTGCGGGTTCGACCGCTTGCCGCTGCAAGAGGTCGTGGCCTTCACGACGCAAACCAATCTGCCGTCAGAGAAAGTCATGCAGGCCATCGGCATGCACCATGATCCGGAAAATGACTTCGATCACCCGCGACTCGAAGCCGATCACCCGTTGCGTCGGCATGTGTTGTATCGCATCAGCCGCGAGCAATGGCTGCAAACCTTGCATGGATAACCTGACACGGACGTTTACAATGGCCCTCATGGGCAGAGTCCCGAAACTGAATCGACCGTAGCAGCCAAGGCTGCGCGGCCATGTTTTGCCTGAGGAGCATCTGAATGAGCCAAGTGTTGGATGATCTGGTCGACCTGCTGACCCTGGAACCGATCGAAGAAAACCTGTTCCGTGGTCGTAGCCAGGACCTGGGGTTTCGTCAGCTGTTCGGTGGTCAGGTGCTCGGCCAGTCGCTGTCGGCGGCCAGTCAGACGGTTGAAGAGGCGCGCCATGTGCATTCGATGCACGGCTATTTCCTGCGTCCGGGCGATGCCGGATTACCGGTGGTGTATCAGGTTGACCGGGTGCGTGACGGTGGCAGTTTCAGCACGCGCCGGGTGACGGCGATCCAGAAGGGCCACCCGATCTTCACCTGCAGTGCGTCGTTCCAGTACGACGAAGAAGGCTTTCAGCACCAGACCGAAATGCCGCAAGTGGTCGGTCCGGAAAACCTGCCATCGGAGCTGGAGATCACCCAGCAGCGCGCGCACCTGATCCCTGAGAAAATGCGCGAAAAACTGCTGTGCCCGAAGCCGATCGAATTTCGACCGGTGACCGAGAAGGATCCTTACAACCCGCTGCCCTCCGATCCGGTCAAGTACGTCTGGTTCCGCGCCGACGGGGCGTTGGCCGATTCGCCGGCGCTGCATAAATACCTGCTGGCCTACGCCTCGGACTTCGGTCTGCTGGTCACCTCGATGCAGCCCCACGGCAAAACGGTCTGGAACAAGGACATGCAGGTGGCCAGCCTCGATCACGCGCTGTGGTTCCATCAGGACCTGCGTGCCGATGACTGGTTGCTCTACGCGATGGACAGTCCGTGGGCCGGCAACTCCCGTGGATTCTCCCGTGGCAGCGTGTTCAACCGCGCGGGGCAACTGGTGGCCTCGGTCACCCAGGAAGGCTTGATCCGTCACCGCAAGGATTGGGCATGAGCCTGGCCGACGTGCGTCACTGGGTGTTCGACATGGACGGCACCCTGACGGTGGCCGTGCACGACTTCGCGGCGATTCGCGTGGCGTTGGCGATCCCTGCCGAACACGACATCCTGACCCACCTCGCCGCGCTGCCAGCCGATGAGGCCGCAGCCAAACATGCCTGGCTGCTGGAGCATGAGCGGGACCTGGCCCTCGGTTCGCAACCGGCACCGGGTGCGGTGGAACTGGTGCGCGAGCTGGCCGGGCGCGGTTATCGCCTGGGCATTCTCACGCGCAATGCCCGGGAGCTGGCACATGTCACGCTGGAGGCCATTGGCCTGGCCGACTGCTTTGCGCTGGAGGATGTGCTGGGTCGCGATGATGCGCCGCCCAAGCCGCATCCGGGCGGGTTGCTGAAACTGGCCGAAGCGTGGAAGGTGCCGGCGAGCGAGATGGTGATGGTCGGTGACTACCGCTTCGATCTCGATTGCGGGCGAGCGGCGGGGGCGCGGACTGTGTTGGTGAATTTGCCGGATAATCCATGGCCGGAATTGACCGATTGGCATGCGGCGGATTGTGTTGAGTTGCGGCAGATGCTGTTGGCTTGAGTGCTTCGTTGCCTGGTCAACCGCCATCGCGAGCAGGCTCGCTCCCACATGTGATCTCTGGTGTCCACAAATGATGTGTTCACCGCAAAATCCTTGTGGGAGCGAGCCTGCTCGCGATGGCGTCAGTTCAAGCCCCGAAAATCTTACTGCCCAAACAAAGCCTTCTGCCCCTCCGGCGATGTAAACATCCCATCCCCGTCATGCCCGACCCCGGGTACTTCTATCAGCTGCTGCTTCAACCCTTGCGGTTGCAGCCGCTTCAGATAATCGAAGTAAAAACGCCCACGGGTCAATCGAGACGGCCCTTGCGCCCTGGCCTCACAACTCTTGTCCAGCGCCGGATGATTCGGGTCAGTATCCTGCTGCCCCAGCAGATAAACGACTTCACGCTTGAGGTAACTTTCCTGCAACTGCGCCGCGGTTTGTCCTTCGGCATAGGTCGGTAAATCTGCCAGCCCGTACTTCCAGCGATTGAATTGCGGGCAACCGGCGTGGCTGAACGCCACGGGCCGGCGCTCATCGAAATAAGCGTAGGAGGACGGATTGGCAATCACATAGCGCACCTGCACGCCGGCCGCATCGAGCTCTGACTGCGCGTGACCGAGCAATGCATAGCGCTGAACCACCTGCGCGCCACCGGAATGCCCGGCGATGACGATTTGCTTCACCTCCGGAAACTGCTGACGGTCACCCACGCGGGCGATGATTTCGTCGAGCGCCGCGTAGGAACTCAGCCGAAACGGTGCCGTGGATTCTCCGCCGGCCATCCATTCATTGCCTTGCCAGCGCAAAACGGTGTCGGCCACCGGATGGACCGCAACATCGGTTTCATTGAGAAATTGCGGGGCGATCACCAGGGTCGTTGCGCTTTGCCCGGCCAGTTCGGCCGCGTGCTCACCGCTCTGCAGATAGGTTTGCGCATTGCGCAAGCGACCGTGGAGGATGATCAGCACCCGTTCGATTTTTGCCGGGGCGGGGCTGATGCCCACCGCGATTTCACCTGATTTCAACAGCAGGCGCCCCGAGCTGAGGTCTTTGACCCCCTGCTCGGCGGCCTGGGACGTTGCGCAAGTAAACAGAACAACCAACAACCACTTCTTCATTTACAGATTTTTCGCCGCAAAGGTATCGCACTGGCCAACCTGGCCTTGGGCGAAACCGGTTTTGAACCAGCGCACCCGTTGCGCCGACGTACCATGGGTGAACGAGTCCGGGACCACACGGCCCTGACCCTGTTGCTGCAAACGATCGTCACCGATGGCGTTCGCGGCATTCAGTGCTTCTTCGATGTCGCCCGGTTCCAGCCAGTTCAGGCGCTTCTGCGCATTGTTGGCCCAGACGCCGGCCAGGCAGTCGGCCTGAAGTTCCTGGCGAACCAGCAAGCCACCGTCGCCCTCCATCTGCCGACCCTGCTGGCGCGCTGCCTGAATTTTTGCGGACACCCCAAGCAGGGTCTGCACATGGTGTCCGACTTCGTGGGCGATCACGTAGGCCTGGGCGAAGTCGCCCGCGGCGGAAAAACGTTGGGACATCTCCTGGAAGAACGCCATGTCCAGGTAGACCTTCTGGTCGGCCGGGCAATAGAAGGGGCCGGTCGCCGAGGTGGCCAGACCGCAGGCCGAATTCACGCGGTTGCTGAACAGCACCAGGGTCGGGTCCTTATATTGGCGGCCGACCTGCTGGAAAATCGCACCCCAAGTGTCCTCGGTATCGCCAAGGATTGAACGCACGAACTCCGCGCTTTCATCATTGACCGGCGGTGCCTTGCGACTCTGGTGGGTGGCGGGCGCCGATTGCTGGTCCATTTGCCCGGCCAGTTGTCCGAGGATCTGCAGCGGATCCTGGCCGGTGATCCAGCCGATGCCGACGATCAGGAGGATCGCCGTCAGGCTCAGGCCCTTGCCACCGCCAAAACGCATGCCGCCGCCACCGCCGCCAACATCATCGCCACGGGCGTCGACCACGTTGTCGCTGCGTCGGCCTTTTTTCCATAGCATGTGGGAATCCTCTTCTGTTCCGGGTAAAGCTCCGTGCGATGAGTGTTGCTGCCAAGTGGGAGCGGCGCCAGTCCGGCCGTCCGTCTTTTTTCCGCGCACAGGTTGATTCCCGGCTACCCGTGAAGGGCTGCCGAGAAGCTTTCAGGCTTGTATTGAACACGGATAACCCATCGAATTCCGTCGGGTGATGGTTTTTTATCGTGAGGGCGATCGCCGGTCTCGCGGATTATTCATAAGCGGTGACGCCTGCGATATGGCGCGCGGCGATGTAGCCGAAGGTCAGCGCCGGGCCGAGATTGATGCCGCCAGCGGGGTAGTGGCCGCCCATGATGCTGGCCATGTCACCGCCCGCGGCGTACAGGCCGGCGATGGGTTGCGCCGCGCCATCCAGGACCTGGGCATGTTGGTTGACCTTGAGCCCGGCGAAGGTGCCGAAGCAGCCCGGCTGGACTTTCACGGCATAGAAGGGGCCCTGGTCGATCGGCGCGACGCATGGGTTGGGTCGTTGCAGTGCGTCACCCTGCTTGCGGTTGTAGGGCGTGGAGCCACGACCGAACTGCGGATCCTCGCCGTTGCGCGCGTGGCGGTTGTAGTCCGATACGGTGCTGAGCAAGCCAATCGGGTCGATGCCGCAGGCTGCCGCCAATTCCTCAAGAGTGTTGCCGGTTTTCAGATAGCCGCTTCGGATGAAGGATGACAGTGGCACCGGAAATGGCCGAGAGATGCCCAAGCCATAACGACGTTGAAAGCCATGGGTGCAGATCAGCCACGACACTACTTCTTCACCCGGCGGGGCAGCGGCGACCATGGCTGTGACGTAGTCGTAGTAGCCGTTGGCTTCATTGACGAAACGCTGGCCGTTGCTCAGCACACCGATGATGCCGGGTTTGCCCCGCTCGATGATGTGCGGGAAGTGTCCCGTGCTGCCGTCGCTGTGCGGCACCTGCGAGACCGGCGCCCAGGCGACGGCGGACGCCATGTCGCTATTGATCCGGGCGCCGGCACTTTCGCCCAGGCGCAGGCCATCGCCGCAAACGCCGAGGGGCGGCAGGGCCAGATGCTCATGCCCGGTCGGTGTGCGGGGGAACAGTGCCTTGCGGCGTTGGACGTCATTGGCGAAACCACCTGCGGCGAGCACCACGGCCTTGCGTGCATGGATGCGCACAGAGCCTTTGGCGGTGCTGATCACCGCACCTCGTACCTGATCATTCTCGCGCAGCAATCGGGTCACGGGCGCTGATTCCCAGAGCAACACGCCGAGGTCATCGGCGGATTTCGCCAGGCGCGCCACCAAGGCCACACCGTTGACCAGTTGCATCGCCCGGCCATGCATGGCGAGGTCTAACAGATGACGGCTGAAACGCCGCGTAACGTGCCAGGCCGCCGACAGCGAGCG
The DNA here is from genome assembly GCF_002303925.1 of Pseudomonas sp. ACN8. Taxonomy (GTDB): domain Bacteria; phylum Pseudomonadota; class Gammaproteobacteria; order Pseudomonadales; family Pseudomonadaceae; genus Aquipseudomonas. The sequence continues at coordinate 150,343 of NZ_MRCS01000002.1, forward strand.
GGTCAGGTTGAGGAATGCCGTGAGGTCTGCCCCCGCCATGATCGGCATGCCCATGAACGAAGTTTCCCGCATGGTTTTGCGCAGACGCTTGAGCAGTGTTCCGACTTTTCGTGCGTCGTAAGGGGCGGCGATCACCGAGCGTCCACCGGTGCCTGCCCCGGGCGTGTCGCCATGAATGTCGGCAATGGCGTTGCCGTCGGCGAATTGCAGCGAGGTGTGCTGCTCGAAGAACGACACCATCCGCGGGCCGGCTTCCAGGAATGCGTCGATCATCGCCGGATCAAAGCGCTCGCCCAGTTCGTGTTTCAGGTAAGTGCGGGGCAGTTCAACGTCTTCGACGATGCCCGCGCGCCGGGCCAGCGGGTTGCAAGGCACCCAGGCCCAGCCACCGGACCAGGCCGTGGCACCGCCGAACACCGGGTCCTTTTCCACCACTATGACTTTCAGCCCGTGCCACGCGGCGGTCACGGCCGCCGACAGTCCCGCCGCACCGGAGCCTACGATCAGCACATCGCAGTCGATGTCGGGAAGAACGTGCGCTTGGGCAGGCATTGTTTGAGCTCCGGTGTTTTATTGTTTTGGAATCTGGTTCCAAAAAATATAAGAATCAAGTGGAGCCGTACAAGTCTGGAGGGCGTAAAGCGGGCGGTTATCGAACGCTCAGTTCCAGATTTCGCATTCGTGCGGTTGTCTTCTAGAATCGAGCAAATTTTGCGTGGAAGCGACCATGGCCGGCAGTCAGATCGAACGTGTTTTCAGTGTGCTCGAAAGCCTCACCAGCGATCCCCGTGGCCTGCCGATGCAGACCCTGGCGGAGCAACTGGACATCCCCAAGAGCGCGACCCATCGCCTACTGGCCGAGCTGATTCGCCTCGGTTACGTGCGGCAGAATCCGGATAATTTGCGTTATCACCTCTCGACCAAACTGGTGGCGATGGGCTTCCGTTACCTGTCGAGCAGCGGTGCCGATATCGTGCAGCCGGTGCTTGACCGCCTGGCTCAGGAAACCGGCGAACTGGTGCGTCTCGGGGTGATCGACGGTGAGCGTCAGACCTGGATCGCCAAATCCCAGGGCGCGCGTTCCGGTCTGCGTTACGACCCGGACATGGGCCGCGATGCGCCGTTGTTCTACACCGCCTCGGGGCATGCGTGGCTGGCGTGCATGAGCGATGCCGAAGCCTTGTCGCTGGTGGAACGGCAGGGTGCGCAGGTGCCGGAACATGTGGGGCCGAACGCGCCGCGCTCGAACATCGAATTGCTCGAACGCCTGCGTCTGGCGCGGGAGCAGGGCTACGCCTGGGTCGAGGAGAGCTCGGCGGTAGGCACTTCGGCGATTGCGGCCGTGGTGCGCCATCCCGCCGATGGGCGGGTGATCGGCGTGCTCAGCATCGCCGGGCCTAGCGCGCGGATGCCGGGGGTGCGGCTGCATGAGCTGGCGCCGTTGTTGCTGGCGTACACCGAGGAGTTGAGTGCCGCGAGCCTGGCGTCGGAGTTGTTCAGTTAAGGCCACTGCAAATCCCTTGTGGGAGCGAGCCTGCTCGCGAATGCGGTGTGTCATGCGATCTGGATGGCGACTGACACACCCTCTTCGCGAGCAGGCTCGCTCCCACATTTTGAACTGCGTTCAACTTGAGAAGCTGTGCGCTGTTCGAACACTTTCAGGACAGGTCTGTGTAAGAATCTGGAACCAGGTTCTAAATTATTGGAGATTCATCGCTCCAATAATATTCACAAGAGGACCGCACCTTGAATTCGCCACTTCGCATCGCCCTGATCGGTGCTGGCAACATGGGCCAGCAGCATTACCAGCATCTGCAATCCCTGACTGAAGCGACGTTATGTGCCGTGGCCGATCCGGGACCGCAGGCGGCCAGCCTTGCGGCTCAATGGGGCGTAGCCTGTTTCGCCGATCATCGTCAGATGCTGGAGCAGGCGAAGCCGGACGCCGTGATAGTCGCCAACCCGAACACGCAGCATGTCAACACGGCCCTCGATTGCCTCGCGGCCGGTGTGCCGGTGCTGCTGGAAAAACCGGTGGGCGTGCACCTGGATGAAGCCCGGGAGCTGGTGGCTGCCTCGAAGGTGAGTGGCGTTCCGGTACTGGTCGGACATCACCGCCGGCACAATCCGCTGATCGTCCGCGCCCACGAACTTGTCCACAGCGGCGCATTGGGTCGGTTGACCACGGTCACGGCGCTCTGGCAGTTGCGCAAGCCCGACAGTTATTTTGAAACACCCTGGCGTCGCGAGGCCGGTGCCGGGATGCTGTTGACCAACCTGATCCACGACCTCGATCTTCTGCGACACTTGTGCGGTGAAGTGCGTCAGGTTCAGGCCATCACCAGCAATGCCATTCGCGGGTTTGCCAACGAGGATTGCGCGGCGGTGTTGCTGCAATTCGACAACGGCGCACTGGGCAGCCTGACCGGCTCCGATGCGGTGGCCGCGCCTTGGAGCTGGGAGCTGGATTCGGGGGAGAACCCGGTGTATCCGCGCCATCCTGATCAACCGTGTTACTTGCTGGCCGGGACAGGTGGGGCGCTGAGCATTCCGCAGCTTAAACACTGGCACTACAACGAAGTCGACGGAGGCTGGCATCAACCGTTGCTGGCAACCCAGGAAAGCTTCAGTACTGATGAGGCCCTGCGTTTGCAGTTGCAGCACTTCGCGCGTGTTGTGCGTCGGGAGGTCGAGCCGCTGGTGAGTGCCGCCGATGCCGCGCGTACGTTGGCGCTGATCGAAGCCATCCGCGAAGCCGCCGAAACCGGGCGTGCCTGCGCGCCATCCTTGATCGAGGGTTGAGCATGAGCGAGCGTATGTTCTCCCTGGCCAGCCTGACCGTGCTGGAGTTGTCGCCGCCCGATATGGTCGAGGTCGCCGCGCGGGCCGGCTACAGCCATGTCGGCTTGCGCTTGGTGCCGGCGACTCCTGAGGAGCACCATTTTGCCCTGGTGGGCGACCATCAATTGCGGCGCCAGACCCTGGCGCGTCTGCGCGATACCGGAATTCGGGTGCTGGACGTCGAAATCCTGCGGCTCAAGCCGGAAACCGTCGTCGCCGATTTCGAGCAAATCCTGGCAGTGGGTGCCGAGTTCGGCGCCAGTGAGTTGCTGGTGGCCGGTAACGATCCTGACGAACAGCGGCTGACGCAGCATTTTGCCGAACTCTGTGATCTGGCGGCAGCCTATGGGCTGCACCCGCATCTGGAGTTCATGCCCTGGACCGATGCGCGCAATCTTCAACAAGCCGCGCGAATCGTGGAAAACGCCGGGCGTGAAAACGGCGGCGTACTGGTGGACGCCTTTCACTTTGACCGCTCAGGATCGCGGCTGGAAGAACTGGTCAAAGTTGCCCCCTCACGGTTACGGTATGCACAGTTGTGTGACGTCGCAGGACCACGGCCGGCCGACATGGCGGAGATCTTGCGTCAGGCGCGTAACGAACGGCGCTTCCCCGGCGATGGCGATTGTGACCTGCAGGGGTTGTTGCGCGGTTTGCCGGCTGACATTCCATTGAGTCTGGAGATTCCCACCGTGCAGTTGCTGGAGCAGGGCGTGAGTGGATTGGACCGGGCGCAGATGGCGCTGGATAAAACCCGGGAATTGTTGGCGCGGCTGTAATCGGTGCTGCGCACCTTTCGCTTGTAGGAGCGAGCTTGCTCGCGAGGGACGTGAGGGCGCCGTGTTTATCCAGGCGGCCATCATCATCGTTGACGACCATCGCGAGCAAGCTCGCTCCTGCATGTGATGCTTTTGACTTCAGTAAGGAAACCCCATGACCGTCAGCACCCCGCTTTCCGGCGTCAATCAGCCCTTCAAAGGGATCCTGCTGATCGTTGTCGCAACCTTCCTGTTTTCCAGCCACGACGCCTTTTCCAAATACCTCTCCGGTTTCTATCCCATCGTCATGGTGGTCTGGGCGCGTTACGTGGTTCACACCTTGCTGATGGCCGGGATTTTCCTGCCGCAGTCCGGGCTGGGGGTGTTGCGTACCAAGCGGCCATTGCTGCAGGTGATCCGGGCGCTGTGCCTGCTGGGCACCAGTCTGTTTTTCACCACGGGGCTGATGTACATCCCGCTGGCCGAGGCGACGTCGGTCAACTTCCTCGCGCCGGTACTGGTCACCGCGCTGTCGGTACCGCTGCTTGGCGAGCGGGTGACCCGGGGGCAATGGCTGGCGGTGATTTTCGGTTTCAGTGGGGTGCTGATCATCGTTCACCCCGGTGGTGATCTGTTTACCCCGGCGGTGTTGCTGCCGTTCTGCTCGGCGCTGTTTTTCTGCTTCTATCAACTGCTGACGCGCAAGCTCAGCGAGATCGACAGCCCGACCACCAGCAACTTCTTTGCAGGCTTGTGCAACACGCTGGTGATGAGTGCGCTGGTGCCGTTCTTCTGGCAGACGCCGAACCTGGTGCATGGCGCGATGATGCTGGCGCTGGGGGCCTGCGGGATGACGGCACACCTGTTCCTGACCCAGGCGTTCCGCCTCGCGGCACCGGCACTGCTGGCACCGTTCAGCTATTGCCAGATCATCTTCGCCGGCCTCTTGGGCTGGCTGCTGTTTTCCCATACACCGACACTGACCACCGTGCTCGGCATTGCCGTGATCTGCTGCAGCGGGTTGGCGGCCGCGTGGCAACAAAGCCGCCGGTAAAAGCCCAAAGAGAAACGACCTGTAGGAGCGAGCCTGCTCGCGATGTTCGTCAACGATGACACGGGTTGTCTGGATACCCGCGTCGCTCTCAGGTTTTTCGCGAGCATGCTCGCTCCTACAGGGGGTAGTGCGGCGATCTTTAGTCAGTGACGGTCGGAATCTTGCGCGGTGCCATGAAGTACATCCAGGTCAGCGCAATGAAGTACATCGCCGGAATCATGGTGAACAGCACGGTGTAGTTGTTGTTGGTGATGGTCAGGATGTGGCCGACCAGCTGGGTCATGAACATCCCGCCAATCGCCGCACACATGCCGCCGAAGCCGAACACCGTACTCATCATGTGCTTGGGCGTGTAGTCCATCACCAGGCTCCAGATGTTCGCGGTCCAGGCCTGGTGTGCGCCGATGGCCAGGGAGATGGCGGCCACCGCGACCCACAGGTTGCTGGAGCCGGCCGCCATGATCACGCCGATGATGCAGCAGGCGAAGAGGAACATGGACATCAGTCGCGCCTTGATCGGGTTGACGCCGCGACCGATCAGGAACGAGGAGAGGATGCCGCCGCCAACGCTGCCGAAGTCGGCAGTGAGGTAGATGATGATCAGCGGGATACCCATCTGGGTGACATTGATGCCCAGGTTGTATTGCTGGTTGAGGAACGGCGGCAGCCAGTACAGGTAGAACCAAAACACTGGCGCTGTGATCGAGTAGGCGAGGGCGAAGGCCCAGGTGCCACGCATGCGCAGGATTTTCGAGAACGATACGCGGGTTTGTTCCGGTTCGACTTCGTTCTGGATGTAGTCCAGCTCCGACTGTTTGACGCTCGGGTGATCTTCCGGGTTGAAGTACTTCAGGCCCCAGAACAGCAGCCAGATCCCGCCCAGTGCCGACATGCACAGGAACGCGGCCTGCCAGCCCCAAACGTGCAGGATCAGCGGCAGCAGCATCGGGGTGAACATCGCGCCGACGTTGGTGCCAGCGTTGAAAATGCCAGTAGCCACGGCGCGCTCGCCGGCCGGGAACCACAGGCGGGTGGTTTTCACGCAGGCTGGGTAGTTGGCAGCTTCGGTGAGGCCGAGGATGAATCGGCAAACCATGAAGCCGACCGCCGAAGTGGCCAGGCCATGGGCGCCGGTCGCCAGGCTCCAGAGCAATACCGCGCAGAAGAACACGCGCTTGACGCCGACCCGGTCGATCAAGCGGCCTTGCAGCACGAAGCCGATGGCGTAACCGACCTGGAACCAGAAGTTGATGTTGGCGTAGTCCATCGCCGTCCAACTCATTTCCTTGGCCAGGATCGGTTGCATCACGCCCAGGGCGGCGCGGTCGATGTAGTTCAGGGTGGTGGCGAAAAACACCAGTGCCAGCATCCCCCAACGGGTTTTGCCGACAGCCATGGCGCCGCGAATTTTGTCGCCGATGCCACCGGCAGTGACGTTCATGGCCGGAGCCATGCGTGAGCTTTGGGAAGGAATCATGTGTACCACCCGTTTTTTGAATTTGTTATTTGGTGTTTTGGACATCGCGACCGGTGTTGCGTGTCCGGACTTAATGTGAGGACGATGTTGGGCAGTGGACAAAAAATCGTCAATTCGCTAATCACCATTATGTTCGATAATCGAACACAAAACTAACTGGGTAGTACACTTTAAATTGCTCAATGCACCAACCGCCTCAATAATCCCCTCACTCTTTTAAAAGCGGCGCAAATTCCCTGTAGCCGAAGCCTCCACCGGGAGCCGAAACATGCAGCGTTCCATTGCCACCGTATCCTTGAGCGGTACCCTGCCGGAAAAGCTCGAAGCCATTGCCGCCGCCGGTTTCGACGGCGTCGAGATTTTCGAGAACGACCTTCTCTACTACGACGGTAGTCCGCGGGAAATTAAACAGATGTGCGTCGATCTCGGGATCGCCATCACCCTGTTTCAACCGTTCCGTGATTTCGAAGGCTGTCGGCGTGATCGATTGTCGCGCAATCTGGAACGCGCCGAGCGCAAATTCGACCTGATGCAGGAGCTGGGCACTGACCTGGTGCTGGTGTGCAGCAACGCCTCGGCCGAGTCCATCGGTGATGAACAGATTCTGGTCGACGATTTGCGGCTGCTGGCTGAACATGCTGGGGCACGCGACCTGCGCATCGGTTATGAAGCGCTGGCCTGGGGTCGGCATGTGAACACATATCAACAGGTGTGGAACATCGTGCGGCAGGCCGATCACCCAAGCCTCGGCGTGTTGCTGGACAGCTTTCACACCTTGTCGCTCAAGGGCGATCCGAGCGCTATTGCCGAGATTCCAGGCGACAAGATTTTCTTCGTGCAAATGGCCGACGCGCCGATCCTGGCCATGGACGTGCTGGAGTGGAGCCGGCATTTTCGCTGCTTCCCGGGCCAGGGTGAATTCGATTTGCCGGGGTTCCTCGCGCCGATCATCAAGAGTGGGTACACCGGGCCTTTGTCACTGGAAATCTTCAACGATGGTTTCCGCGCCGCGCCTCCACGGGCCAACGCCGCCGACGGCTTGCGCTCGTTGTTGTACCTGGAAGAGAAAACCCGCGAGCGTCTGGCGCAGGAAGCCAAGCCTGCGGCCAACCCCGGGATTCTGTTCGAAACGCCCAAGGCCAGCGAGTACGACGGCATCGAGTTTCTTGAATTCGCCGTGGACGAAAGCCTCGGCGCCAAGCTCGCCCATTGGCTGGCGCGACTGGGTTTCGTCAAGGCCGGGCAGCATCGCTCCAAGAGCGTCAGCCTGATGCGTCAGGGCGATATCAACCTGATCCTCAACTCAGAGCCTTACTCCTTCGGCCACAGCTTTTTCGAAGCCCACGGCCCTTCGTTATGCGCGACTGCCGTGCGGGTCAAGGACAGCGCCAGTGCGCTGGCCCGAGCCGTGGCCTACAAGGGCCAGCCCTATCGCGGGCTGGTGGGCCCCAATGAATTGGAACTGGCGGCGGTGCGTGCGCCGGATGGCAGCCTGATCTATCTGGTGGACCAGGATGCCGACGTCTACGGCACCGACTTCAATCTGTTGGCGGATGCGCCGGTCAGCGGTGGCCTCAAGCGCATCGACCACATGGCCATGGCGCTGCCGGCCGACAGCCTCGACAGCTGGGTGCTGTTCTATAAGAGCCTGCTGGATTTCGAGGCGGACGATGAAGTCGTGCTGCCGGATCCTTATGGTCTGGTGAAGAGCCGTGCCTTGCGCAGTCGCGACAGTTCGATCCGCCTGCCACTGAACATTTCCGAGAACCGCAACACCGCGATCTCACACGCGCTGTCGAGTTATCGCGGCTCCGGTGTGCATCACATCGCGTTTGATTGCGATGACATCTTTGCCCAGGTCAGCCGTGCCAAAGAGGCGGGCGTGCCGCTGCTGGATATCCCGCTCAACTACTACGATGACCTGGCGGCGCGGTTCGATTTCGACGACGAGTTCCTGAGCGAACTGGCCTACTACAATGTGTTGTACGATCGCGACGCCCAGGGCGGTGAACTGTTTCATGTGTACACCGAGCCGTTCGAGGGGCGATTCTTCTTCGAAATCATCCAGCGTAAAAACGGTTATGCCGGCTACGGCGCGGCCAACGTCGCGGTGCGCCTGGCGGCCATGGCCAAATCCCGTAGCGGCGCATTGCGCCAGGCGAAGTTGTAGGTAATTCGTAAACGCGGGATTAAACGTGGGCCGCGCGGCTTCCTTCACCGTGCCGCGCAGCCCATAATCGCCAGCCTGTGCAGTGATGGCCGTGAGCCCGCAATGACAATGACTTCAGAACTCCCCGCAGCCTCCGTAGAACCTGGTGCCGAGCCGCGCAAGAGTCGCAAGAACAACCCGGAAAAGACCCGCGAAAACATCCTGCAGGAGGCGATTGTCGAATTCGTCCAGCAGGGGCTTTCCGGGGCTCGCGTCGATGCCATCGCCGAGCGCATCCACACTTCCAAGCGCATGATCTATTACTACTTCGGCAGTAAGGAACAGCTCTACGTCGAGGTGCTGGAGAAACTCTACGGCGATATCCGCAACACCGAAAACCGCCTGCACCTGGCGGAACTGGCGCCGGTCGAAGCCATTCGGCGGCTGGTGGAGTTCACCTTCGATCACCATGATCGCAACGTCGATTTCGTGCGCATCGTCAGCATCGAGAACATTCACAACGCCGAGTACGTGAAGCGCTCCGATGCGATCAAGGCGATGAACAACACTATCCTCGATTCACTGGGCGAGATTCTGCGCCGCGGCGCCGAGCAAGGGCTGTTCCGTACCGGTCTTGATCCGCTGGATGTGCATCTGCTGATCAGTTCGTTCTGCTTCTATCGCGTCTCGAACCGCCACACCTTTGGTGAGATTTTCCAGATCGACCTGCCGGACGAACGCATCAAGCAGCGTCATCGGGAGATGATTTGCGAGTCGGTTCTGCGGTACCTGCAAGCCTGAATCCATCGCGGGCAAACACCGATCCTGTGGGAGCGTGGCTTGCCCGCGAAGCTTTTCAGTCATTCATGCTCTGGAAATGCTCGAGCATCCGCTGGGCATCCGGCACCACGCCGCTGAACAACTCGAATGCCTTCACTGCCTGAAACACCGCCATGTTGCCGCCGTCCAGCGTCCGGCAACCGAGGGCGCGGGCGTTGCGCAGCAGTTCGGTTTCCAGCGGGAAGTAGACGATCTCCGCCACCCACATTTCGGCCCGCAGCAACTCCACCGGCACCGGCATGCCCGGCAGCTTTTTCATGCCCATCGGCGTGGTGTTCACCAGGCCGTCAGCCTGGGCCATGGCGCTGGGCAGGTCATACCCGGCTACCGCCCGACTGACGCCGAAATGCTGATTGAGATTGTCAGCCAGATCCTGGGCGCGGCGGATGTCCACGTCAAAAATGCTTAGCTGTTGTACGCCTTCGCTCAGCAACGCGTGGGCCACCGCCGCACCTGCGCCGCCGGCACCCATTTGTACGACACGCTCAACGGCAACGCCTTTCAAACCCCGGCGAAAACCCTCGGCAAAGCCCAGGCAATCGGTGTTGTGGCCGATGCGTTTGCCGTCCTTGAGCACCACCGTGTTGACCGCACCGATACCGCGGGCCTCCGGCGAGAGTTCGTCGAGCAGCGGGATGATCGCCTGCTTGCAGGGAAAGGTGATGTTCAACCCGGTGTAGTTCATGCGCTCGGCGGCCATCAACAGGTCGGGCAGGGCGTTGATGTCGAGCTTCAACTGATCAAGATCAATCAGGCGATACAGGTAGCGCAGCCCCTGGGCATCGCCTTCATGCTCGTGCATGGCCGGTGTGCGGGACGCCTGGATGCCGGCGCCAATCAGCCCGGCCAGTATCACGTGGTTCTGAGTCAAGGCGATCACCCCTTCAAACGATGACTGAAGTGTTCCAGCGCCAGGCGATAGCCATGACTGCCAAAACCGGCCATCACCGCCGTTGCAATGGCGGAGACGAACGAGTGGTGGCGAAAGGGCTCGCGGGCGTGCACGTTGGACAGGTGGACTTCGATCACCGGCAATTCGCTGGCGATCAGGGCGTCGCGGATGGCGACCGAGGTGTGGGTCCACGCGGCAGGATTGATGACGATCCCGGCGCAGCGACCGCGGGCGGCGTGAATCCAGTCGAGCAATTCGCCTTCATGGTTGGTCTGGCGAAACTCAACTGCCAGGCCGAACTCTTCGGCGGTACGTGCGCACAAGGCCGAGATGTCTGCCAGGGTTTCGTGGCCGTAAGTCGCTGGTTCACGGGTGCCGAGCAGGTTCAGGTTCGGGCCGTTGAGCACCAGAACGATAGGGGACATCGGAATCTCTCCACTTATTATTTTTGGAATCGGCCGAGGATCCCGGCCTGTGGAGATAAATTGTACTAACTGGTTAATTTGGTCAATTGAAGTGAAGGCACACTGGCGGTTTGTGTGCGGTGATCGGACACTTTTGCAGTTCAGCGCGGCAAATGCTCCACCAGAAAATCAATGAACGCCCTCAAGCGCAGTGGTACATGCCGACTTTGCGGATACAGCAAGGTAAACGGCCGCGAGCGCCCGCCATAGGGTTTGAGCACTTCCACCAGCGAGCCGTCGACCAGTTCCTTTTCCACGATAAAACGATAGGTCTGAAACAACCCCGCCCCATGTTTGGCCAAGGTGACACCGCCCAGCACATCGTCGGAACAGCTTAGGCTGCCCTCGGCCAGAATCTCCCTGGGCACGCCTTCATCGTTGAACAACCAGGCAATGCGCCGGCCGCTGCTGGGCAGTTCGTACTGAATGCACTCGTGCTTTTCGAGATCGTCGAGGGTTTGCGGAGTACCGGCCTGTTTCAGGTAATCAGGGCTGGCGATCATTACCAGGGCGGCATCTTCCAGCGGTCGGGCGATCAGGCCGGAATCCGGGATGGCTCGCACGCGAATCGCCATGTCGTAGCCTTCGCCGACGAAATCGATGTTGCGATTGCTGATGTGCGACTCGACCTTCACCGCCGGATAGCGCGCCCGAAATTCTGGCAGCAACGGCAAGATTCGATGATGTGCGTAGGTGGTCGGAATACTGATGCGCAAGGTACCGGATGGCACTTGCTGCTGGCCCATCACCTCACGCTGGGCCTCGATCAGTTGTGCCAGGGCCAGGCGACACTCCTCGTAATAGCGGCGGCCACTGTCGGTCAGCTTCACGCTGCGGGTGGTGCGTGCAAACAGACGCACGCCCAGGCGTTCTTCCATGCGCGACACCGAACGGCTCACGGCAGCGGGAGTGACACCCGCCACCAGCGCCGCGGCAGTAAAACTGCCGGCCTCGGCGGCCAGGCAAAACAGCTCGATGCTGCCCAACTGAAGATCGTCGAATTGTCGCTGCATGATTGATTACACCGGGGATCAGATGAAGTACCCGACCCAGTATTTATCAGTCTCCCGCGCACGAATACAAAAAAACCGTCACGAGGACGGTTTTTTTGTGGTGGCGTTTGCAATCAACGCCGAGTCAGCATCACCCCGGATTCCATGTGATGGGTCCACGGGAACTGGTCGAACATCGCGCATCGGGAGATGCGGTGGGTGTCGTGCAGTTGGGCGATGTTGGCTGCCAGGGTCTCCGGATTGCAGGAGATGTACAGGATGTTGTCGAAGCGTCGGGTCAGCTCGCAGGTGTCCGGGTCCATGCCGGCGCGGGGCGGATCGACGAACACGCTACCAAACTCGTAGCTCTTGAGGTCAATGCCGTGCAGGCGACGGAACGGACGCACCTCGTTCAGGGCTTCGGTCAGCTCTTCGGCGGACAAGCGCACCAGGGTGACGTTATCCACAGCGTTTTCGCTGAGATTGCTCAGCGCCGCGTTGACCGAGGTCTTGCTGATTTCGGTGGCCAGCACCTTGCGCACGCGGGTGGCGAGGGGCAGGGTGAAGTTGCCGTTGCCGCAATACAGCTCCAGCAAATCATCGGAGCGATCGCCAAGCGCATCGTATGCCCAGTTGAGCATCTTCTGGTTCACCGTGCCGTTGGGCTGGGTGAACGCGCCTTCAGGTTGGCGATAGCTGAAGGTGCGACCGCCGACTTCCAGCTTCTCGACCACATAATCGTGACCGATAACTTCGCGTTTGCCCTTGGAGCGGCCGATGATGCTGACGTTCAGCTCGGCTGCCAGTTTCGACGCCGCCGCATGCCAGTGCTCGTCCAGCGGGCGGTGATAGCACAGGGTGATCATCGCGTCGCCGGCCAGAGTGGTCAGGAACTCCACCTGGAACAACTTGTGGCTCAGGGGCGCACTGGCTTGCCATGCTGCCTTCAGCTGCGGCATCAACTGGTTGATGCGCAGGCTGGCAATCGGGAACTCTTCGATCAGGATTGGCGTGCGTTTGTCTTCCTGGGAAAACATCGCGTAGTGACGCTCGCCGGCCTCGCGCCACAGGCGGAACTCGGCGCGCAGGCGGAAGTTTTTCAGTGGCGAATCGAAAACGGCTGGCTCCGGTGCATCGAACGGAGCCAGCAGGTCACGCAGACGCGTGACCTTTTCTTCGAGCTGAACGGCGTAGGCCTGGGAATCAAAAGTCATGCGTTGAACCAACCCAGCTTGATCACGAACAGAATCGACAGGATCACCAGCGCCGGGTTCAGTTCACGGCCGCGACCGGACATCAGCTTGATGGCGGTCCAGGAAATGAAACCGAAGGCGATGCCATTGGCGATGGAGTAAGTGAACGGCATTGCCAGCGCGGTGATCACCACCGGCGCGGCGACGGTAATGTCGTCCCAGTCTATTTCGGCCAGGCCGGATGTCATCAGCACGGCGACGAACAGCAGTGCCGGTGCGGTGGCGAAGGCCGGAACGCTGGCGGCCAGGGGCGAGAAGAACAGCGCCAGCAGGAACAGGAATGCCACCACGATGGCGGTCAGGCCGGTGCGGCCACCGGCACTCACGCCGGCGGCGGATTCGATGTAACTGGTGGTGGTCGAAGTGCCCAGCAGGGAACCGGCCATGGCGGCGGTGCTGTCGGCGATCAGCGCGCGGCCCATTTTCGGCATGTGGCCGTCTTTGCGCATCAGACCGGCGCGCTTGGCCACACCGATCAGAGTGCCGGAGTTGTCGAACAGATCGACGAACAGGAAGGCGAAGATCACGCTGACCAGACCGATGTCCAGCGCACCCTTGATGTCCAGTTGCAGGAAAGTCGGGGCCAGGGACGGCGGCATCGACATCACGCCGCCGAACGGGGTGAAGCCCATCACGATGGAAATGATGGTCACCACCAGAATGCCGATCAGCACCGCACCGCGCACAGCAAGGGCTTCGAGGGCGACGATCAGGGCAAAACCGAGGGTAGCGAGGATCGGGGCCGGTTGTTTCAGGTCACCGAGGCCGACCATGGTCGCCGGGTTGCTGACCACGATGCCGGCGTTGTGCAGGGCGATCAGTGCCAGGAACAGGCCGATGCCGGCGGCAATCGCCGAGCGCAGCGGCAGCGGGATGCTGTTGATGATCCATTCACGGATGCGGAAGATCGACAGCAGGAAGAAACACACCGCCGAGATGAACACCGCGCCCAGCGCCACTTGCCAGGTATGGCCCATGTGCAGGACCACGGTGTAGGTAAAGAAGGCGTTCAGGCCCATGCCCGGTGCGAGGGCGATCGGGTAGTTGGCGATCAGGCCCATGGTTGTCGAGCCGATGGCGGCGGCCAGGCAGGTGGCGACGAACACCGCGCCCTTGTCCATGCCGGTCTCGCCGAGGATGCTCGGGTTGACGAACAGAATGTAGGCCATGGCCAGGAAGGTCGTGACGCCCGCCAGAATCTCGGTCCGCACGTTGGTGTTGTGTGCCTTGAGTTGAAACAGCCTTTCCAGCATGTCTGCTCCCCGTGGCGCGCCGGGCGCCGTGAATGTATCGACCTCAACAGCAAAGCACAGGCAGCAGAACGCGCCTGGAAATTACTGTGGGCCGGAAAAAGCCGCGCATCATACCAGTAGCTTGGGAATATGGCTGCTTTGGCGGTGATCGTCGTCGATGTTTTGCGACAAAGCCAAGTGCGCCATACTGCGCGCTGGTTTTTTGGGGGGATGAGTACTGCATGAAAAAGCGTCTGGTTGCCGCCTTCGGAGTAGGGATGGCGTTGTTTCTCGGGGCTCAAACGGCCGTGGCGGCCTCGGCTCCACCGCTGACGCAATTGAAAGTGCTCAAAATCGCGTCGCCGTCCTGTGGTGTCGAGAATATCGACGAGGGGCAAGCCCGGACGCGCTGCGATCACAATGGCCCGAACATCATGGTGTACGTGCTGGAAGTGGGTTACGGGCGTGAGGCCCATGTCGCCCTGGACGGTTTCGAAGTGAACGGTACACGGACGCCGGTTTGCGCGTTCAAGAACGGCAACCTGACCAGTTGCACCCCCGGGGAAAAAACCGTCGGTTACGTGTATGCCCTCGATCTGGCGGGCAAGCAGGAAGGTACGCTGACCTTCAGCAACACCTCGATCAATGCGCCCGGCAACACGATGTCGACGCAGCTTTACATCAAGTAACCACGGCTCTCGAACAAGGGTCGGGAAAGCTGACTACGCTTAAAAGATCATTCCGTGGACAGTCCCTGATGACCTTTAGAGCCTTGATTGCCCTCGCCGAGGGTACCGATGACCTGCAAACCGTCACCCTGATAGACGTACTGCGCCGCGCCAAAGTGGAAGTGGTGGTGGCCAGCATCGAAGGGCGACGCATGCTCACCTGCGCCCGCGGCACTCGCCTGACGTCCGATGCGATGCTGGTGGACCTGTTGGCGCAACCCTTCGACCTGATTGCCTTGCCCGGTGGCGCGGTGGGTTCGCAGCACCTGGCAGCCCACCAACCCCTGCAACAATTGATCAAGGATCAGGCAGCGGCCGGTCGTCTGTTCGCCGGCATCGCCGAAGCGCCTGCCGTGGCGCTGCAGGCCTTTGGCGTATTGCGTCAACGACGCATGACCTGTCTGCCATCGGCCAGCCATCAACTGTTGGGCTGTAACTTCGTCGATCAACCGGTAGTGGTCGATGGCAACTGCATCACCGCCCAAGGCTCGGCTGCCGCGTTGGCATTTGCCCTGGCGCTGGTGGAACAACTCTGCGGAAAACCCACACGTGCGGCGGTGGCGGGGGAGTTGTTGGTTTAGATTGCTTAGACTTTCGCCTCTTCCGTCTCTTCATCTTTAGCCATGTGCATGCGATCGCGGCGCGCCAGTGTCGGGAACAGTTTGACCCACACCCCGGTCACCACCAGCGTGCCGATCCCGCCCATGACCACGGCTGGCACGGTGCCGAACCAGTGGGCGGTCAGACCCGATTCGAATTCGCCCAACTGGTTCGAGGCACCGATGAACAGACCATTCACGGCGCTGACCCGGCCACGCATTTCGTCCGGGGTTTCCAGTTGCACGAACGAGGCGCGGATCACCATGCTGATCATGTCTGCCGCGCCCAGCACCACCAACACTGCCAGGGAAAACCAGAACGAGGTCGACAGGCCGAAGGCGATGGTTGCCACACCGAAGATGCCCACGGCGGTGAACATCACTCGCCCGACGTTGCGCTCCACGGCAAACCGCGCCAGGAACAGCGACATCAGCAGCGCGCCCACCGCCGGTGCCGAACGCAGCAGGCCAAGCCCCCACGGGCCGGTCAGCAGAATGTCCTTGGCGAACACCGGCAGCAGCGCCGTGGCGCCACCCAATAGCACCGCAAACAGATCGAGGGAAATCGCCCCGAGAATGTCCGGACGACTGCGGATGAAGCGAATGCCCGCCAGAAGCGAATCCAGAGTGGCCTTGCCCTTGTTCAACGGGGTTTGCCGGGCCGGCAGATTGAGCATCAGCGAACAGGCGATGACATACAGCAGTACCGTCGGGCCATACACCCAGACGCTGCCGAAGGCGTAGAGCAAACCGCCGAGGGCCGGGGCGACGATGGTGGCCGATTGCTGGGCCGATTGCGCGGCGGCGACCGCACGGGGAAACAGCGCGCTGGGCACGATACTGGGCAGCAGGGCCTGGGTGGTGGGCATTTCAAAGGAGCGAGCGGCACCGAGCAGGAAGGCCAGGATAAAGATCATTTCCCGGGTGACATGATCAGTCGCGCTGCCGATGGCCAACGACAGGGCGATCAATGCCTGCAAAGACTGGCAGATCGCCGCGACCTTGCGCCTGTCATAGCGGTCGGCGACGTGCCCTGTGTGCAGCATGAACAGTACACGCGGGGCGAACTCGACCAGGCCGACCAGACCCAGGTCGAGCACGTTGCCGGTCAATTGGTACAGGTTCCAGCCGATGGCCACGGTGAGCATCTGGAAGCCGCTGGCGGTAAATACCCGGGCCAGCCAGAACGCGAGAAAAGGGCGATGGTGACGTAACAGCAAGGGCTCTTGGCTGGGCATCTGCGGGGAAGTCTGGGGGAGAGGGGAACGGCGAGATTATCACCAACCTGTAACAGAAAGTTGCCGTGACAAAAATTTTAGTTAGCCAGACATCGATTTTCTCCAGGTTCCCACAGGGAATGTGTTGCTGAGGATGACAAAAGCCGTGAGGCAACTTGTCACGCGGCAAAAGACCACGCGGTTCATCCCCGAAATTGGGACTACTCTTTCAACGTTGATTGATCCAGGTCAAAACCCACAAAAGGATTTGATCCGGCGGCCGCAAGGCCAGACTCCCTGCGTTGTGATGCGTGCAAAAAAAAAGAACAAACAGAGATTCGCCACACTCCATATCCGTGGGGGCCGTGGGTGCAGGCTTTAAGCCGGCAGCCGTACTACCTGACAGAGGAAGACTTATGTTCGGTTTAGAGGCACTTGATCTCGCCCGAATTCAGTTCGCATTCACCATCTCGTTCCACATCCTGTTTCCGGCCATCACCATCGGCCTGGCGAGTTACCTGGCGGTACTCGAAGGCCTGTGGCTGAAAACCCATAACGACACCTACCGTGACCTCTACCATTTCTGGTCGAAGATCTTTGCCGTCA
Source organism: Pseudomonas sp. ACN8 (assembly GCF_002303925.1). GTDB lineage: Bacteria > Pseudomonadota > Gammaproteobacteria > Pseudomonadales > Pseudomonadaceae > Aquipseudomonas. The sequence continues at coordinate 167,445 of NZ_MRCS01000002.1, forward strand.
ACTTCGGCATGGGGGTGGTTTCCGGTCTGGTAATGGCCTATCAGTTCGGCACCAACTGGAGCCGTTTCTCGGACTTCGCCGGTTCCGTGACCGGGCCGTTGCTGACCTATGAAGTACTCACGGCATTCTTCCTCGAAGCCGGGTTCCTGGGCGTCATGCTGTTTGGCTGGAACAAGGTCGGGCGTGGCCTGCACTTCTTCGCCACCGTGATGGTGGCCATCGGCACGTTGATCTCCACGTTCTGGATTCTCGCTTCCAATAGCTGGATGCAGACCCCGCAGGGCTTCGAGATCGTCAACGGTCAGGTCATACCCACCGACTGGCTGGCGGTTATCTTCAACCCGTCGTTCCCGTATCGCCTGATGCACATGGCTACGGCGGCGTTCGTCGCCACGGCCTTCTTCGTCGGTTCTTCCGCGGCCTGGCATTTGCTGCGCGGCAAGGACAACCCGGCGATTCGCAAAATGCTCTCGATGGCCATGTGGATGGCATTGATCGTTGCGCCGATCCAGGCGGTCATCGGTGATTTCCACGGTCTCAATACGCTCAAGCATCAGCCGGCGAAAATCGCCGCTATCGAAGGCCACTGGGAAAACAAGGGCGACGAGGCGACCCCGCTGATCCTGTTCGGCTGGCCGGACATGAAGGAAGAAAAAACCAGATTCGCCGTCGAGATCCCGTATCTGGGCAGCCTGATCCTCACGCACTCACTGGACAAGCAGGTGCCGGCACTCAAGGAGTTCCCACCTGAAGACCGGCCGAATTCGACCATCGTGTTCTGGTCGTTCCGGATCATGGTGGGCCTGGGCATGCTGATGATCTTCACCGGTTTGTGGAGCCTGTGGCTGCGCAAGCGCGACACCCTCTACACCTCGCGGCCGTTCCTGTACCTGGCGCTGTGGATGGGGCCGTCCGGCCTGATCGCGATCCTCGCCGGCTGGTTCACCACGGAAATCGGCCGTCAGCCATGGGTGGTCTATGGCCTGATGCGTACGGCGGATGCCTCGTCCAATCACAGCTTCATGCAGATGAGCATCACCCTGATCCTGTTTGTCGTGGTTTATTTCGCTCTGTTTGGTGCCGGTCTTGGCTACATGATGCGCCTGGTGCGCAAGGGGCCGAAGACCGACGAAGGCAAGGAAACCAACGACGGTGGCCCCGGCCAGAAACGCACGCCGGCCCGGCCGTTTTCCGCAGCCGACGACGATCACACCGACGCCGATCACAGCCTGACCAAGGAGATTTGAATCATGGGTATTGATCTTCCGCTGATCTGGGCCGTGATCATCATCTTCGGCATCATGATGTACGTGGTCATGGACGGTTTCGACCTGGGCATCGGCATTCTCTTCCCGTTCATTCCGGGCAAGACCGATCGCGATGTGATGATGAACACCGTCGCCCCGGTGTGGGACGGCAACGAGACCTGGCTGGTGTTGGGTGGTGCGGCGTTGTTCGGCGCGTTTCCGCTGGCCTATTCGGTGGTGCTCTCGGCGCTGTACCTGCCGCTGATCCTGATGTTGATCGGGCTGATCTTCCGCGGCGTGGCCTTCGAGTTCCGCTTCAAGGCCAGAGACGACAAGCGTCACCTGTGGGACAAGGCGTTCATCGGTGGCTCGGTCACCGCGACATTCTTCCAGGGCGTTGCGCTTGGCGCGTTCATCGACGGGCTGCCGGTGGTCAACCGGCAGTTCGCCGGTGGTTCACTGGACTGGCTGACACCGTTCACGATGTTCTGTGGTGCAGCGCTGGTGGTGGCGTATGCCTTGCTCGGTTGCACCTGGCTGATCATGAAGACCGAAGGCAAGTTGCAGGAACAGATGCATGACCTGGCACGGCCATTGGCCTTCGTACTGCTGGCGGTGATCGGCATCGTCAGCATCTGGACCCCGTTGGCCCACACGGATATCGCCGCTCGCTGGTTCACCATGCCGAACCTGTTCTGGTTCATGCCGGTGCCGATTCTGGTGCTGGTGACGATGTACGGCCTGATCCGTGCCGTGGCCCGCAACGCGCACTACACGCCGTTCCTGCTGACCCTGGTGCTGATCTTCCTCGGTTACAGCGGATTGGGCATCAGCCTGTGGCCGAACATCATCCCGCCGTCGATCTCGATCTGGGATGCCGCCGCGCCGCCGCAAAGCCAGGGCTTCATGCTGGTGGGCACGCTGTTCATCATCCCGTTCATCCTGGGCTACACCTTCTGGAGCTACTACGTGTTCCGCGGCAAGGTCACCCATGAAGACGGCTATCACTAGTCCTGTGCACCACGAACCTTTGTAGGAGCGAGCCTGCTCGCGATGGCGTCCTCACAGACGCCATCCACCTTAAACGGAGTAATGAGCCATGTCCGGTAAACACACCCTGCACGACATTGAAGAAGCCGAAAAAAAGCCGCTATGGCAGCGGCTCGGCTGGTTGGCCCTGATCTGGGTCGGCAGCGTGGGCGCCCTGTTCATCGTCGCCAGCCTGATGCGCCTGTTCATGAACGCGGCCGGCCTGACCACGCACTGACATCTCTCCCGTGGCCTCAGGGCACGGATTTACGACCCTCCGACCGGAGGTTTTTTTTCTGTTACTTGCGTGCCTTGAGGATCACGAACTTCGGATTGGCCGCCACTTGCTCGACGCCACGGAACAACCGCGCCAGCTTGCTGTGGTAACCCAGGTGACGATTGCCGACGATGTACAGCGCGCCGCCCACGACCAGCGCTTCGCGGGCCTGCTGGAACATCCGCCAGGCCAGGAAGTCGCCCACCACCTGTTGTTGGTGAAACGGTGGATTGCACAGCACGACGTCAAGCGATTGCGGTTCCTGGCCGGCCAGGCCGTCACCGGCGCGTACGATCACTTCCCGTTCACCCAAGGCTGCGCGCCAGTTCTCGGACGCCGATTGCACGGCCATGAACGACTCGTCCACCAGCGTGTAGTGGGCCTCGGGGTTTTGCAGGGCGCTGGCGATGGCCAGGACGCCGTTGCCGCAACCGAGGTCGGCGACCCGCGCCGAGCCGAGGTTTTTCGGCAGGTGTGGCAAAAATGCCCGGGTGCCGATGTCCAGGCCTTCGCGGCAAAACACATTGGCGTGGTTGAGCAGTTCGATAGCCGGTTCGTCGAGTCTGTATCGCGTTGGGTAAGGCGACACCGCTGGCGTTTTGTCCTGAGCCGTGGCAATCAACAGCCGCGCCTTCTTCACCGCCAACGAGGCTTGCACGGGGCCGATGTAACGCTCCAGCAAGTCGCCCGCCGCCCGGGGCAGATGCTTGATCATGGCGGCGGCAACCACTTGGGCGCCGGGAGCCAGTTGGCCTTGCAGGCGGATCAGTTGCTCTTCCAGCAGTGCCAGGGTTTTCGGTACACGGATGAGTACGCAGTCGAACGGCCCGGCTGGGGTTTCGCTGGCGGGTACGCCCGGCACCGCATCAAACGCCAGGCCGTTGCGCACCAGGTTCTTTTCCAGACCCTGCAAGGCCAGGAACGAATCACCGCTGCTGACCACCCGCACCTTGCCCGCGAGGCTGGCCGCCAATGCGCCGAAACTGTCATTGAGCACCAATACCCGGGTGCCCGATGCCGGCTGCTGTTCGGCCAGATGATTGAGCAGGTATTCATCGGCTGCATCGAAAGCTTGCAGCGGTTCGTTCTGCTGTTCGGGCTGGCGGATCAGGTCAAGGCTGGCGAAGGGTGTTTCGAGCAAAGGCATGGGGCGGGGCTCTGGGTAATCAACGGATGTCCCGCTGCCCGAAGGCGTTGGAGCGGGCGGAGCCGTCCGAGTGTACTGCGTCGTGAAGGTCTACACGCCATCACTCAGGAGGGACCGCAAATGGTACGTTTTTTTTGCCTGGATTACCCGCGGGTTTTCCCGCAGTCGGGCGCTCTCAGATGGCTCCGGACCGGGCCGCGGCGATGACTGCCGCAATCTTGTTGTTGACGCCGAACTTCTCGATAGCCCTGTGCACATGAAAATTGACCGTGCGCTCACTCAAATTGAGGATCCTGGCAATTTCATAGGCCGTCTTGCCATCGGCCGACAGTTTCAATACTTCGAGTTCCCGTCGTGACAAGGGGGGCGCTTGGGGGCGGACCGTTTTTTTCGGTTGCATCCCGAGCGCCAGAGCGTGCAAATGGCGGCTGATGAACACCGAGAACCCAAGATGCTCGTACAACTCATAGGCTGAAATCGGGCAGTGGCTTCTGGCCAGGCTGAGGATACTGCACAGACCGGTTTCCTCATCGTGTACCGCCTGGGACCAGCCATGCTGCAAACCTTGTTGCCGCAGCAACTGCCATAGCCATGGCGTCCTGGCAAAAAGCTCTTCACTCCAGAGAACAGGCAATGTTGAGTGATTGCAATGCGCTACTATCGGGTCTATTTGCGTAGCGTTGTTTTTTTCATATTGATCGTTCCACTCATGGGGAAAATTGTTCAGGTTCACTGAACTGGCGCGGGCCCCGACTGAGTTCGAAGTAATTGAAAAGCCACAAAATTTATACCCAAGGTTTCTAGCGAAGTTGAGCGCGATTCGATAGGCCGTATTGATCTCTTGTGTGTGCGCCAAGTGTTTGAGCTGTGACTCTTTCCAGATCTCCATACGGTGATCTCCATATGCTTGTTGTCCTTGTGCAATATTGGATCCGAAATCCGGCACGTCACGAAGTGTAGGACAGTTCCTACGCTAGGGGTTCGACAATTTTGTTCTTTTAGCTGTTGAAAAAGTGTGGTTCAGGTTCTTAGGCGATAGATGAGTTATGAAATGCCATATGTCATTTTATAATCATGGTTGTATGCCGCATCTAATAAATGATCAGTAGTGCTTGTTAATACCACTACAATTTGTCGGTGGTTACGCTGCTTTCTTTGCGGGACACTGGGGTGTCTTTCGATTGGAGCCTTCCATGTCCGTCAGTGAAGAAAAATTTACCCGTCAGACCTTGTTCGAGGTTCATCCGCTGACCCCGAACCTGTTTACCTTGCGTGCCACCCGGGATGCAGGGTTTCGTTTTCGGGCGGGGCAGTTTGCCCGGCTGGGCGTCACCAAGGCTGACGGCAGCACGGTATGGCGCGCCTACTCCATGGTGTCCTCGCCCTTTGACGAGTTCCTCGAGTTCTTTTCCATTGTCGTACCGGGCGGTGAGTTCACCAGCGAGCTGAGTCGGCTAGGGGTTGATGATGCATTGCTGGTCGACCGCCAGGCCTTCGGTTACCTGACGCTGGACCGGTTTGTCGATGGGCGCGATCTGTGGTTGTTATCCACAGGCACGGGCATCGCGCCGTTCCTGTCGATACTTCAGGATTTCGAAGTCTGGGAGCGATTCGAGCGGATCATCCTGGTCTACAGCGTTCGCGAAGCCCGGGAACTGGCTTATCAGGAGCTGATCGCTGGGCTGGCCAAGCGTGAGTATCTGGCGGAGTACGCCCATAAACTGCGGTTGATCACCACGGTCACTCGTGAACGGCATCCCGGCTCGTTGAACGGGCGGATTACCACGCTGATTGAGAACGGCGAGCTGGAGCGCACCGCGGGTGTTGCGCTGACGCCCGAGCACTCACGGGTCATGCTGTGCGGCAATCCGCAGATGATCGATGACACGCGCAAGCTGCTTAAGCAGCGGGACATGCACTTGAGCCTCAGCCGGCGGCCCGGTCAGGTGGCGGTGGAAAACTTCTGGTAAGAAAAACGGCGCCTCGTAGGCGCCGTTTTTTTGCTAATGCCGTCAAGGCCGGTTGTTCTGGGCCTTGAGCAAGTCGCGGATTTCGCCCAGCAACTCTTCTTCCTTGGTTGGAACCGGCGGCAGGCTAGGGGCCACGGCCTCTTCGCGCTTCAGGCGGTTAATGGCCTTGACGCCCATGAAGATCGCGAAGGCGACAATGACAAAGTCGATGATGGTCTGGATGAATTTGCCATAGGCCAGCACCACCGCCGGAGCGGCGCCCTCCGCTGCCTTGAGCGTTATGGCCAGATCACTGAAGTCCACGCCACCGATCAGCATCCCGATGGGAGGCATGACCAGGTCACCGACAAACGAGGTGACGATCTTGCCGAAGGCCGCGCCGATGATGATGCCGACAGCCATGTCGACCACGTTGCCTTTGACCGCGAAGGCCTTGAACTCATTTAGCACGCCCATAGGTTATTTCCTTGTTACAGATGAGGTTGATGAACGCAGTGTAAATCAGCAAGTCGCATTTTGCTCGAATCAACGGGCCTGCCGTGCTTGCCTGCAATCGCCAGCGGATGGTGTCGAAAAATTCACCGATTGATCCCGTCTGTGGGCAGTCAGGCCTTGCGCAGTGTTTTGCATGCGATGTTTTTTCAGCGAAATGGCTTTGTTTGTGTGAGCGAGCCAAGGTTGCGGTCGGGGACGTTAAAGTTGGTCAGGCAGTTGTAGCGACATGAACTGTTTCGTTAATTTTTTGGGGTGTCTAACAGGTGCCGAGTTTCCCTGAATTAATCACTGTGCTGTGTGTACGTGTTTTCGGAGTTGTGCATTAAGTATGTAAATGAACAAAGTTTGTATAAGTTTTCAGGGTTTCAGTCAGGCATGTCTTTGGAGTTTGTTGGTCATGTTGAGCGGAAAACTTATACAAGGTTTTGTTTGGTGGGTGAATATCAATATACATGTTTTTGTTGGGGGTATTTGAAGTCATCAAAAAGGGTTGAGAAGTATCTGGCTGCACTCGTGCGCTTCAGCTGAGCTATCATCGCGTTTTTTTTCCGGGAGTTCCGATGGCCAAGGCCAAGCGCATGTACGGCTGCACCGAGTGCGGCTCAACCTTCCCCAAATGGGCCGGCCAGTGCGGTGAGTGCGGGGCCTGGAACACGCTCACCGAAACCATGGTGGAAAGCGGCGGGGCAGCCGCCCCCAGCGGTCGTACCGGCTGGGCCGGCCAGCAGGCGCAGATCAAGACCCTGGCCGAAGTCAGCGTCGAAGAAATTCCACGCTTCTCCACCGCTTCCAGCGAGCTCGACCGGGTTCTGGGGGGCGGTCTGGTGGATGGCTCGGTGGTGCTGATCGGTGGCGACCCCGGCATTGGCAAGTCGACCATTCTGTTGCAAACCTTGTGCAACCTCGCCAAGAGCATGCCGGCGCTGTACGTCACCGGTGAGGAATCCCAGCAGCAAGTGGCCATGCGTGCGCGGCGCCTGGGGTTGCCTCAGGATCAACTGCGGGTCATGACTGAAACCTGCATCGAAGCCATCATCGCCACGGCCCGTCAGGAAAAGCCCAAGGTGATGGTGATCGACTCGATCCAGACGATCTTTACCGAGCAACTGCAATCGGCACCGGGCGGTGTATCCCAGGTTCGAGAAAGCGCGGCGTTGCTGGTGCGTTATGCCAAACAGAGCGGCACGGCGATTTTCCTGGTGGGCCACGTCACCAAGGAAGGCGCGCTGGCTGGCCCTCGGGTGCTGGAGCACATGGTCGATACCGTGCTGTATTTCGAAGGCGAGTCCGACGGGCGCCTGCGCCTGCTGCGAGCGGTGAAGAACCGTTTCGGTGCAGTCAATGAACTGGGCGTGTTCGGCATGACCGACAAGGGCCTTAAAGAAGTCTCCAACCCTTCGGCGATTTTTCTGACCCGTGCCCAGGAAGAAGTCCCGGGTAGCGTAGTGATGGCAACCTGGGAAGGCACGCGGCCGATGCTGGTGGAGGTACAGGCGCTGGTGGACGACAGTCACCTGGCCAACCCCCGTCGGGTCACACTGGGGCTGGATCAGAACCGGCTGGCGATGTTGCTGGCGGTGCTGCACCGTCACGGCGGCATTCCGACCCATGACCAGGACGTGTTTCTCAACGTGGTCGGCGGGGTCAAGGTGCTGGAAACGGCGTCCGACCTGGCGTTGATGGCGGCGGTGATGTCCAGTTTGCGCAACCGGCCGTTACCCCACGATCTGCTGGTATTCGGAGAGGTCGGACTTTCCGGCGAGGTGCGCCCGGTGCCGAGCGGTCAGGAACGCTTGAAAGAAGCTGCCAAGCACGGCTTCAAGCGGGCCATCGTGCCCAAGGGCAATGCGCCGAAGGAGGCGCCGGCGGGGTTGCAGATCATTGCTGTCACGCGTCTGGAGCAGGCACTGGACGCGCTATTCGAGTGACTAACAGACGAAACACAAACCCTGTAGGAGTGAGCCTGCTCGCGATTTCGGTGTGTCAGCCAGCAGTAATGTGACTGTCAGATTGCAATCGCGAGCAGGCTCACTCCTACAGGGGAATCCGATGATGGCTAGATTTCGATCAGGGCGCCCAGCTCTCGCTCGAGCTCAGCCTCATCCGCCAGGTTGAGCTCGATCAATCGCCGCAGGCGCTCGATGGACTCCAGGCTGATGTGCAGGCAGACAAACCCGAGTTGACCATGGTCGTCGTGGGCCAGTTGCACATCCATGGTGATGTCGGCCTCTTCGCTCAGATGAATGTCGACCAGGAAATCCTGCTGCGGATTGCTCCGCCACGGATCGGGTCGCTCGATCAGCAAGCCCTTTAGCGACAGATCAATCAACTTCACCGTCCAAGTGGACTCGCCCTGACTCAGCTCGGTTCGGGCATCGAACGCAATACGTTTGAAGCGGCGACGTTCGGCAGGGTGCTCGCTCATGGCGCGATCCTCGGAAATGTACGCTGACTATAGACCCGCATGATCAGAGGCTGCCAGCGCGTGCAGGTGTCTAGACCAATGTCGGGGTATGGTCTTTGCCGTCAGGAGCGCTAAACTCGGGGTGGCTGTCTTTCTTGTCCACTCTGGCTGGAATAATAAAATGAAAAATAATAATAGCCCGCTACGCCATTTGCCTTGGCTGGTGCTGGCAATCGTAGGTGCGTGCGCCCTGGGTGTAGTGGCATTGCGCCGAGGCGAGGCAATCAACGCCTTGTGGATTGTGGTCGCTGCCGTGGCCATCTATCTGGTCGCCTACCGCTACTACAGTCTGTTCATCGCTAACAATGTCATGCAACTCGATGCGCGGCGGGCCACTCCCGCTGTGCTCAATAATGACGGTCTGGACTACGTTCCAACCAACAAGCACATCCTGTTCGGTCACCACTTCGCGGCCATCGCCGGCGCGGGGCCTTTGGTCGGTCCGGTGTTGGCAGCGCAGATGGGCTACCTGCCCGGCACGCTGTGGCTGATTGCCGGCGTGGTGCTGGCCGGTGCCGTTCAGGACTTCATGGTCCTGTTCATGTCCACCCGCCGCAACGGTCGTTCCCTGGGCGACATGGTCCGCGAAGAAATGGGCCGCATCCCCGGCACCATCGCGCTGTTCGGCTGCTTCCTGATCATGATCATCATCCTTGCGGTGCTGGCGCTGATCGTGGTGAAAGCCCTGGCCGAGAGCCCGTGGGGGATTTTCACGGTGATGGCGACCATCCCGATCGCGATGTTCATGGGCATCTACATGCGCTACATCCGCCCGGGCCGCATCGGCGAAATTTCGGTGATCGGCGTGCTGTTGCTGCTTGGTTCGATCTGGCTCGGCGGGCAGATTGCCGCGGATCCGGTGTGGGCCAAGGCGTTCAGCTTTACCGGTATCCAGATCACCTGGATGTTGATCGGTTACGGTTTTGTTGCAGCGGTGTTGCCGGTGTGGCTGATCCTGGCGCCCCGTGACTACCTCTCCACCTTCCTGAAAATCGGCACCATCGTCGCCCTGGCCATCGGCATCCTGGTGACCATGCCCGAGCTGAAAATGCCGGCCCTGACCCAGTTCGTCGACGGCACCGGTCCGGTATGGAAGGGCGGTCTGTTCCCGTTCCTGTTCATCACCATCGCCTGTGGCGCGGTATCGGGTTTCCATGCGCTGATCTCCTCCGGGACCACGCCGAAACTGCTGGATAACGAAACCAACGCCCGCTACATCGGTTACGGCGGCATGCTGATGGAGTCCTTCGTGGCGATCATGGCCATGGTTGCCGCTTCGGTGATTGAGCCTGGCGTGTACTTCGCCATGAACAGCCCGGCGGCCGTGGTCGGCGGTGATGTGGTGGCGGTTGCGACAGCCGTCAGCAACTGGGGCTTCGCCATTACCCCGGAAGCGCTGCAAGCGGTGGCCCACGACATCGGTGAAACCACCATTCTGGCCCGTGCCGGTGGTGCGCCGACCCTGGCAGTCGGTATCGCGCAGATCCTGCACAGCGTTCTGCCGGGCGAGAACACCATGGCGTTCTGGTACCACTTCGCGATCCTGTTCGAAGCGCTGTTCATCCTGACCGCGGTCGACGCCGGTACACGTGCCGGGCGTTTCATGCTGCAGGACTTGCTCGGCTCCTTCGTCCCGGCGCTGAAACGTACCGAATCCTGGACCGCCAACCTGATTGCCACCGCCGGTTGTGTGGCCATGTGGGGCTGGTTGCTGTACCAGGGCGTGATCGATCCATTGGGTGGCATCAACACCCTGTGGCCGCTGTTCGGTATCTCTAACCAGATGCTGGCCGGTATCGCGTTGATGCTCGGCACCGTCGTGCTGATCAAGATGAAGCGCCAGCGGTATGTCTGGGTCACCATGTTGCCGGCGGTGTGGCTGTTGATCTGCACCACGACAGCGGGCTTCATCAAGCTGTTCGACGCCAACCCGGCGATCGGCTTCCTGGCCCTTGCGAAGAAATACAGCGATGCCCTGGCCAACGGCCAGATCCTCGCCCCGGCCAAGGACATCACCCAGATGCAGCACGTGATCTTCAACGCCTACACCAACGCGACGCTGACCGCGCTGTTCCTGTTCGTGGTGTTCAGCATCCTGTTCTATGCACTCAAGGTCGGTATTGCCGCCTGGGGTAAAAAAGAGCGTACGGATAAAGAATCGCCATTCCAGGCGCTGCCGGATGCGTAATCAGAGGATTGCAGCATGTTCAATGACCTGAGTCGCCTCGGTAAATACCTCGGTCAGGCCGCGCGCCTGATGGTCGGCATGCCCGACTACGACAACTACGTCGAGCATATGCAGACCAAACACCCGGACAAACCGGTGATGGACTACGAGGCGTTCTTCCGCGAGCGTCAGGAAGCCCGTTACGGTGGCAAGGGTGGGCCCAAGTGCTGTTGATCCGGTTGTCGGATTAACAGCAATACCTGTGGGAGCGAGCTTGCTCGCGATGGCGGACTGTCAATCAACAGTGATGTTGAATGTTAAGCCGCTATCGCGAGCAAGCTCGCTCCCACATTTGTTTTGTGTTGTTTATCAGTTTTGTGAAACAGGAGATCAATTTTGTCCTCTCCCATCCCGGTCACGATCCTCAGCGGCTTCCTCGGCGCCGGCAAGACCACCCTGTTGCGTCATCTGCTCAAGGCCGAGCACGGTCTGAAAATTGCGGTGATCGAGAACGAATTCAGCGATGCCGGTATCGATACCCAGCTGTTGGGCGATGAGCCGGTACAAGTGATGACACTGTCCAATGGCTGTGTCTGTTGCACCATCCACACGGACCTGACCAAAGCGCTTTATCTGTTGCTCGAGCGTCTGGACCAGGGCGACATCGCCTTCGACCGCCTGGTGATCGAATGCACCGGCCTGGCCGATCCGGCACCGGTGGCACAAACCTTTTTCATCGACGAAGAGCTGCGTGAGCGCTATATCCTCGACGGCATCATCACCCTGGTGGACGCGGCACATGCCGACTTGCACCTGACCCAGACCATCGCCCAGGCGCAGGTCGGATTCGCCGACCGCTTGCTGGTGAGCAAACGTGACCTGGTGGACGAGCCGACCTTCACCGCGTTGAGCGAACGCCTGACCCGTATCAACCGCCGTGCGCCGATCCGCGTGGTCGACCACGGCAAGATCGACCTGGCCGAGTTACTCGATGTGCGCGGCTTCAACCTCAACGCCGACCTCGGTGGCGGCGTGAGTTTGCGCCCGGTCAGCCGGGCCCCATCCATCGACCGCATTTCCAGCCTGGTGCTGCGCACTGAAAAGCCGCTGGATATCGACAGGCTCAGCGAGTTCATGAATGAACTGCTGGAAGACCATGGCAAGCAACTGCTGCGCTACAAAGGCGTGTTGAATATCCTCGGCGAATCGCGTCGCATGGTGTTTCAGGGGGTGCTGAAACTTTATGGTTTCGACTGGGATACCGAGTGGGCGGAAGACGACGTGCGCGAGAGTGTGATCGTGTTCATTGCCGATGATTTGCCGGAAGAGAAGATTCGCGCGGGTTTTGCTCGGGTGGCGGCGGATTAAAGTCAGACATTGCAGTGAGCCTTGAGTCGCATCGCGAGCAGGCTCGCTCCCACATTTGAAGTGCAGTTCCCTATGGGGGCGATCCTGCTCGCGAAAGCGGTTTAACCTGCGGCACAGTTTTGGCCCAGTGCCGATGCAGGGTTCAACAACAAATCTTCCAGATAATCCAGATGCCGATTGAGCACGACTTGCGCCGTCGCGGCATCTCCTCGCTCCAGCGCATCCAGCATCTCCATGTGCTCCACGTAATAATCCTTCTGCTGCAGGTCAAACTGCGCAATCGCCAACGAAGTCAGCGGTACCAGGCTCTCAAGAAAATGCGCTAGTGGTGCATTTCCCGCCATTTGTGCCAACTGCAAATGAAACTCTACCGACAAGCGAATCGCCCGGCCATGTTCGGCGCATTGACGCTCGTTGTCGACCAGTGTCCGCAGGCGCTTCAAGCCTTGCGCGCAGGGTCGCTGGCAGGCCAGCCGCACCAGCATGACCTCGGCCAGACGCCGGGCATGCAGTGTTTGCCGGGTCTGCTCGACATCAAGTTCAGCGACGCGGGGACGATGGTTGACGCGAAGGATGATGACCTGCTGATGGGACAGTCGCGTCAGCACGTCACGCATGTCGCTGCGCCTTGCACCGAACATCTGCGCCAGGCTTTCTTCGGTAAAGCGGCTGGCCGAATGGATGCGCTGTTCGAAAATGGCGTCCAGGACCCGCGAATACAGATCATCCACCGAAGGGCGGACGGGCAGGGTAGCGAGCGTTTGTGGCGAGGCGTAGTTGTTCATGGCCAATCTCCAGTTCGAAGAGGTTTCAACTGCCGAGGTTGTCTTCCGGAATGTTCAGTTCGATGCCCATGCGCTGGCCTTCGCGCAAAATGTGCCGACGCATCTCGACGCTGGCCTGGGCGCTGTTCTTGCTGCGGATCGCCCGCACCACGGCTTCGTTTTCTTCTAGGCGTTCAGCCAGATGCTCCGGGGAGTTGCGCAACACTTCGGCGCTTTGCTTGAGGGCATTGCTGGTTTGCTGGACCACGCTCTGGAAGATCGGGTTCGACGTCAGCGTGAACAGCTCTTCGTGGAACGCGATGTAGGCGCTGACGCCGGCTTCACTGTCATTGGCCTCCAGGGCTTCGCGCATGTCCATCAGGGTCAGGCGCAGTTGCCCGACTTCCTTGCTGCTGATGGACTGGGCCACGAGACCGACTATGAACGGCTCCAGGGTGTAGCGCAGTTGCAGCACGTCTTCCAGGCTCGCTGCGGCCACCGCGCTGTCGTGGGACTGGCCATCGCTGAGACTGGCCTCGAGCACGACGACGCCTTTGCCCGGCATCGAACGCACCAGGCCAAGGGTTTCCAGGACGATGACCGCCTCACGCAGGCTCGGGCGGCTGATACCCAGTTGTTCGGCCAGTTCACGTTGCCCCGGCAGCATTTCGCCGGAGCGCCACTGACCTCGGGCCAAAGCGGCCCGAAGTTTTTCCACGACTGAAGTTACAACGGTCGACGAGGTAATCACTGTTCGCTCCATGAGCATCTAAAAGGGGTGAAGGTGTGCCGGCCAAGGCGAGGCCGGCACACCGTTGATTCAGAATTCCTGCTGATGCGCCGGTGCGACCGGTTTTCTCGGCTGGAAGGTATAACCCGCCTGGCCCGAAAGTACCTTGTTCGCCCGCTGCACATCGATGTCCTTTTCCCACCGCGCAATGGCGACGGTCGCCACACAGTTGCCGATCAGGTTGGTCAGGGCCCGGCCGATGCCCATGAACCAGTCCACGGCCAGTACCAGCACCAGACCCACCACCGGAATGGCCGGAATGGCCGTCAGGGTGGCCGCCAGAATCACCAGCGCCGAGCCCGGAATGCCGTGGGCCCCCTTGGAGGTGATCAACGATACCAACAGAATCGTCAGCAGGTCGGTCATTGCCAGCGGCGTGCCGGTGGCATTGGCGATGAACACGATGGCCAGGGTCAGGTAGATCGAGAAACCGTCGAGGTTGAACGAGTAACCCGTTGGAATCACCAGACCGACCGTCGAGCTGCCGATGCCCAGATGCTCAAGCTTGCGCATGATTTGTGGCAGCACGGCGTCGGACGAAGCGGTGCCCATGACGATCAGCAGTTCTTCGCGCAGGTATTTGAGCAATGGCCACATCTTCAGGCCGGAGAGGCGCATCACCAGACCGAGAATCAGCGTCACGAAAGCCACGCAGGTCAGGTAGAAGAGGCCGACCAGGCTGCCCAGGTGCTGCAGCGAGTCCAGGCCATATTTGCTGGTGGTGAAGGCGATCGCACCGAACACACCGATCGGCGCCAGGCGCACGATCATGCCCATGATGCGGAAAATCACGTGGCTGAGTTCATTGATCAGCCGCGAAATGCCCGATGCCGCCTCGCCCACCAGATTCAGCGCACTGCCGAACAGCACGGAGAACAGCAGGACCTGCAGGATGTTGTTATCGGCAAAGGCACCGATCACCGACGTTGGAATCAGGTCCATCAGGAACTGCGTGGTGGTGTGCATGTGCTGGCCGCGCTGGGCAATGTCGCCCATGTCGGCTGCGGAAAGCTGCTCCAGGTGAATGTTCGCGCCGCTTCCGATGCCGGTGCTGAAGGCGAACACCAGGCCGATCACCAGGGCGATGGTGGTCAGCACTTCGAAGTAGATCACCGATTTGAGGCCGATACGGCCGACCTTCTTCAGGTCGCCAGCACCGCTGATGCCGCTGACCACTACGCAAAACACAATCAAGCCAATGAGCATTTTGATCAGCTTGATAAAACCGTCACCGAGCGGTTTGAGCTGAGCGGAGTATTCGGGAAGGGTCAGCCCGCAGACGATGCCGAGCACCAGTCCGAGAACCACTTGGAGGAAGATTGAACGCGAGCACCATCTGAGCATGGGAGGAATCCTGGTCGGTGTCCTGGCTGCCGTGTGCGGAACACATCAGATTCAGGACTTAATTATTGTGGTCTTACCGGTATGTCCAGTGCAGGCGCAGTCTACGCTCGGTTTTTTCCGAAATACAAGTGAAAATCTAAAAATTGGCATGACCGGTCTGACCAGTTGCGCGATGCATCACGATCCAGTGAAAAATACGGATGAAAAAAGCCCAGCCATTACTGGCCAGGCTTTCTCGTGCTACGGGCAGACTGGTTAACCATGATGCGCAGGCGGTATTCGCGCAGCGACTTCCCCTAATAAGGCACATTGCGTTGAAGGATGTTCAGTTTGAAGTCCAGGATGCTCGAGCTGCGGGTTGCGTTGGTCCGAATGAATGTCCCGACCTTGGGGTCATATTTATTGCGGCTCAGACCCGCCCGCAGAAGGTGACCCCCTCGCGTCTGTATCCTGATGGTGGGTGTGTCGTTATCGAGTTGATCCAGCGTGATGATTTTGCCTCTTGCATCCAGCAAGTTGAAAGTCGTCTGGTCGCCATCGTTCGTTGCATAAGCATTCAAGAAATCTTTCTCCTCTCTACTTACTGTCATGTAGTAATACTCGCCTGGAGTGAATATATAGAGGGTGTAATAGTCGTCGAGACACCTGAAGTAAAATTTCAGTGCGTCGCTGGGGATGCCAGGCTTCAAGAAGAGGTAGTTGGAAACATCGATATAATGAGAGAACGTAAACGCTTCGTAGTCAGGGCGTGGAGTTGTGATTTTTTTGCGGTACGTCAACTTTGGAAAATGAGGGCGGCCATAGCGAGTGCTGAGAGTTGCAATGAATGATTTTTCCTGGTCAGTGCTCATGTTTGTACCTGAAGGTTTTGAGTATTGGTGGATAGGCGCTGTTCCTGCAGCGGGAATAACGTGCGAGCGATGTTTGTGCTGTGTGTCAGACTTCGTTCGGATCACTCAGGAACGATGCATTGCGCTCGATGATTCGCAACTTGAATACCATGCCTTTATCATCAATTTCGGCCAGATAGCTATAAGGCGCCCCCCTGCGACGGATGCTGCCGATTTTCTTCGAGTGACGAACCTTGAGCCGGAGTCGCTGGATATCACTGCCCATGTCTTCCAGGGTGATGATCCGGTTTTCCAGGTTCAGGAGGTTGAACGATGTGGTGTCGCTGCCAGCGGGAAGAAATGCACCTAGAACCCCGGCAAAATCCTTGCTCACGCAATGCCCTGTGTAAGTGGTATGGGAGCGGATATAAAGGTGGTAGTAATCATCTGTACAACGAAAGTAAATCGTGATCGGCACAGCGTTGTGGACTTCCTGTACAGGACGACGGCCTAGCAGATGAGAATCGTCCCGTGGTGTTGGTGCTCCGGTGTAAAAACCGCCAGAGAACAATGAGTCGTTGCGTATGGCGGGCGTGCCATGTAATGAACCTAGGAAGTCAACATGTTGATTGTCCAGTTCCAATGTTGCTATGAAAGACTTTTGTCTGTTTGTAGTCATTAATTCATCCTTGAATTTTATGAGTTGTTTTTTAGCGTGGGGTGTTGCTTTCGATATTGTCAGTGCAACCAGGTGCGTGTGGGAAGTTGTGAGTCAGGGCAAATATAGTTGGTTGGTTATTTTGTTGTTGTTTTTGTGAGCTAACAGTAACAGTTAATTATCTGTTTCAGGCAGTTTTTTGGAGGGGGTTATTGTTTCAGGTTTTGAGTGTTGAACGCAGAACAACGGCACCAGATATATTTCCGGCGTGTGAGGACATTAGTGCAGACGAAAAAAAACCGGCCAATCAATTGGCCGGTTTTTCATGCTGCGGATTTAGCGGGGCTGATTAAGCGCCGTATACCGGCAGCTTCTTGCAGATGGCCTTGACCTTCTCACGAACGGCATCGATCACCGCTTCGTTATTCAGGTCAGCCAGGATGTCGCAGATCCAGCCGGCCAGTTCCTTGCACTCTGCTTCCTTGAAGCCACGAGTGGTCACTGCCGGGGTGCCGAAGCGCAGGCCGGAGGTGACGAACGGGGAGCGTGGATCGTTTGGCACGGAGTTCTTGTTCACGGTGATGAACGCTTTGCCCAGCGCGGCATCGGCGTCTTTACCGGAGATTTCCTGCTTGATCAGCGACAGCAGGAACAGGTGGTTCTGAGTACCACCGGAAACCACGTCGAAACCGCGCTCGATGAACACGCTGGCCATGGCCTGGGCGTTCTTCACCACTTGTTGCTGGTAAGCCTTGAACTCAGGCTGCAGCGCTTCCTTGAAGCAGATCGCCTTGGCCGCGATCACGTGCTCCAGCGGGCCGCCCTGGGCGCCCGGGAATACGGCGGAGTTCAGCTTCTTCTCGATGTCGGCGTTGGCGCGAGCCAGGATCAGGCCGCCACGAGGACCGCGCAGGGTCTTGTGGGTGGTGGTGGTCACGACGTCAGCGAATGGAACCGGGTTCGGGTAGACACCAGCGGCGACCAGGCCGGCCACGTGGGCCATGTCGACGAACAGGTAGGCACCTACCTTGTCGGCGATTGCACGGAAGCGCGGGAAGTCGAGGATCTGCGAGTAGGCAGAGAAACCGGCCACGATCATTTTCGGCTTGTGCTCAACGGCCAGGCGCTCGACTTCGTCGTAGTCGATCAGGCCGTTGGCGTCGATGCCGTACTGGATGGCGTTGTACAGCTTGCCCGAAGACGAAACGCTGGCACCGTGGGTCAGGTGACCACCGTGGGCCAGGCTCATGCCCAGGATGGTGTCGCCAGCCGACAGCAGGGCCAGGTAAACGGCGCTGTTGGCTTGCGAACCGGCGTGCGGCTGAACGTTGGCGTAGTCGGCACCGAACAGCTCTTTTGCTCGATCAATTGCAAGCTGCTCGACGACGTCGACGTACTCGCAACCACCGTAGTAGCGCTTGCCCGGGTAGCCTTCGGCGTACTTGTTGGTCAGTACCGAGCCTTGAGCTTCCATCACCGCTGGGCTGGTGTAGTTTTCCGAAGCGATCAGCTCGATGTGTTCTTCCTGGCGCTGAGCTTCTTGCTCCATGGCGGCAAAAAGGTCGGCGTCGTACTTGGCAATAGTCAAATCACGGCTGAACATGGCGGTCCTCAAGGATCGGGGGCGGAAAAGGGAGGCATTCTAACCCAATGGGTTTTAGATGGCATATGAAACGGCATCATGTCGCAGACAAGTGGCATTCACGGTGCGCGGCTGAATATTCGGACACAAATTATCCCTGAAGCGCGGAGCCGAGATGGGCATCCTTGTTTTTTTGCGGGGCACACCCTGTTCTGGAAGCCTGGATGAAGACTTGAGCTGACGAACGTCTTGCCCCTGAACGCTGGACAGGAGGCCGATGGATGATGCCCGTGACCGATCAGATGCCTACCACGCCTGTTTCCGCGCAGGCTTGCCCATGTCGTTGGATAGCCCTTGTATGGGCCATCGTGTTGGCTTGCATGATGCCCGGCTCGACGTACGCCTTGGCTAATGCCCCTGTGCTGCTGGACAGTTCCGTCGGGCAGTTTGCAATTGAGCCGGCCACGTTGGCCATTTCGCTCACGACTTCACAAGGCAAGCGCCTGGCGCTGGCGTCCCCGGCGTTCAGCGGCGGCACGGTGGAGCGGCTGTCGGATCGCGAATGGCAAGTGGTTGCAGGTGCGGCCCGGTACAAGGTCACGGCCAGTATCGAGCTTGGTGCGTTGCGGGTGTCAGTCCGGTCACGAGGTCCATCGGTCTTGAACTGGCCTCGGACTGCGGATCCCGGGGCCATCAAGGCCTACGCATTTCCTTTTGGCGAGGGCAGTTATGTGCCGGCGGACGACCCCGGGTGGCTTGACTGGATGGTGCGTCGTTACGAGCCGGAAAGTGTGCTGAGTATTCTTTCCATGCCGTTCTGGACGGAGCTGCGAGAGGGGCTTTCCGTGACCTGGCTGTTGGAGACACCCCTGGATACAACGTTTGATGTCGAACGCAGGGCTGATCGGGCACGACCTGGCTTTACTCACCGTTTCTCCTCTCTATCCCCTGATGCCGCTTATACCCTGCGATTTGTGCCCGGCCCGCCGGACCCGTTGTCGGGGGCGCGTGGATACCGGCAGTGGCTGCAGGCAAACGGCCAGTTTGTCTCCTTGAACGACAAGATTGCCGCGACGCCCGAGGTCGCCCGGTTAGGAGGGGCGTCCCATATCTATCTATGGGGCAACGATCCGCTGAAAGTCGCGGACATCGTTCAATGGCGAGCGTTTCTGGAACAGTTCCAGCGTCAGCAAGGCGATGACACGCAACTGGCGGGGCGTCTGTGGAAGGCGCTTGATGATGAAAAGCGCAAAGCCGTCGAGAAGGCGTTCAAGGCGGCTGCCAGGAACCCGGGTGATATTGAGCCATGGCTGAAAAGAGAGGTGGTTCGAGCGCTCAACGCGGCACTGTTGAAGGTGATTGCCCGTCCCGAAGTGACACCGCTGTCGGGCGGGCATGACCCAGGTGGTGAAGTGGCGTGGGCACGGGATATGAGCGTCGCCATGGAGCAGGCCTTCGGTCCGCTGTTGGCCCCCGCCCGACGTTGGGGAGGCGGTCTGTCGACCGACCTGGTCAGCGCGCTGCAATCGGCTGGATTGCGCCGTGCCTGGCTGGGTGTCAGTGAGTGGCGAACGGCGCTTTGGCACCCTGAAGCCATTGAACAAGCCAAGGCGGCGGGTTACCTGGTCGGCGTCTACGACAGCTATGGCAGCGCCCACCCCTCAAAACTTACGGCAACCTGGTCTACCGCGCAGATGGGCGATGAGTTGGCGAATGCCGGTTACCGGGATCAAAACGGCCAACCCGCCATCGGTTTTGCCGGACGTGGGGTGTATGTCAGCGCTCGTGCAGCCCATGACTATGCTCGAAAACGCATCGATGCGATTGCAGAAAACGCTGGGCTCAACAGCTATTTCCTGGATGTGGATGGCGCCGGCCCACCGCGCGAGGACTATACGCCCGGCCGCGAGACCAGTGAATCGCAGGACAGTCAGAGCGTGCGCCAGAGGCTCGCTTATCCTGCCCGGGCATTTGGCCTGGTGACCGGAACGGAAGGCGGGTTGTCCTGGTACGCCCCGCAGTTCGCGTTTGCCCAGGGCATGACGACGCAGCCCTTCGCCTGGATGGATCCTGATATGAAGGATTCACGCTCGCCGTACTATCGAGGCCGTTACTGGCCCGACGAAACGCCCAGTCTTTACTTCAAGCCTGTACCGCTCAAGCCTTCGATCGCCCGTTATGTGCGCTCGCCACGGTTTCGCCTGCCGCTTTATCAGATCGCCTTGCATGACAGCGTCGTGACAACCCATCACTGGGAGTACGGCTCATTGAAGTTCAGCAATGACTGGGAGGCGACGGCGCTCCTGCAATTGTTGTACATGGTGCCGCCGCTTTATCACCTCGCCGATGAAGTGCTCGATCGTGATCTGCCGGTGATCGCAGCCTATGACCGAATCTTCCGCCCGCTGCACGAGCGACTGTTCAGAGTGGCGATAGCGGACTTCAAGGTGTTGTCGACAGATCGCGCGCTCCAGCAATCAAGCTATGCGGATGGAACGCGCATCACCGTGAACTTCAGCAGCGGGCCGATGGTGGCGCAAGGTACGACGCTGCCTGCGCTCTCTGCCCGTGTCGAAGAACCTGGGCAACCGGTGCGAGTGCATGAAATGAGTACGGTGTTCAAGGCGCGTTGAGCTGGTTGGGCAGCGCTTAATCAAACATGAACAATGCATCGTTACTGTATTGGGCCTCGAACCGATTGGCCGGCATCGGCCGTCCGAACAGGTAACCCTGCACCTCGTCGCAACCGTGTTCCCTCAGGAAATCCAGCTGCTCATGGGTTTCCACGCCTTCAGCGATCACCGCCAGGTTGAGGCTGTGGGCCATGGCAATGATTGCCCGGGCAATTTGTGCGTCCTGCTCGCCGCTGGGCAGGCCATCGACAAAGGTGCGGTCGATCTTCAGAACGTCGATCGGGAATTGCTTGAGGTAATTGAGCGATGAATAACCGGTACCGAAATCGTCGACTGCAATGCTCAGGCCGAGGTTTTTCAGGCCGTCGAGGATCTGCATCGCCTCGCTGACTTCGCGCATCAGGATACTTTCGGTCAGTTCCAGTTCCAGGCATGCCGGCGGCAGGCCGGTTTCCTTGAGGATGGTGGCAATTCGTGTGCCGAGCTGACCATCGGAGAACTGCCGCGCCGAGATGTTCACCGACACCTTCGGCACCCGTACCCTGGCCTGATGCCAGGCCTTGAGTTGGCGGCAGGCTTCGCTGATCACCCAGTCGCCGACATCCACCACCAGTCCGAGCTCTTCGAGCACCGGGATGAAATCCCCTGGCGGCACCAGCCCGCGGCGTGGATGACGCCAGCGCAACAGCGCCTCGGCACCGGTCAGTCGCTTGCCGTCACCGCTGAACTGCGGCTGGTAATACAGCACGAATTCGTTCTGTTCCAGGGCATGGCGCAAGTCGCTTTCCAGCTCCAGTCGCTCCAGCGCACTGGCGTTCATGTCCGCCTGATAGAACTGGAAGTTGTTCTTGCCACGCTCCTTGGCGTGGTACATCGCGGTGTCGGCGTTCTTCATCAACTGGCTGAGTTCGTTGCCGTCCTGCGGACTCAGGGCGATGCCGATACTGGCCGTGACGAAGAACTCGCGACCTTCGAGTACGAAGGGTTTCACCAGGCTGGCAAGAATCTGTTCGGCCACATGGATCGCCCGGTTCAGGGCGATTTCACGGTTGGCTCGCGGTTGCAGGAGCAAGGTGAATTCGTCACCGCCCATGCGCGCCACGGTGTCGTCATCGTCGACGCAACCGAGCAGGCGCGTGGCCATTTCCTTGAGCATGCGGTCGCCGGCGGCGTGGCCCAGGGAGTCGTTGATCGGCTTGAAGCGGTCGAGGTCGAGGAACATCAGCACCACCCACGACTTCTGCCGTTCGGCCGATTGCAGTGCCGTGTGCAGGCGATCCT
Organism: Pseudomonas sp. ACN8; assembly: GCF_002303925.1. Classification (GTDB taxonomy): domain Bacteria; phylum Pseudomonadota; class Gammaproteobacteria; order Pseudomonadales; family Pseudomonadaceae; genus Aquipseudomonas. The sequence goes on from NZ_MRCS01000002.1 coordinate 189,491, forward strand.
GGAACAGCGAACGGTTGGGCAGGTGGGTCAGGGCATCGTAGTAGGCGAGGCGGTGAATCCGCTGCTCGCTGGCCTTGCGCTCACTGATGTCGCTGAAGAAACACACATAACTGGCCAGGTCGCCTTCATCGTCGAGCACGGCGGTGATCCCGACCCAGGCCGGGTAATGCTCGCCATTACGGCGCTTGAGCCAGACTTCGCCTTCCCAGGTGCTGTGCTGGCCCAATTGCTTGAGCACGTAACGCAGATGGGCTTCCTGCTGGTCGTCGACCGTCAGCATGTTCGGCAACTGGTCGAGGACCTGCTCCATGGCGTAACCGCTGACACGACTGAAGGCTTCGTTGGCCTGGACGATGTAGCCGGCCGGGTCGGTGATCAGGATCGCCGAGGTCGAGTGTTCGAATACCGTGGCGGCCATGCGCAGGTCTTTTTCGGCCCGGCGTTGCTGGCTGATGTCGCGGCCGACGCCGAGCACGCCTTCGAACGTGCCGTGTTCGTCCCAGACCAATACCAGGCGCAGTTCGATCGGGATCTTGCGCCCGTCGGCCCGCAGGCAATCGAACAGGAACAGTTGGGTTTGCACCTGACTGCGCAGCAACGCCAGTTGGTCCGGCTGATCCAGCGCTTTGCTGACCCGGTCCATCAGGTGGTAGATGCCGGTCAGTTGTTGCGGGTTGGCGATGGTCGATTGCCAGCCGTTCTGGAAAATCCACTCGGCGTCGTAACCCAGCACCGCTTGCACCGAAGGGCTGACGTAATTGAGGTTGAGGCGGCTGTCGGTGGAGAAAATCACGTCGCTGATGCTTTCGGCGAGCATCCGGTAGCGCTGCTCGCTGTCGCGCAGGGACTCGCTGGCTTCGATCTGGTCGGTGATGTCCTTGGCCACGCCGATGATCCGCGTGACCTGGTCGTTCTTGTCCCGGGCCAGAGCCTGCTCGCGAATCTCGAAGCGTCGCCATTGGCCGTCCCGATGGCGGAAGCGCAACTGGCACTGCATCAATTGGCGATAACCGGCCTGTCGCTGGATCTGGCGGGAGCGATGGTAGTAGTCGGCGTCTTCGGGATGCAGGAGGATTTCCCAGAAGTACTCGCCCATCTGGTGCAGTTCGGTGCGGTTGTAACCCAGGGTCTGGCCCAGGTGATGGTTGCTGTAGATCATGCGCTGGCTGATCACATCCTGCACATACAGGTGATCCGGCACAGTGCGCACCACGTCCGACCAGAAACCTTCGCGCTCCTGCAGCGACAGTTCGATGAGCTTGCGGCTAGTGATGTCGGTGATGCTCAGGATCACTGCTTTATAGTCGTCCGGGGTTTGCGGCAGGCGCAGCACCAGCCACAGGTGCTGGTCGCGACCACTGGCGTCCTGGAGCTTGATTTCCAGCTCGAGCTGTTGCTGCTGGTTGAGCATCGCATCGAGCACCTGGTCGCCGATGGTGGTGCCGTCTTGTGGATTACCGTCGATCAGCAGTTTCCAGGCTTTGTCGGCGCTATCGACATTAAGCAGTTGCAGCGCTACCTGGTTGACCTCTGTGATCCGCAGTTCCTTGAGCAATGGCCGGCGTTGCTCCGGGATCGCCAGCCACGCTTGCAGTTGCTCGCTGCCCTGCAGCTGTGCCTTGTCGAAAAAGACCTTGAGCCCGGACATGTCGAGGACGCACAAGGCCACGCCGGTGCCTTCGAAAATGTCCTGGTAGCGCCGGCGGCCTTCATTCAGCTGGCGTTGACGCCGGCGCGTGTTGAGCAAGGCGAGGAACGGCAGCATGGAAAACGCCAGGCCCAGCAGGCATTTGCCGATGAATGCCGGCAGCAGCTCTTCCAGCACGCGCTGGCGGTCGAACAAGCCGCGCAGTTGCCAATCGCTGCTGCTCAGCGCAACGGTCAGCACGCTGTTGGCGACATCGTCCGCGGTCAGCGTGCCCGGATTGACCGAGGGCAGCGCTTCGTCACGGCTGATGATCTGATGATTGATGCGGTTCTCCACCAGCCACAACGGGCGGCCGCCGGCCTCGCGTTGCTTGGTCAGGGACGAAAAGAAGGTGGGTGTCAGGCGCAAGACCCAATAGCCTCGGGAACTGCCGCTGGCCTGATGCAACAATAAATGCACCACGGAACCGTCGGTGGCGTTGCTGAAATAGTGCGCCTGGGCGTGGCTGCGGCGTACCAGTTCACCCAGGTAGTCGCTGTCATCGCTGACGGGAGCGCTGTCGCTGATGACTCTTCCCGAGGGGCTGAGCAACGCCAGGCTGCGCAGATCAGGCAGCGACTGTTGCAACTTGCGCAACAGGGCCTGCAGTTCATCGGCGTCCCGCGGTTGCTCGACGATCGGTAACAGGTTGAGGGCGATCTGTGCGTTGAGCGCCATGTTCAGGCTGACCTGCGCGGCCAGATCGGCGGTGTAGTCGATGGTGTACTGGCGCTGGTTCTTCTGGGTTTCCCGCAGTTGGTCGAGCAACTGCCAGAACAGCAGGGCCAGCAGCAACAATACGAGTGTCGCCAAGGTGCCCTTCAAGGTTCCGCGCAGGGGGGAGCCGGGCGCTGTGGCCGGCGCACTGGAAGTCAGAGGCGGAGGGACAATGGACAAGCTGTAATCCTGCGGTATGGCTGGACTGGCGCGACGTGCACTATAAGCCGGACGCCCGAAGGGCGGCTAGCATGCCTTGAGTTGTGGCGAAGTGCCAGCCCCTGCCCGTCGGCTGGACTGCCACCGGTCATTCAGGTAGCTTTGCCGGTTACGCGGGAGCCCAGACACTGCTAAAACTACTGCTCTCGGAAATACTGCGTTGAAAACAGGCTCGGACTGCTCATTTACAACTCGTAAACTCCGCGTCCTCGCCTGTTTTCGCCTTGTCTTTCCTTCGCTCGTTACATTTTAACAGCGTCTGGACCAGCTCCTAGACTCAGACTTTTTCAGCGTCGCCTCTTACGGACGACGCGCACGGTCTGGCCCGGGCATCGCCTGCGCTCCAATCATTCATCTGTCACTGACCCAAGGTTCTCCATGGCTCAATACGTATTCACCATGCATCGGCTGGGCAAAGTTGTTCCGCCGAAGCGGGAAATCCTGAAAAACATTTCTCTGTCGTTCTTCCCCGGCGCCAAGATCGGCGTACTCGGCCTCAACGGTTCGGGTAAGTCCACGCTGCTGAAAATCATGGCCGGCGTCGACACCGAGTTCGAGGGCGAAGCCCGTCCGATGCCGGAGCTGAATATCGGTTATCTGCCGCAAGAGCCGATCCTGGACCCGACCAAGACCGTGCGTGAAGTGGTCGAGGAAGCGGTCAGCGTGATCAAGAACGCCCAGGCTCGCCTGGATGAGGTCTACGCGGCTTACGCTGAAGAAGACGCCGACTTCGACAAACTGGCTGCCGAACAGGCCAAGCTCGAAGCGATCCTGCAGGCCAGTGACGGTCACAACCTCGATCGTCAACTGGAAGTCGCCGCCGACGCGCTGCGTCTGCCGGCCTGGGACGCCAAGGTTGAAGTCCTGTCCGGTGGTGAGAAGCGTCGTGTGGCCCTGTGCCGCCTGCTGCTGTCCGCCCCGGACATGCTGCTGCTCGACGAACCGACCAACCACCTGGACGCCGACTCCGTTGCGTGGCTTGAGCACTTCCTGCACGACTTCCCGGGCACCGTGGTCGCGATCACGCACGACCGTTACTTCCTGGACAACGTTGCCGGCTGGATCCTGGAGCTCGACCGCGGCGCGGGCATTCCTTACGAGGGTAACTATTCGGGTTGGCTGGAAGCCAAGTCCGATCGTCTGGCTGCCGAATCCAAGCAGCAGTCGGCCCACGAAAAAGCCATGAAGGAAGAACTGGAGTGGGTGCGCAAAGGCGCCAAGGCCCGCCAGTCGAAATCCAAGGCTCGTCTGCAACGCTTCGAAGAAATGCAGTCGCAGGAATTCCAGAAACGCAGCGAAACCAACGAGATCTACATCCCGGCCGGTCCGCGCCTGGGTGACAAGGTCATCGAATTCAAGAACGTCACCAAGGGCTATGGCGACCGCGTGCTGATCGACAACCTGTCGTTCTCCATGCCTAAAGGCGCCATCGTTGGCGTGATCGGCGGTAACGGTGCCGGTAAGTCGACACTGTTCCGCATGCTGATGGGCAAGGAAACGCCGGATTCGGGCAGCATCGAAGTCGGTGAAACCGTGCAGCTTGCTTGTGTGGATCAGAGCCGCGAGGACCTGGACGGCAGCAAGACCGTGTTCCAGCAGATCTCCGACGGTTCCGACCAGATTCGCATCGGCAACTACGAGATCCCGTCGCGTACCTATGTCGGTCGCTTCAACTTCAAGGGCGGCGACCAGCAGAAGTTCGTCAAGGACCTGTCCGGTGGTGAGCGCGGTCGCTTGCACCTGGCCCTGACCCTGAAGGAGGGCGGCAACGTCCTGCTGCTCGACGAACCGTCCAACGACCTCGACGTCGAAACTCTGCGTTCCCTGGAAGAAGCCCTGCTGGACTTCCCGGGCGCCGCCATTGTGATCTCCCACGACCGGTGGTTCCTGGACCGCGTCGCGACTCACATCCTGGCGTACGAAGACGACTCGCAAGCGGTGTTCTTCGAAGGCAACTACACCGAGTACGAAGCCGATCGTAGAAAACGCCTCGGCGAAGCGGCTGCCCAGCCGCATCGTGTACGGCACAAGAAACTGGCCTGATTTCGGGTTGGTTGCATAAAGAGCGGAGCCTTCGGGCTCCGTTTTTTTGTGCTTTTTTTCAGCGATACCGCGGCGCATTCATCGCGAGCAAGCTCGCTCCCACAGGGTTTTGTGGAGGCCACAAATCCCAATCCAGCATACATCCCTTGTGGGAGCGAGCCTGCTCGCGATGGCGGTGTACCTGATGGTGCAAGACTTGAATTGTGAATCCCCATTCAGGTGCAAGAATGGTCAAAAAACCAGGTTAATTTATATCCTGTGCACCATTTAATTTCATAATCGCGACATTTTGCGCTGTTCTTGTGCGCGAATCGTTTGTTACAGTCCGGCTCAATCACCTCCAACGACAATAAATTTGCCGAGACTTTTCCATGATCGAATCCGTCGAATCCGTCGAATCCTTCCTTGCGCGCTTGAAAAAACGCGACCCGGACCAACCCGAATTTCACCAGGCTGTCGAAGAAGTCCTGCGTACCCTGTGGCCGTTTCTTGAAGCCAATCCGCATTACCTGACCTCCGGCATCCTGGAACGCATCTGCGAGCCGGAGCGGGCGGTGGTGTTTCGCGTGTCGTGGGTCGACGATCAGGGCAAGGTCCAGGTCAATCGCGGCTTCCGCATCCAGATGAACAGCGCGATCGGGCCGTACAAGGGTGGCCTGCGTTTCCATCCGTCGGTGAACATGGGCGTCCTGAAATTCCTCGCCTTCGAGCAGACCTTCAAAAACTCCCTGACGTCATTGCCCATGGGCGGCGGCAAGGGCGGTTCGGACTTCGACCCCAAAGGCAAAAGCGACGCGGAAGTCATGCGCTTCTGCCAGGCGTTCATGAGCGAGTTGTACCGCCACATCGGTGCTGACGTCGACGTACCGGCCGGTGATATCGGTGTCGGCGCGCGGGAAATCGGTTTCCTGTTTGGCCAGTACAAGCGCCTGAGCAACCAGTTCACCAGCGTGCTGACCGGCAAAGGCCCAAGCTACGGCGGTAGCCTGATTCGCCCGGAAGCCACCGGTTTCGGTTGCGTGTACTTCGCCGAAGAAATGCTCAAGCGTCGCGGCCTGGCCGTTGAAGGTAAACGCGTAGCGATCTCCGGCTCCGGCAACGTTGCGCAATACGCAGCGCGCAAGGTCATGGATCTGGGCGGTAAAGTGATTTCGCTGTCCGACTCCGAAGGCACCTTGTATTGCGAAAGCGGTTTGACCGAGGAGCAATGGCTGGCGGTACTGGAACTGAAAAATGTACAGCGCGGGCGCATCCGTGAACTGGCCGGTCGCTTTGGCCTGGAGTTCCGCGCCGGTGAGCTGCCATGGAGTCTGAGCTGCGACATCGCGCTGCCGTGCGCGACGCAAAACGAACTGGATGCCGAAGCCGCTCGCACCTTGCTGCGCAACGGCTGCATCTGCGTGGCCGAAGGCGCGAACATGCCGACCACTCTCGAGGCGGTGGACCTGTTCATCGAAGCCGACATTCTGTTCGCGCCGGGCAAGGCGTCCAACGCCGGTGGTGTAGCGGTGAGCGGGCTGGAAATGTCGCAGAACGCCATGCGCCTGGCATGGACCGGCGGCGAAGTGGACAGCAAGCTGCACGCGATCGTGCAGTCGATTCACCACGCTTGCGTGCATTACGGTGAGAAGGACGGCCGGGTCAACTACGTCAAGGGCGCAAACATTGCCGGCTTCGTCAAGGTCGCCGATGCCATGCTGGCCCAGGGCGTTGTCTAAGCCGGTTCGATACGGATCACCTCAATCAGTTGATCCCCGGCAGGGCGCTGCCACAGCACTTCATCGTTGAGTCGCGCACCGAGCAGTGCCCGTCCCAGTGGTGAACCCCAATTGATCAGGCCGTGGGCGGCATCGGCCTGATCTTCGCCCACCAGTTGTACCCGGCGCTCGGTGGCGTGCTCATCGGCGTAGGTCACCCAACTGCCGATCTGCACTTTCTCGGTCGACGTCGCGGTGGGTACTACCTGAGCGCTGCCCAAGCGCTGCTTGAAGTAACGCAGATCACGTTCGAGATCCGCCAGGCGCTGCTTGTCGGCCTGCTCGCCTTTTGCCGATTGTTCGGCGTGCAGGGTTTGCAGTTCGGTGACTTTTCCCTGCAACAGGTTCAGGCCTTGCGGCGTGACGTAATTGGGCTGCGCGCTGATCTGCCGTTCGACTGGCTGATCGGCTTGCGCGGCGGCGTTATCTTCATTGACGAAGGCACGGCTCATGGAATTCTCCCGGTATAGGATTTGGGCCATGGTCGCAGGCATTTGGTTTCACTGGATGTCTGAAAGCGACTTATGGCGAGTGACAGGCCCGGGCGGCGGCCTGATCCTTCTGCTGCTGCCAGGCTTTAAAGCAAGCCATCCCACATACCACCACGTCTCACTCTCCCAAGCCGATACGCGACTCATAGATAAAGTCTAGAAGTGGATTCGTCGGGGGGGTGAAAGGTGTGCATGCATTTTGTTGAACGCCACATAACCCCTGTGGGAGCGAGTGGTGTGTCAGGTCAGTAGTGATACCACTTCAGCTCAAGCATCACTTCGTTCTCGGCCGTCGCCAAATGGCTGAACTCGCGCTGGGCGCTCAGGCGCAGTCCGAGGTTGCGGGATATTTCCCATTGCTGATTCAGGCTCAGGCTACGGCGCACTTCTCCATTGGCGAAAAAGTCGCCCTTGGCTTCCAGGCTCAGGTTGCCCAGCGGGTTTTTCCACAGCACACCCGTGTTGAAGCCAGCGGCCGGAACAATGAACGCGGCGAAGTCGTTGTTGTGCTCGATACGCACCGTGCCCAAGGCAAAGCCGAGCATGTCATCGCCCAGATGCCATGTGCCACCACCACCGCCGTTGACGTGGCTGACCAGGGTCTGGTCATCGTGCTTGCCCGGCACTCGCTCCAGACCGCCGGTGACTTGCCATGACAGCGGTTGCAGCAGCTCGTTACGCGGAGTCATGGAGCGAATGGTGGCCAGGTCCAGTTGCTGCACTTGCCAGTCATTGCCTTCGTACTGGCGCAGTTTCAATTGGAGGATTTCGATCTGCGCGCCGAGGGGAAAGCTTTCATTGTTGTCATTGAGGTCGTGATAAGCCATGCGCAAGCCATATTCGCCAAAGGCTTTATCGCCACGGGTGCCGAGGCCGAGCTGCCAGGTGCGCGACTCGTGACCGTCCTCAGGCAGGCCCGGTTGCGGGATATCCAGTTCCGGCGCCGGGTTCTGGTTGATTGCCCGCAGCAGTTCAAAGCTGCGCTGGGCGCGCGCGGGATCGCGTTCCTGGCCGTTGGCGCGGTAACGCTCCAGACGATAGGCCGCATCGATGATCAGCGCCTGACGGTCGCGGGGTTGCGCCTTGAACGCCGGGTCTTGCAATTGTTTCTGATCGGCGCTGACTTTCAGCACCCATTGCTGTTCTTCAGGATTCAACGGCTCGGCGCGGCTGAGCAGTTCGCGCTCACGGGACGGACGATACTGGATGGACTCCACCAGTCCGGCATTTTTCACGGCTTTGACGGTGTCGGTCGGGATGGCCGTGAGCGGGAATTGCTCGGTCAGGCGCAGGCCCGGGCGGGCCACTTGCAGCAGTTCCAGCAAGCGGTATGAGCAGTTTTCGTCGAAGAAGAAATAGTCGAACTTGATCTGTTTCAGCTCCCAGACATGCTCGACCATGCGCGCGGTTTCCTGTTGGGTCAGGTTCAGGCGGTACTCCCACAGGTCGCGGTTTTCCAGGCTGCGGTATTCCGAGAGCTTTTCCTGATAGGGCACCATCGCGAACAGGCCGGGATAGCCGCCCATCAGGCCTTTCCAGGCATAGATGATGCTGTTGTCGGAGCCCTCGATGTAGGCACCGAAATTGATCGCGTAACTGAGCAGAGAAGTCTTGTCGCTCTTCACTTCGGCCTGGTCGATGCGCAACAGGGTATGGCCGAACATCGAGGACGGGCTGTTCAGGTAAGCCGCCGGGAAGATCATCACCGCGCTGTCGGGCGAGACGTCCTTGAACCATTGCTTGAACCCGACGCAGTCCGGCGTTGGCAGGCCGGTCAGGCCGAGTTGTTCTTTCAGCCAGCGGGTGCGGGCCGGGTAGACGCATTGAGCGTGTGTTTCACCGGTACTGGCCGGTGCGTACAAGGCTTGTACGGTCGCCGCCAGTTCATGGTCCGGGTGTTCATTGCCGTCAGGGGCGAGGAAGAACCTGCGGTCACTGACATAGCTGCGCCAGCCGCCGAGCTTGGCGGTTTCGTAATGGCCCAGGGATATCCAGAAAGGGTCGTTGGCCAGTTGCTGCAAACGTTGTGGGTCGATGTTAGGCGAGGCGGACAGCGGGGCGCAGACACACAGCGCCAGCCAGGCAAGGCGTTTGAGCATAGAAGGCAACTTAAATACTTGAGAAAAAGACCCAAAGAGGGGCAGGTCCAAAAAATAAAACCCGCTTCCCGAAAGAAGCGGGGGCGGGTCGAGCTTAAGCTTGAGTCGCGTACTTGGCCAGACGGGGGTCGGCTTTGAGCACGGCCAGAGTATTGGTATGCACGTCTTCTGCGGTCACGTCAGCTTTGCTGAAGATCTGCTGGAAGTGCTCGTGAGTGACGGCGGCGAAGTGCGCACGGTCTTCCGGTGCCACGCCCAGTACCACGGCATAGGTGGTCAGCGCTTCGCCCTGCCCCTTGGCCATGTCTTCGGACAGTTCGTTCATCATGCCATTCATGGCAAACCAGGATTTGCCGCCATAGGTCAGCGCCGAATTGGTTGCGCAACCGTTGGTGCCGGAGGTCATGCCGAAGGTTGCGTTGCCGGAGGTGCCGTTGGTGGTGGATGCCAGGAAGTGAGCCGGAGTACCACGCTGGCCTTCGAACAGCATGTTGCCCCAACCGCAATCCGGGCCGCCTGGCGCTTGCGCCATGGCATTGATGGATACAGCGGTGAAGAGAGTACCAAGAAGAATCCGTTTCATAGCTTTGTTCTCTTTGTGTGCATACCAATAGACAAGGGATTCTGGCCCCAGCTCTGCACGCAAACTGCCTGCGCGACGATCATACTGCGTTGAAAGCAGGCTCGGAATGCTCATGTAGGTCCCTACACTCCGCTTCCTCGCCTGCTTTCGCCTTGCCTGATCGCCGCTCGGCGAGTTTTCCTGCAGACCGTTCCGGTGCCAGTGGGCCGGGCATTAGCCCAGCCGCGCAGTTTGGAGTTTAGGCACGATCACGGGGTTCCGTGATTTTTTGCAAAACATTCATGGGAAACACCGGCGCAAGCCCGGCCCGCCTGGGGTTGGCCGATTGACGATGCTCAGGCCTGCGGCGCTCCTTGCCAGTCGGGCATGGGCAGCGCCAGAATGCTGCCATCTGCCCCGCCTGATTGTAAGGAAGCCCGATGCCTGATCCTGTTGCTGCCAGCTTGCGTCTAGCGCCCGAAGCGCTGACCCGTCCGTTTTCCGCTGAACAGTTCAGCTTCTCTACCACCAATGATCTGGAGCCCTTTCGCGGTGTGCTTGGCCAGGAACGCGCGGTCGAAGCCTTGCAGTTCGGTGTGGCCATGCCACGCCCCGGTTACAACGTATTCGTCATGGGCGAGCCCGGCACTGGCCGGTTCTCGTTCGTCAAACGCTACCTCAAGGCCGAAGGCAAGCGCCTGCAGACCCCGGCGGACTGGGTCTACGTCAACAACTTCGATGAACCGCGCGAACCACGTGCCCTGGAGTTGCCGTCGGGCACTGCCGGTAACTTCATTGGTGATATCAACGTGTTGATCGACAACCTGCTGGCGACATTTCCGGCAGTCTTCGAGCATCCGTCCTACCAGCAGAAGAAAAGCGGCATCGACCGCGCCTTCAACCAGCGCTACGACAAGGCCCTGGACGTCATCGAGCGTCTGGCCCTGGAAAAGGACGTCGCGCTGTACCGCGACGCCAGCAATATCGCCTTCACCCCAATGGGCGACGGCAAGGCGTTGGACGAAGCTGAGTTCGCCCAGTTGCCGGAAGCCGAGCGCGACCGCTTTCACGAGGATATTTCGGCACTGGAGGAGCGCCTGAACGAAGAACTCGCCAGCCTGCCACAATGGAAGCGCGAGTCGAGCAATCAGCTGCGTCATCTGAACGAAGAAACCATCACCCTGGCCTTGCAGCCATTGTTGTCGCCATTGTCGGAGAAGTACGCCGAGAACGCGGCGGTATGCGGTTATCTGCAAGCGATGCAGGTGTACTTGCTCAAGACCGTGGTCGAGCAGTTGGTAGATGACAGCAAGACCGACGCAGTCGCCCGCAAATTGCTGGAAGAACAATACGCGCCGAGCCTGGTGGTCGGTCACTCGGCCAGCGGCGGTGCGCCGGTGGTGTTCGAGCCGCACCCGACCTACGAAAACCTTTTCGGGCGCATCGAATACAGCACCGATCAGGGCGCGCTGTACACCACCTATCGCCAACTGCGGCCGGGTGCCTTGCACCGGGCCAACGGCGGTTTCCTGATCCTTGAAGCGGACAAAATGCTCAGCGAGCCATTCGTGTGGGATGCGCTGAAACGAGCCCTGCAATCGCGCAAGCTGAAAATGGAATCGCCACTCGGTGAGCTGGGTCGTCTGGCCACCGTCACCCTGACCCCGCAACACATTCCGTTGCAGGTCAAGGTCGTCATCATCGGGGCCCGTCAGCTGTATTACACGCTGCAAGACCTCGATCCGGACTTCCAGGAGATGTTCCGCGTCCTGGTGGATTTCGACGAAGACATCCCGATGGTCGACGAGAGCCTGGAGCAGTTCGCCCAGTTGCTCAAGACCCGCACTTCCGAAGAAGGCATGGCACCTCTGACCGCCGATGCGGTGGCACGCCTGGCGACCTATAGTGCGCGTCTGGCGGAGCACCAGGGGCGCTTGTCGGCGCGTATCGGTGATTTGTTCCAGCTGGTCAGCGAGGCGGATTTCATTCGTCACCTGGCTGGCGATGAAATGACCGACGCGGGGCACATCGAGCGCGCGCTCAAGGCCAAGGCCACGCGGACCGGGCGGGTGTCGGCGCGGATTCTCGACGACATGCTGGCCGGGATCATCCTGATCGACACCGCTGGCGCAGCGGTCGGCAAGTGCAACGGCTTGACCGTGCTGGAAGTCGGCGACTCGGCTTTCGGTGTGCCGGCGCGGATTTCCGCCACGGTGTACCCGGGTGGCAGCGGTATCGTCGATATCGAGCGCGAGGTCAACCTCGGCCAGCCAATCCACTCCAAAGGCGTAATGATCCTTACCGGTTATCTGGGCAGCCGCTACGCCCAGGAGTTTCCCCTGGCGATTTCCGCGAGCATCGCCCTGGAGCAATCCTACGGTTATGTCGATGGCGACAGTGCTTCCCTTGGCGAGGCTTGCACCCTGATTTCGGCCTTGTCGAAAACCCCGCTCAAGCAGTGCTTTGCCATCACAGGTTCCATCAACCAGTTCGGCGAAGTGCAGGCGGTCGGCGGGGTCAACGAGAAGATCGAGGGCTTCTTCCGGCTGTGCGAAGCCCGCGGGTTGACCGGTGAGCAGGGAGCAATCATTCCTCATGCCAACGTCGCCACGCTGATGCTTGACGAGAAGGTGCTGGCGGCTGTGCGTGCGGGGCAGTTCCATGTCTACGCGGTCCGTCAGGCCGACGAAGCCTTGAGCTTGTTGGTCGGTGAGCCGGCCGGCGAGCCGGACGAGAATGGCGAGTTCCCTGAAGGCAGCGTGAACGCGCGGGTCGTGGAGCGTCTGCGGGTTATCGCGGAAATGATCAGCGAAGATGATCTGAAGGAAGCCGAGAAGGAGTTGGCGCAAGAGGCATTGGCGGAAACCAAACCGGCTTGATGCACACTTGAGCTAACTCACACCGCTCTACTGTGGGAGCGAGCCTGCTCGCGATGAGGGACTGACATTCAACCCATGTGTTGAATGACGGTCCGCTTTCGCGAACAGGCTCCCACATTTTTATGTATGGATTACTGGAAAAGCGTCGTCGAAATGACGTCAATATTCACACTATGACCATTCGGCGCCTTTCGGTCCTGCTCCGGTCTGCAAGCCAGACTTTTCTTCTATTCTCTGCTCAAGGATGTCGACAGTAATCACAGGATCGAAACAGCCTTCCCATGGGGGCTGAATACCGGATCTACCGAGGGTCGCCGCCATGTCGCGCAACCTCTGCCTCACCCGTCAATGCCTGGGCCTTGTGACCCGTATCGAATGTGCCATCCGTCCATTGGCGGGAGATACGGGCATGTGGACTCTGCTGTTCGCCGCCGGAATGGCCGGTGAACAACCTTCGGCCATCAAGGCCCAAGGCCCGTTTCATGGTCCGTTCGTCGCTGAATCAATCCTCGACACCATCGTTGAAAGCCTGACCCTGCATGGCTACGAGTTGGCCGACGATCCGCAAATCTGGTGCCTGCATCTGCAAGCGCAACTGCGGGAAATCAACGGCGGTCGCTGCCGGAACATGGGCGGCTTCGAGTTCCACCCCGAGCACTGAGTGGCACTATTGATCAAGGCGTGTCATGTCGGCCTTGTCGAGTTTGACTTCGAAACCATATTGCACGGTGGCGAGGTCAGTGCGCTGGTAGGTTTCCAGGCGCGTAGGCTGCCCGTAGAAGTAATGCACGGCAAACTGCGCCGGACCCTGTGCGCTCGCGCCATGGCTGACCGATAGAATCTCCTTCAAGTAATTCCCGCTGTCGTCCTTGGCGAAAAAGCGCCAGTCCTGGGCGGGAAATGCCTTCAGGTCCACCACCAGTGCATTGTCTTTGAGCGCGAGGCCCTTGGGCAGTTGACGGGCTTCGACGGTTTGCTTGTCGACCGTGGCCAGGAACAGCGGCATCGAGCCCACCGCATAGGCCGGGGTTTGCGGAAACAGATTCAGGTCGTAAGTGATGATGCCGCGCAGGGGATCGATCTGGTACGCCTCGGACGGCAGTTCGATCGGCTCGTCGCGTTTGCCAAGCGTGTCTTCGGTAAAGAAGCTCACCGGACTTTCACCGGGGTTGAACGATGTGCCGAGCAGTTCATCGTTGAAGGTGCGCAGGTGAGTGAATTCGATTCGCGCAGCGCTGGGGTCGTCGACCGACTGACTGATGCTGACGTTCTTTTTCAGCTGATCCTCGCTCAGCGTTGCCCCTTTCAGCCAGCCCGCCGCCTGGTCGTCGTAGACCACCACGGACAGGTTCAAGGGCTGGATGGACTTGTCCGTGGTATTGGCATCGAAGCGCCGGATCGGCAGGTCGAGGTCCTTTCGGGTGACCGTGACGGCGGAAAAATCCAGCAGGCTGACTTCGAGGGTTTCGATCGTCCCGTTGAAGTACACCTTCGAATAATGCCGAGCCTGCTGTTTCTCAAAGTTGCGTTGTTCTTCGTCGAGTTGTTTTTCCAGGGCCTCGCTCCAGCTTTTTTGCTGCTGCATCTTGGCCAGCTGTTGCTGATAGAAGGCAATTTGTACCGAGGTTTCGTTGATTGAGCCGGCGCGCGCAATGAATTGCCCGGTGCTGTCCCTGGCCTGGACGATCAGCGGGTTGAGCGGCGTTTCACTGAGCTCGGGGGCCAGTGGCGCGCTGTTGTTGTATTCGATTTCCGCGTAGTTGTTCGTCAATGAGAGCAGGGTGACGCTCAGGTTGTCATTGGTGCGGGTCTGGCCTACGTCCTTTTTCGTCAGGTCGAAGCTGTAGAGACGGCGTGGCGCGATGACTTCGACTTTGCCTTGCAGGCTTACCGGTTGCGGTTGCTGCGTCCTGTCGATGTCGAGGCCTTCGATGAAGGGGTAGGCCACGGTCAGGTCATCGGGGTTGGTCAGGTTGGAACTCGATGGGCTGAGCTGAATGCCGGGGTCGGTTTCCGACCACTCCGGCTGGAAGGGGATCACCCGTTTGTTGCTTAGCGTGACCGACTGCCATTCCAGGCCATGGGGAAACAAAAAAGCGGCAGGAACGCTGAAAGTGAAAGGGAACACTGGCTGCAAATCGGTCAGGTAGTCGGAACCGGAGTCCTTTTGCAACACGAATAACCCGTTGATGTAGGTGTCGACCAAGGCCTGCGGGCTCGGGTAGTGCTTGAGCATGGCGAGGGCGTCTTCGCCGTATTCGGTTTCCACCGGCTTGCTGTCGAGCTTGAGTTGCGCGCGTTCGAGCAGCAGCAGTGAGCCGCCCAGCTCCGACACGGCATCCTTGAGTTTCGGATCCTGGATGGCGTCCAGCGACTTTTCGAACTGCGCGGTTTTTTCTTCGAGACTGACCTGGCGTTTTTCGTCGCTGGGCGAGCAGCCGCTCAGCAGCAGCGCCAGGCAAATTCCGGCACTCGTCAAAGGCAATCGCACATCCATTTCCAGTCTTCCTGTCCGACATCACTGAGCAGCCAATGATTTGGACACTAGCAGAAAAACTTTGATACACCGGCGCAGGTGATGGATTTTTCGACGGTTTCTGGCAGCTTCTGGCTATAGACGGGTGGCTGGTATACTCGCGCCGTTTTCAGCCCAACATGTGAGATTCAATGGAACGCTTTATCGAAAATGCAATGTACGCCTCGCGCTGGCTGTTGGCGCCGATCTATTTCGGTCTGTCTCTCGGGCTGTTGGCGCTGGCACTGAAATTCTTTCAGGAAGTCTTCCACGTCATCCCGAACGTGTTTTCGATGGCCGAATCGGACTTGATCCTGGTACTGCTGTCTCTGATCGACATGGCCCTGGTGGGCGGTCTGCTGGTGATGGTGATGATTTCCGGCTACGAGAACTTCGTCTCGCAACTGGACATCGACGACAGCAAGGAAAAGCTCAACTGGCTGGGCACCATGGACTCTTCGTCGCTGAAGATGAAGGTAGCCGCATCGATCGTGGCGATCTCGTCCATTCACCTGCTGCGCATCTTCATGGACGCCAAGAACGTCGATCCTGAACATTTGCAGTGGTACGTGATCATCCACATGACCTTCGTGGTCTCGGCATTTGCCATGGGTTACCTGGATAAAGTCACCAAGCACTGATCCATTGCCGGCCCCATGAAACACGCCGCCCGTCTGTTGCAAAACAGACGGGCGGCGTCGTTTGTGGCTTGTGCTTTGATGCGCCGAAGCCTATCCCTGTAAAAAGGCTCGTTACTGCGTGAGGTGCGCTCATGAACCTGCAAGAGTTGAATGCGTATGCCGTCGCCGGGAAGGTCGATGAGCTGAACCTGATCTCGATGGAGGGCGGTATCTATCTGCTGGAGGCGCGGATGCACGGCACGGCGTATCCCTTGAGCGATACGCACGGGCATATGATGAGCCTGCGTTCGGTGGAGCATGCCCGTGATGTGCTGCGCTCCTTTCCCAAGTTGCACTTCAACCTCGTGCACACGGTCGTGCATGACGAAATGTGCGGTCTGGTTGCCGATGTGGAGGAAAACCTGAAGGTGCCGATCGCCTGAGGTCCCTCATCAATGGCATGACATCTGTGCTAGTCTGCTGGCCCTTTTGGTTCCGGGCGCTCCGGGACGCGCTGTGCACGCATGGCAAGTTCCCGAGCCGCCCGCACAGCGGAGCAGTGTCATGTCCGAAGTAAATCTGTCCACCGACGAAACCCGCGTCAGCTACGGTATTGGCCGTCAGCTGGGCGACCAACTGCGCGACAACCCGCCACCGGGCGTAAGCCTGGACGCGATCCTGGCAGGTCTGACCGACGCATTCGCCGGCAAGCCAAGCCGTGTGGGTCAGGAAGAAATGTCCGCAAGCTTCAAAGTCATCCGTGAAATCATGCAAGCCGAAGCTGCAGCCAAGGCTGAAGCGGCTGCTGGCGAAGGCCTGGCCTTCCTGGCTGAAAACGCCAAGCGTGACGGCATCACCACTCTGGCTTCCGGCCTGCAGTTCGAAGTGCTGACCGCTGGTGAGGGCGCCAAGCCATCCCGTGAAGACTCCGTGCGTACTCACTACCACGGCACTCTGATCGACGGCACTGTGTTCGACAGCTCCTACGAGCGCGGCGAGCCTGCGGAATTCCCGGTTGGCGGCGTGATCGCCGGCTGGACCGAAGCCCTGCAACTGATGAACGCCGGCAGCAAATGGCGTCTGTACGTGCCGAGCGAACTGGCTTACGGCGCTCAAGGCGTTGGCAGCATCCCGCCGCACAGCGTACTGGTGTTCGACGTCGAACTGCTTGACGTTCTGTAAGGCCCGGCCTGTCTGCATGACAGACTGATGTGGGAGCCAGCCTGCTGGCGATAGGGGCGACCGGTTTTTTCTTCAAGACCGCGTTGATACCATCGCCAGCAGGCTGGCTCCCACAGTTTTTTGGGTGTCGCTCATAGTTCGATCTTATTGTGCAATTCACTGTGCGGGCGCAACGCCCGGGCATAGCAGAACAGAAACAGATTACGCACCAGTTCCTT